>CAMAPP010000059.1 GCA_945860095.1 Rhizobium sp. Q54 | reverse complement strand
TGAACCCGATGACGAGCTCAGCCGACAGCACATTGCCCTCGCGCCGCTTTATGCGCGCGGCGATGCACCAGGGCAGAAATTCAGGGTAACGCTCGACATCGGCGACGAGGTCGAAGAGCTGCTCGGCGGTGAAGGACAAAAGCCGCCGTTCGGCGTATTTGGGCATCAACCTTGGGCGAGCCGCGCCGCGCGCACCGCCTTCATGCGCCTAAAATCCTCGCCCGCGTGGTAGGACGAGCGCGTGAGCGGCGAGGCTGCGACCATGAGAAAACCTTTGCCCCGCGCCATCGTCGCGTAGGCGGCGAACTCGTCCGGGTGAACGAAGCGCTCGACCGCATGATGTTTGGGCGTCGGCCGCAGATACTGCCCGATGGTCAGGAAATCGACGTTCGCCGCGCGGAGATCGTCCATCACCTGATGGATCTCCTCGCGCGTCTCGCCGAGGCCGACCATGAGGCCCGATTTGGTGAACATCGCCGGAGCAATCTGCTTCACCCGGTCGAGCAGGCGCAGCGAGTGAAAATAGCGCGCGCCCGGCCGCACCTCGGCATAAAGACGCGGCACGGTCTCGAGATTGTGGTTGTAAACATCGGGCTTGGCGGCGACGACGGTTTCGATCGCGCCGTCCTTGCGCAAAAAATCCGGGGTCAGCGCCTCGATCGAGGTGTTCGGCGCGCGGCTTCGGATCTCGCCTATCACGGCGGCGAACTGCCCGGCGCCGCCATCGACCAGATCGTCGCGGTCGACCGAGGTGATGACGACATGGGCGAGGTCGAGCTTGGCCAAGGCCGCGCCCACGCGCGCGGGCTCAAGGATGTCAACCGCGCCCGGCATGCCGGTTTTCACGGCGCAGAAGGTGCAGGCGCGGGTGCAGGTGTCGCCGAGAATCATCACGGTCGCGTGCTTTTGTTGCCAGCACTCGCCGATATTCGGGCAGGCGGCCTCCTCGCACACCGTGTTGAGCTTGTGCGCGCGCATGAGGCGGCGCGTCTCGGCATAGCCCTCCGAGGTCGGTGCCTTGACGCGAATCCACGCGGGCTTGCGCGGAGCCGCGCCTTGCGCCGCCGCGGCGGTTGCGGAATCGACGGTGCTCGGCGCGGAACTCATTCGGCCGCCTTTGGCCGCATGTCGGAGAGATAGTCTGGAAGAACGGTCGTGTGATCGAAGATTGCCTCCGAGACTTGCTCCCGAGTGAGATTCTTGACCTCCGACAGCAAGGCACCGACGAGGATTGTGCCCCTTAGTTTCGTTCGAAGCATGTTCGCGCCCCGAAAATCCACGTAACTGCAATTGGCACCCGAGAGAATGGCATCGGTCAGATTCGCATGCCGAAGGCTCGTTCGAGCGATCACCGCCCCCGTGAGATCAACGAGCCGAGACAATTCCTCCTTTGAACCAGCCGCCTTCATTCCTCAATCCTCGCTCAAGCGTTCCTCGAGCATCGCCATGATCGCCTTGATATCCGGCGGCACCGCTTCCCCCTCGGAAGGTTCGAGTGCCCGGTTCCGAAGATAGGCACTCAACACTTCGATGACGTAACCTCGATACTCGGCGAAACCATCCGCTATCTGGCGCAATGTCAGTATAGCACCAAGACGTATTTCAAGCCTGTCCCCGCCCAATAGTCCAACGGCATCCTTGAAGATCTCCGCCACGTGCGCTCTCCGAGCGGTCTCGGACTGATCGATGGACGCGCGGGCTTGCCTGTTGGCGGCTCGGACTCTTAGCCAAGCGATCAGAAGGCCTGTAGCACCTGCCGCAACGATGCCGAAATTGCGAGCGACTTCGCTGACATCGATCCACCAGCCGAGATCATTCCACCATTCCACAGCATCGCCTTATATGTGGAGGGCGCGGCCATAGGCGTCAAGCACGCTCTCGTGCATTGTTTCCGACAGCGTCGGGTGCGGGAAAACCGCATGCATGAGCTCGGCCTCGGTCGATTCGAGCGCCATGGCAATGGCATAGCCCTGGATCAACTCGGTCACCTCCGCGCCCGCCATGTGCGCGCCGAGCAGCTCGCCCGTGCGCGCGTCGAATATGGTTTTTACCAGGCCCTCGGCCTCGCCGAGCGCGATCGCCTTGCCATTGCCGATAAAGGGGAAGCGCCCGACCCGCACCTCGCGCCCCTGGGCCTTGGCGGCCGCCTCGGTCAATCCCACGCTGGCAATCTGGGGCTGGCAGAACGTACAGCCGGGAATGCGCCGCGCATCGAGCGGCTGCAACCCCTTCACGCCCGCGATGCGTTCGACCGCGATCACGCCCTCATGGCTCGCCTTGTGCGCAAGCCAGGGCGGCCCCGCGAGATCGCCGATGGCGTAAAGCCCCGGCTCCGCCGTCTCGGCCCATTCGTTCACCGCGACATGGCCGCGCTCGGCCTTCGCCTTCGTGCTCTCAAGGCCGATATTCTCGACATTGCCCGTGATGCCGACGGCCATGATGGCGCGCTCGACCGAAACCTCGCTCGCCCGGCCCGCGCTCTCGATTTTCGCGGTCACGCCGTCCGCGCGCTTGACCAGCGATTTCACGGTCGCGCCGGTCAGGATATTGATGCCGCGTTTGACGAACTGCTTTTGGGCGAAGGCCGAGATGTCCTCGTCCTCGACCGGGAGGATGCGCGGAAGAACCTCGACGACCGTCACCTCGGCGCCGAGCGCGCGGTAGAACGACGCGAATTCGATGCCGATCGCGCCCGAACCCACGACCAACAAGGATTTCGGCATGGCCGTCGGCACCATGGCTTCTTTATAGGTCCAAACGAGTTTGCCGTCGGGCTCCAATCCCGGCAGCGCCCGTGCCCGCGCACCCGTGGCCAGAATCACGTTCTTGGCGGCGAGCGTGGCGACGGTCTTGCCGTCTTTTTCCACCACGACCCCGCGCGGACCGTCGAGCCGGCCATGGCCGTCGAACACCGCGACCTTGCTTTTCTTGAGCAGAAAACCGACGCCGCGCGTGAGCTGAGCCGAGACTTGGCGCGAACGTTTGACGATTTTCTCGATGTCGAAGCCGACCGGACCGACCGTGATGCCGAATTGCTCGGCGTGCTGGATATTGGCGAGCAGTTCCGCCGTGCGCAGCAGGGCCTTGGTCGGAATGCAACCCCAGTTGAGGCAGATTCCGCCCAGATGCTCGCGCTCGACGAGGGCGACGGAGAGCTTGAGCTGCGCTGCGCGCAAGGCCGCGACATAGCCGCCCGGCCCGCCGCCAAGAATCACCAGGTCGAAGTTTTGCGCGGCCATGGCGTTGCGGGCTAAAGCAGCATGGTCACGGGATCTTCGATCAATTTCTTGAACGCGGCAAGGAACTCCGCGCCGACCGCGCCGTCGACGACGCGGTGATCTACCGACAACGTGCAACTCATGACCGTCGCGACGGCGAGCGCGCCTTCCTTGACCACCGGGCGCCGTTCGGCCGCGCCCACCGCGAGGATGCAACCCTGCGGTGGATTGATGACGGCGAAAAACTCCTTCACCCCGTACATACCGAGATTGGACAGCGAAACCGTGCCACCCTGATATTCCTCGGGCGCGAGCTTACCCGCCCGCGCCTTCTCCGCGAGCGATTTCATCTCGTGCGCGATCTCGGCCAAGCCCTTGGCGTGCGCCGCGCGGACGACAGGCGTGATCAGGCCGCCCGGAATGGCGACCGCGACCGAGACATCGACACCGTCATAGATGCGCACTGCGTCGGCCCCCCACGAGGCGTTCGCGGCAGGGACCTTGCGCAAGGCGATCGCCATCGCGCGGATGACGAAATCGTTGAGCGAAATCTTGTACGCCCCGGCGCCGTCCTTGGACGCACGTCCGTTCAGGTCCGCACGCAAGGCCAGAAGATTGTCCACCTGGCAATCGACGCTCAGATAGAAATGCGGCGCGTCGCGCTTGGATTCGGCGAGGCGCTTGGCGATCACGCGCCGCATGGTCGAATGCGGAACCTCGGTATATCCGGGCGTTCCCGCCGCCGGGGGCGCGAGCGCGAGCGCCTTGCGCGCGGCTCCGAGAGAGGCGGGCGCCGGCAGGCGCACGGCTGGCCGCGGCGCGTCCGCCTGGCCGGCGAGCGCGGCCTCGATATCCGATTTCACGATTCGGCCGTGCGGACCCGAGCCCTTGAGTCCGCCCAAATCGACCCCCGCCTGTTCCGCCATTCTTCGGGCGAGCGGGGAGACGAATTGTCTTTCGGCGCCGTTGTTCGAGGTCGCGACCGGCGCGCCAGAGGCCGACGCGCCGGAAGCAGGCGCGCGAGAGGATGGAATGGTCGCGGACGGAGTCGTGACGGGTGCCGGAGAATCCAAAACCGGCTTCGCCGCCACGGGCGCCGGGACTGCGGACCCCGCGCCCTTCAGCGCATCCGCCGTCTCGCCTTCTTCCAGCAAGAGCGCGATCGTCTCGTTGACCTTGACGCCCTTGGCGCCCTCCGGCTGGACGATGCGGCCGAGAATGCCGTCCTCGGACGCCTCGACCTCGACCGTCGCCTTGTCGGTCTCGACCTCGGCGATGACGTCGCCGGACTTGATCGCATCGCCCTCGCGTTTGTGCCACTTGGCGATGGCGCCTTCCGTCATGGTCGGAGAGAGCGCGGGCATGGTGATCTTGATGGTCATGGCCTCAGCTCCGGTAAGAGACCCGCTTGCACGCGGCGACGATGTCGGCCGCCTGCGGCAGGGCGAGCTTCTCGAGATTGGCGGCATAGGGCATGGGCACGTCCGCGCCGGTCACGCGCACGAGCGGCGCGTCGAGATAATCGAAGACGTGCTCCATGGCGATCGCCGCCATTTCCGCGCCGATGCCGCACACCGGCCAGCCTTCCTCGACCGAGACCAAGCGGTTGGTTTTTTTCACCGAGGCCACGATGGCCGCCACGTCGAGCGGGCGGATGGTGCGCAAATCGACGATCTCGGCGTCGATGCCCTCCTCCGCCAAAATCCGCGCCGCCTCGAGCGCGACCCCGACCATGCGCGAGAACGCGACGACGGTCACGTCCTTGCCCGCGCGCGCGATGCGCGCCTTGCCGATGGGTACGATCCAATCGGGCGCGTTCGGCACGTCGAAGGACTGGCCGTAAAGCAGTTCGTGCTCGAGCACGATCACGGGATTGCCATCGCGAATTGCCGCCTTGAGCAGACCCTTGTGATCCGCCGCGCTATAGGGCGCCACGACCTTGAGGCCCGGGATATGGGCGTACCAGCTCGAGTATTCCTGCGAATGTTGGGCCGCGACGCGCGCCGCCGCGCCGTTGGGGCCGCGAAAGACGATGGGACAGCTGATCTGCCCGCCCGACATGTAATGCGTTTTCGCGGCGGAATTGACGATCTGGTCGATCGCCTGCATGGCGAAATTGAAGGTCATGAATTCGACGATCGGCCGAAGCCCCATGATCGCCGCGCCGATGCCGAGACCCGCAAAACCCATTTCGGTGATCGGTGTGTCCACCACCCGCCGTTCGCCGAATTCCTCGAGCAGGCCCTGGCTCACCTTGTAGGCGCCCTGATACTGCCCAACCTCCTCGCCCATGAGGAAGACGTTCGGGTCGCGGCGCATTTCCTCGGCCATCGCGTCGCGCAAGCACTCGCGCACGGTCATCTGCGTGCTCGGGCCGGTCCATTCGCTCTCCGCCATGGCGGGCATCGCGGTCGAAGCGGAAGGCGCGGCCGCCGCCATGGCGGGAGCGGCTGCGGGCGGTGCAAGGGCGGGCGATGCAAGAGCGGGCGCGGGCTTGGTGTCGGCGCTTTCGCCGTCCTCGAGGATGATGGCGATCGGCGCGTTGACGGCCACGCTTTCGGCGCCCGCCGGCACCAGGATGCGGCCGAGCACGCCGTCGTTCACGGCTTCGAGCTCCATCGTCGCCTTGTCGGTCTCGATTTCCGCGAGCACGTCGCCCGAGCGCACGTCCTCGCCCTCGCGCTTCAGCCAGCGCGCGAGCTTGCCCTCGGTCATCGTCGGGGATAGCGCCGGCATGAGGATTTCCACGGCCATGTCTCGCCCCTCCCTCAGGCCCGAACGAGAATGTCCGTGAACAACTCGGCGGTATCGGGCTCCGGGCTGTTCTGGGCGAATTCCGCCGCTTCGGTCACTTGCGCCTTGATGCGGCGGTCGATGTCTTTGAGCTCGTCCTCGCCCGCGTGCCCGTCCTCCACGAGAAGATGGGCCAGGCGGTCTATGGGGTCCTGCTCGGAGCGAACTTTCTGCACCTCCTCGCGCGTGCGGTATTTCGCGGGGTCGGACATGGAATGGCCGCGATAGCGATAGGTGATCATCTCGAGAATGACCGGGCCCTTGCCGGCGCGCGCGGCCGCCACCGCCTTCTCCCCGGCCGCCTTCACCGCCAGCACGTCCATGCCGTCCACTTGCTGGCCCGGAATGCCGTGGCCCATGCCGCGCTGATAAAAATCGGTGCGCGCGGAAGCGCGTTCGATGGCGGTGCCCATGCCGTATTTGTTGTTCTCGATGACGTAGATCACGGGCAGCTTCCACAGCGCCGCCATGTTGAAGCTCTCGTAAACCTGTCCCTGGTTGACGGCGCCGTCGCCGAAATAGGTCAGACACACCGCGCCATTGCCGCGGTAGCGATGGGCAAAGGCAATGCCCGTGCCAAGCGGCACCTGGGCGCCGACGATGCCGTGGCCGCCGTAGAAGTTCTTTTCGCGGCTGAACATGTGCATCGAGCCGCCCTTGCCCTTGGAGTATCCGCCGCGCCGCCCGCACAACTCGGCGAGCACGCCCTTCGGGTCCATCCCGCACGCCAGCATGTGTCCGTGATCGCGGTAACTGGTGATCACCGAGTCCTCGGGCAGGATCGCGGCCTGCATGCCCACGACCACCGCTTCCTGGCCAATATAGAGATGGCAAAATCCGCCGATGAGGCCCATGCCGTACATCTGGCCGGCCTTCTCCTCCAGGCGGCGGATCAACAGCATCTGCCGGTAGAGCTCGAGCAATGTCGGGGGCTCGGCTGCGGCCACCTTGCGCCGCGAGTCCTTGCGTGCCGTCGAACCCGCCTCCTGAGTCTTGCTTGGTACCATGACGCTCCCCCGTCGAAGACATATCCGACAGCCCCGCGGACGGGGTCGAAGCGCCAAACTAGGTCAGGAAGATGACAGCGGCGAGTCCTAACGCAAGCGACCAGGACAGAATAAATTGTTGCTGTGCAACATAAAAACCGGGATTAACCGAATATCAGTTAATCGCCGCTGGCGCGAGCTGCCCGGCGATATTTTTTCGGCTACCAGGAGCGCTCTGCAAAACCATGATTTCCTTAGGCGCGATATACCCAAGTGCCCAGCGAACGCGTTCGTCCAGCATATCCGGGTCGAGGCTTTCAGGGCGCAGCAAGGACACGCGGTGTTCGATGCGCTGACGCTCGCTCCGCGCCACGGTGAGCTTGGCCTTGGCATCGGCGACGTCCTGACTCAACCGCCAATAGGTTATCAGGCTGCGTTCACCGGTTAGGCCATGATAGCCGAAATACGCGGCCATCAGCGCGCCTAGAATGGGCAGGCCGGCATGGCGCAGGCGGCGGCGGACTTCGGTCAGCGCGTTCATGGCGCTAGGGAATCACAACCGAGTCCGGTCGGTCAACAAAAAATAATCAATAAAATCAGCTAGCTAAAGTATCCTGCTATGATCGCGAATCAATCCCTTGATATGACTCGCAAATATTACGAAGAAATCTCACACCCGTTTTTCGAGAACCGCCGTCTCGAAAGCCCGCGCGGCCGCCAGGCACTGTTCGCGCGTGACATCGAGATGGGTCAGCGCGCGCATGGTCGTCGCATTGAAGGCGCCGATCCGGATCCCGTCGGATAAGAGCCTCTTGCTGAGCTCGAAGCCGTCCCAACCCGTGCCCGAGATATCAGCGAAGACGATATTAGTCTGGATCTGGCCCGGATCGACCTTGACCCCTTTCACATTGCCCAAGGCCTCGCCCAGCGCCTTGGCGTTCACGTGATCCTCGTCCAGGCGCTCCACATTGTGCTTGAGCGCGTATATCCCTGCCGCGGCGATGATGCCCGATTGGCGCATGGCGCCGCCGAACTGGTGCTTGAAGCGCCAGGCCCGTTCGATGAAGTCCTTCGGACCCGCCAGCACCGCGCCGACCGGGCATCCAAGGCCCTTGGTCAGGTCAAGCCAGAGCGTATCGACCGGCGCCGCCATGACCTTGGCCGTGATGTTCGAGGCCACGACAGCGTTCATCAGCCGCGCGCCGTCCATGTGCACGGCCATACCCGCCTTGCGCGCCACCGCCGAGACCTCCTCGATGGCGTGCCGCGGCCAGACCGAGCCACCGCCGCCCATGCTGGTCTGTTCGAGCGACAAGAGCCGCGAGCGCGGATGGTGATGGCGCGGCCTGCGTATCGCGGCTGCCAGTTGCTCGGCGGTGAAGATGCCGCGCACGCCGTCCAAGGGGCGCATCATCACGCCCGAGAGCGCCGCGGGGCCGCCGGCCTCGAAATGAATGACGTGGCAGGTCTTATCGCAGATCGCCTCGTCGCCCGGCTCGCAATGCACGCGGTAGGCGATGGCGTTGCACATCGTGCCCGAGGGCACGAAAACGGCATCTTCCTTGCCGAGCAATTCCGCCGCCATCTCCTGCAGGCGATTGGTCGTGGGGTCTTCCTTGGCTTGCTCGTTGCCGACCTCGGCCTCGGCCATGGCCTTGCGCATGGCTGCGGACGGGCGGGTCGCGGTGTCGCTGTAAAGATCGATCTCGGGAATCATGCCGTCTGCCCCATCCGTTCGGTCGTGCTCGGCGTTCGAAACCGTGTATTACGTCGCGCGTAGCGCGGCTCGCCCGGCGTAGCGCGCGGCCTGGCCCAATTCTTCCTCGATACGCAGGAGCTGGTTGTATTTCGCCAAGCGGTCCGAGCGCGACAAGGAGCCGGTCTTGATCTGGCCGCAATTGGTCGCGACCGCCAGATCCGCGATGGTCGTGTCCTCGGTTTCACCCGAGCGGTGCGACATGACCACGCAGTAACCCGCGCGTTGGGCGCGCTCGACGGCCTCGAGGGTCTCGGTCAGCGTGCCGATCTGGTTGACCTTGACCAGGATCGCGTTGGCTACGCCCTCGGCGATGCCCTGCGATAGGCGCGCGGGGTTGGTTACGAACACATCGTCGCCCACGAGCTGCACCTTCTTGCCCAGCGCGTCCGTCAACGCCTTCCAGCCGACGAAATCGTCCTCCGCCATGCCGTCCTCGATCGAGACGACCGGGTACTTGGCGACGAGATCTTCGTAATACCGCACCATGCCGGCGGCATCGAGGGTCTTGCCCTCGCCCGCCATGACGTATTTGCCGCCCTTGAAGAACTCGGTCGAAGCGGCATCGAGCGCCAGCACTACCTGCTCGCCCGGCCGATACCCGGCGCGTTCGACCGCGCGCATGATGAAGTCGAGCGCGTCCTTGGCGGATTTGAGATTGGGCGCAAAGCCGCCCTCGTCGCCCACATTGGTGCCATGGCCGGCTTCACCCAGCGCCGTCTTCAGCGCGTGGAAAATTTCGGCGCCCACCCGCACCGCGTCGGCCATCGTCGCCGCCGCGACCGGCATGATCATGAATTCCTGGAGGTCGATCGGATTGTCCGCATGCGCGCCGCCATTGACGATGTTCATCATCGGCACCGGCAAGGTCCGGGCGTGCGCGCCGCCGATATAGCGGTAAAGCGGCAAGCCCGCCTCCGCCGCCGCAGCCTTGGCGACCGCGAGAGATACACCGAGGATGGCGTTTGCGCCCAGGCGCGATTTATTGGGCGTGCCGTCGAGGGCGATCATCGCCTCGTCGAGGGCCGCCTGCGCCTGGGCCTCGAGGCCCGAGACCGCGTCGAAGATTTCGCCCCGCACCGCAGCCACGGCCTTCAGCACCCCCTTGCCGCCATAGCGCGCCTTGTCGCCGTCGCGCAGCTCGGCCGCCTCATGGGCACCCGTGGAGGCGCCCGACGGCACGGCCGCGCGGCCCATCGCACCCGATTCGAGTACCGCCTCGACCTCGACCGTGGGGTTGCCGCGCGAATCGAGGATTTCGCGGGCCTTTAGATCGGCGATGCCGCTCATGACGCTGACCTTGGAAAGACGTCGGGGAAAAACACCGGAAAAAGACGGCGCAGTTCTAGCCCAAATGCGTTCGCCCTGTCGCCGGTGTCTTACATATCGAACCGAGCATATTAAACCTGGCCGGCTAGGTCTCGAGGCGCACCGGCCGGGCCTTGGCGAGCTTGTCGAAGGCAAGCAGCGTTTCGAGCAGGGCGCGAAGCCGCTTTAGCGGCACCATGTTCGGGCCGTCCGACGGCGCCTTGTCGGGGTTGCGGTGGGTCTCGATGAATACCCCGGCAATGCCCACCGCGACGGCGGCGCGCGCGAGCACGGGCACGAATTCGCGCTGCCCGCCGCTTTTGCCGCCCAAGCCGCCCGGCTGCTGCACCGAGTGCGTGGCATCGAACACCACCGGAAAACCGCCCTTGGCCAAGATCGGCAAGGCCCGCATGTCGGACACAAGGGCATTGTAGCCGAAGGAGGCGCCCCGCTCGCAGATCAAGACGCGCGAATTGCCCGATTGGACGAACTTATCGACCACGTTCGCCATGTCCCAGGGCGCCAGGAACTGGCCCTTCTTCACGTTGACCGCGCGCCCGGTCTTGGCGGCGGCGATCAGAAGGTCCGTCTGGCGGCAGAGGAACGCGGGGATCTGCAACACGTCCACCGCCTCGGCCACGGGTGCGCATTGCTCGGGCTCGTGCACATCGGTCAGCACCGGACAGCCCCATTTCTCCCGAACCTCGGCCAGGATGGGCAGGGCCTTGGCCATGCCGATTCCGCGCGCGCTCGACAGACTCGTACGGTTCGCTTTGTCGAACGACGTCTTATAGACCAGGCCCATGCCGAGCTTTGCCGTCAATTCGACCAAGGCGTGACTCATCTCCAGGGCGTGGGCGCGGGATTCGAGGGCGCACGGGCCGGCGATCAACGACAGCTTGCGGTCGTTGGCGAAGATGACCTTGCCGATCTTCACGCGTTGGATGCGGGCCACGACAGCGCTCCAGGTTGGAATGACGAAACGACACCCAAATATATGGGGCGCCCAGTTGCGACTGGAAATTGGGACCGCGCGCTACACCAACCGGCTCTGCTCGACCGCCGCCTCGATGAACGAGGTGAACAACGGGTGCGGTTCGAAGGGGCGCGATTTGAGCTCGGGATGGAATTGCACGCCCACGAACCACGGATGGGTCGGCCATTCGACGATTTCGGGCAGCAAGCCGTCGGGCGACATGCCGACGAAGCGCATGCCCGTCTTTTCGAGGATCGCCTTGTAGTTGATATTGACCTCGTAGCGATGGCGATGACGCTCGCTGATGCGGGGCGAATCGTAAATCTTGCGCACGAGGCTGCCCGCGGCGAGATCGCAGTCATAGGCGCCGAGACGCATCGTGCCGCCGAGATCGCCATTTGTGGCGCGGCGCTCGACCTCGTTGCCGCGCGTCCATTCGGTCATGAGACCAACCACGGGGTCCTGGCAAGGGCCGAACTCGGTCGAATTCGCGCTCGGCAGGCCGGCGAGATTGCGCGCCGCTTCGATGACCGCCATTTGCATGCCGAAGCAGATGCCGAAATACGGCAATTTGCGCTCGCGCGCAAAGCGCACGGCCTCGATCTTGCCCTCGGCGCCGCGCTCGCCGAAGCCGCCCGGTACGAGGATGGCGTTGGCGCCCTGAAGGTGCGGCACCACGTCGGCCGCCTCGCCCTCGAAAATCTCCGAATCGATCCAGTTGAGATTGACCCGGACATTGTTGGCGATGCCGCCATGGGTGAGGGCTTCCATCAACGACTTGTAGGAATCGTGCAGCGTCGTGTACTTGCCGACGATCGCCACGTTCACTTCGCCGTCGGGCTGCATGATGCGACGGACGATGCTTTCCCAGCGCGAAAGGTCCGGGCGGCGGTCGTCAACGCCGAAATGGCGGCACACCTGATCGTCGAAGCCTTCCTTGTGGTACTGCAAGGGCACTTCGTAGATCGTGCGCGCATCGAGCGCCGGGATGACGCGGCTTTCACGCAGATTGCAGAACAGCGCGATCTTGCGCCGTGCGTTTGCGGGAATGTCCCGGTCGCACCGGCAAAGCAGGATGTCCGGCTGAATGCCGACGCCGAGCAATTCCTTGACCGAATGTTGGGTGGGCTTGGTCTTGAGCTCGCCCGCCGAGGCGATATGGGGCACGAGCGTCAGGTGGACATAAAGACAGCGATCGCGTCCCAGCTCGTAGCCGATCTGGCGGATCGCCTCGATGAAGGGCTGGCCCTCGATATCGCCGACCGTGCCGCCGATTTCGCACAGCACGAAGTCGGCATCGCCCACGTCGCGCTGGATCGCGGCCTTTATCTCGTCGGTCACATGGGGAATGACCTGGACGGTCGCGCCCAAATACTCGCCGCGGCGCTCCTTCTGGAGCACCCAAGAATAAATCTTGCCGGCCGTGACGCTGTCGGTCTTGCGCGACGAGACGCCGGTGAAGCGCTCGTAATGGCCAAGGTCCAGATCGGTCTCGGCCCCGTCATCGGTGACGTAAACCTCGCCGTGCTGGGTCGGACTCATCGTGCCCGGATCGATGTTCAGATAGGGGTCGAACTTGCGCAGACGGACCTTGAATCCGCGCGCTTGAAGCAGCGCGCCAAGAGCCGCGGTGGCAAGGCCCTTTCCCAAGGAGGAGACAACGCCGCCGGTGATGAAGACGAAACGCGTCATCGGTAACGGACTTTACACCAAGGCAGGACCGAGCCCAAGCGTTCTTCGCGCCCGAAGCCCCAAGATCTTGTGGATAATGCGCGATTATTTACCGGCGAGCGGCAAGGCGGGCACTCAGCGGCAAGGCGGGTACTCAGCGGCTCGGGGCCGCCGGTCCCTGGTCGCCTGCGGCGGGAGCCACGGGTGCCGCACCCGGTGCCCCGATCGGACCGGTTGCGGGCAATGCCATGGGCAGACCCGCCGGGTCCGACGGCAGCGGGGCCGTGGTCCCGCCTGCGGGCTGATCGTCGATGATGGAGCGCGACTTGCCGCCTTGTCCCGCGATGATCGCGAGCGCGATGCTGGTAATGAAAAAAAGTGCCGCCAGGACGGCCGTCGCACGCGTGAGAATATTCGCCGTCGCCCGGCCGGTCAGAAACCCGCTCATCCCGCCGCCGCCGCCGATGCCGAGCGCGCCGCCCTCGCTGCGCTGAAGCAGCACCGTCACCACAAGGGCAAGAGCGATGAAGGCATGAACGACGAGCAGAACGGTTGTCATGGGGGGCCGGATTGTGCGCTGGAGCCTGCGGGGGAACTTTAGAAGCGCTTATGTAAGGCCTGCGCTCGCCCAATGCCAGTCCCGCGCGGTCTCGCCCCCATCAGGGGCAGCTTTCGATGATGCGCCAGAATTCGCCCGCATCGAGGCTCGCGCCGCCGACCAGGGCCCCATCCACGCCATCGAGCGCGAGGATTTCGGCGGCGTTCGAGGCTTTGACCGAACCGCCATAAAGCACACGCAGGCTCGCCCCTGCGCCCCGCTCCCAGCCGGCGCGGAGGGCCGCGTGGACCTCGACGATCTCCGTCGCGCTCGGCGTGCGCCCGGTCCCGATCGCCCAGATGGGTTCGTAGGCGATGACGGTGTTCGACGTGTCGGCGCCCTCTGGCACCGACGCCTTGAGCTGGCGCGCGACGACAGCGAGCGCGCGCCCGCCATCGCGTTCGGCCTGGCTTTCACCGACACAGATGATGGCGGCAAGACCCGCGCCATGTGCGGCCTTGACCTTCGCGGCGACGGCCGAATCGGTTTCGCGGTGCGCCGCGCGGCGCTCGGAATGGCCGACGATCGCATACCGGCACCCAGCTTCCGCCATCATTTGGGCGGAGAGGTCGCCGGTATGGGCGCCCGAATCCCGGGCGTGGCAATCCTGCGCGCCGAGCGCGATCGCGCTGCCCTTGAGCGCCTCGCCTAGCGGCCACAGCAACGTCGCGGGCGGGCACAGCACCACGTCGCATTTGAGCGCGGGCGCCGCCTTGGCGCGCGCCGCAAGATCGCGCGCGCACGCCAGCGCCGCGCCGCGCAGGCCGTTCATTTTCCAGTTTCCGACAATCAGGGGGCGTCGGGCGGCGGTCATGGCGCTCGCTTCGTATCGTTCGAAGGCGCGGGCCTTCTAGCATGGTCGTGCGCGCGGCGCGAGCTTGTTGCCGCCCACTGGCCCTGCACCTAAGATGACCTCGCACCGCGAAAAACCCTTCGCACCGCGAAGAACCCCTAGGAATCTTGTCGATGCTGCAAACTATCCGCAAATACGCCAAGGGATTCCTGGCGTTCGCCTTGTTCGGGCTTTTGATCCTGTCCTTCGGGGTTTGGGGCATCGGCGATGTCTTCCGCGGCGGCGGCCAGGAAGCGACCGTGGTGCGCGTCGGGGGCCGTTCGGTCGGCCTTGCGGAGTTCAATGTCGAGCTTCAGCGCGAGATGCGCCGCCTGTCGGCCATGTCGGGCGGGCAGTTGACGCTCGAGCAGGCGCGCCAATTCGGTCTCCTGGACCGGATCGCCGACGCGCTGGCCAACCGGGTGCTGTTCGATATCGGCGTCGAGCGCGTGGGCGTGGCGGTCAGCGACGAGCTCGTGCGGCGCATGATTCATTCCGATCCCACCGTGCTCGACGAGCAAGGCAAGTTCGACCGCCGCCGCCTTGACGCGGTTCTCGCCAACAACCAGATCACCGAAGCCGCCTTCGTCGCCGTGCTGCGGGGCCGCATCGCGCGCGACCAATTGGCAAGCGCGATCGGCATCGGCGGCGGCGCGCCGGAGATCATGCTGAAGCCGCTGTTTTCCCATCGCCTGGAGAGACGCGTGGCGGAGGTGGTTGTTATTCCCCGCGCGATCTTCGCCGAGGTGAAGGAGCCCGAGCAGGATCAGCTGAATCTTTTCTACAAGGAGCGCGAGCGTTCCTTCATGGCGCCCGAATACCGGGCCTTGACCATCGTGTCATTCAACGCCGAGGAATTGGCCAAGGGCATCGTCGTCGCCGACGCGCGGCTGAAGGAAGAATACGAGGTGCGCCACGCCGAGTTCGAGGTCAAGGAGTTGCGCACGACCGAGCAATTCCTGCTGCCAAGCAAGGACGATGCGGACCGCGTGTACGCCGAACTCCAAAAGGGCAAGGATTACGCAGCCGCGGCGCGCGCCGCGACGGGCGCCGCCGCCGTGCCAACCGGCGAACTGACCAAGGACATGCTCGCACAGCAAGCGCCGGCAATGGCGGAAACCGTCTTCGCCATCGAGAAACCCGGCATCGTCGCGCCGACCCAAAGCCCGTTCGGCTGGCACATCTTCCGCGTGACGAAGATCACGCCCGGGCGCAAGAAATCCTTCGACGAAGCCAAGCCCGTCCTGTCCAAGGCGCTGGCACGCGAGCAGGCGATCGAATCGCTCTATCAGCTCGCCAACAAGGTCGAGGACGAGTTGGCCGGCGGCGCCTCGGTCGAGGACGTCGCCAAGCGCCAGGGTCTGGCGACGCAAAAAGTCACCGCCACCGACATCCAAGGCCGCGACCCAAAGGCCCAACAGCTTTTGGGCCTCGCTTCCCGCCCCGAGGTCTTGCGCGCCGCGTTCGCCACGGAATCCGGCCGCGACAGCCGTCTCACGGAATTGGGCGGGGATTCGTACTTCATCGTCCGCGTCGAGGGCGTGACGCCGTCCGCGCCGCGCGCCCTGTCGGAGGTCCGGCCACTGGTCGTGGCCGCGTGGAAGGACGACCAGCGCGAGGCCATGGCCAAGGCCCGCGCCGAAGCGCTCGTACAGAAGGCAAAATCGGGCGGCGATCTCGCGGCCCTGGTTTCAGGCGAGCGCGGTTTGCGCGTGATGCTGCCCGCGCCGTTCACGCGCGCGGGCGCCGATCCCACGCACGGCCTCAGCCCGCAGCTTTCGGGCCTGCTGTTCGAGGCCAAGCCCGGCGATGTCGTCATGGCCCCGACCAAGGACGGCTTCGCCGTCGGCAAACTCAAGGAAACCATCCCCGCCGACCCGGCAAAGGAGCCCAAGATATACGCGCAGTTCCAGGAACAATTTCGCCAGCAAATCGGCGGCGATCTGGTTGCGCAATATATCGGCGCGATCCGCGCCAAGACTCGGATCGAGGTCAACCGCGCCGCCTTCGACAAGTTGACGAACTGACGCCCGCCGATCGCTTCGCCGCCAGACGGCGCCCTTCCCTTCCCCCCGCGCACATTTCGGTATCGCCGTGACCATCCGCCCGGACTTCGAAACCTTCGCTCGGACCCACGATGCCGGCCGCCCCCAACTCGTGTGGACGAAGCTCGTCGCGGATCTCGAGACTCCGGTCTCGGCCTTCCTCAAGCTCGCCGATGGCCGCCCCAACAGCTTTCTGTTCGAGTCCGTCGAGGGCGGCTCGGTGCGCGGGCGATATTCCTTCATCGGCACCAAGCCCGATCTCATCTGGCGTTGCCGGGGACAGCGCGCCGAAATCAACCGCCGCGCGCGCGCCGATGCCGCGGGTTTCGCGCCGGAGGCGCAACCGGCGCTCGATTCGCTGCGCGCGCTCGTCGCGGAGTGTCGGGTGGAAATCCCCGACGCCTTGCCGCCCATGGCCGCAGGTCTGTTCGGCTATATGGGCTACGACATGGTACGCTTGATGGAGCGCATCCCGGACAAGACCCGGGACGTGCTCGGCGTGCCGGACGGCATGTTCTTGCGCCCGACCATCGTCGCGATCTTCGACAATATCGAGGACATGGTGACGGTCGTAACGCCCGCCTGGCCGGCAAGGGGCACGACCGCGCGCGCGGCTTACGACCAGGCGCGCGAGCGCCTTGCGGACACCGTCGCCGATCTCGACCGCGCCACGCCTTCCAAGCGCGAGCAGGCGGTCGATGCCACCGAGTCCCCCGAGCCTCGCTCGAACATGACGCGCGAGCGCTTCCACGAGATGGTGCGCAAGGGCAAGGAATACGTGTTCGCCGGCGATATATTTCAGGTCGTGTTGTCGCAGCGCTTCGCCGTGCCGTTCAAGCTGCCGCCCCTCGCGCTCTACCGGGCGTTGCGCCGCCTGAACCCCTCGCCTTTTTTGTTCTTCCTCGATCTCGGCGATTTCGCCATCGTCGGCTCAAGCCCGGAGATTTTGGTTCGCCTGCGCGACAACAAGGTGACCATCCGTCCGCTGGCCGGGACCCGCAAGCGCGGCGACACCCCCGCCGAGGACCGGGCGCTCGCCGAGGAATTGCTGTCCGATCCCAAGGAACTGGCCGAGCATCTGATGCTGCTCGATCTCGGGCGCAACGACGTGGGCCGCGTGACCAAGGTCGGCACGGTGCGCGTGACCGAGAAGTTCGAAATCGAGCGTTACTCGCACGTCATGCATATCGTCTCGAATGTCGAGGGCGAGCTCGATCCGGCGCACGACGCGATCTCGGCCCTCGTCGGCGGTTTTCCGGCGGGCACGGTGTCGGGCGCGCCGAAGATTCGAGCGATGGAAATTATCGACGAACTCGAGAGCGAGCGGCGCGGAATCTATGCCGGCGCCGTCGGCTATTTCGCGGGCAACGGCGCGATGGATACCTGCATTGCGCTCCGCACCGCGGTGGTGAAGGACGGCGTCGTCTATATCCAGGCGGGCGGCGGCGTGGTCGCCGACAGCGACCCCGAGGCCGAGTTCCAGGAAACCCGCAACAAGGCGCGCGCCCTTGTCCGGGCCTGCGAGGAAGCCGTGCGCTTCGCCGCCATGGGCGGCAAGGGCTGAACCATCGGTGCCGTCTGGGCTGCCCGCGCTTGCGGGCAGGGCCGAATCTGCGGCGCGTTGCACCGGCCCCTCGCTCCATATCGACGCTCGATCCATCTCCGTCGCGCTTTGTGCGCCGCCTTCGCCCCTGATATATAAGCCGCGCGCGCCTTGCGGCAGAGCGCTTTCCCGTGGAGCGGCCCATGTTCCTGCTGATCGATAACTACGACAGCTTCACCTACAACCTGTTCCACTTTCTCGGCGAACTCGGAGCCGAGATCGAAGTGCGCCGCAATGACCGGATTTCCGTGGCCGATGCCTTGGCCATGAAGCCCGAGGGCATCATCACATCGCCCGGTCCCTGCGATCCCGACCGCGCCGGCATCTGCCTCGAACTCACGGCGGCGGCGGCGGCGGCGGATATTCCCCTGCTCGGCGTCTGTCTCGGCCATCAGGTGATCGGCCAGGCCTTCGGCGGCCGGGTGACGCGCGCGAACATGGTCATGCACGGCAAGCTGTCCGACATCGTGCATACCGGTGCGAGCGTGTTCCGCGGCCTACCCTCGCCCTTCCGCGCCACGCGCTATCATTCCCTTATCGTCGACCGCGCGAGTCTGCCCGCGTGCCTGGAAATCACGGCCGAAACCGGCGACGGCGTGGTGATGGGCCTTTGTCACAGGAGCAAGTCCATTCACGGCGTGCAGTTTCATCCCGAGAGTATCGCCTCCGAACAGGGCCATGCCCTGCTCAAGAACTTTCTCGATCTCGCGCGCCCGAAGCGCGCGCGCGCGGCCTGAGGCCCGGATTCGGGTACGGCCATGAGCGCGGACGGTCTCAAGCCCTTTCTCGCCGTCGTCGCCGATGGCGGCACGCTCGATCAGGCGCAGGCCGAGACGGCGTTCGACATCATCATGTCGGGCAACGCGACGCCCGCGCAGCTGGGCGCGTTTCTCATGGCCTTGCGCGTGCGCGGCGAAACGATCGACGAGATTTCGGGCGCGGCGCGCATCATGCGCGCAAAGGCCCGCCATGTCCCGGCGCCGCCGGGCGCCATCGACACCGTTGGCACGGGCGGCGATGGCGCCGGCACCTTCAACGTCTCGACCGCGACCGTATTCGTGATCGCCGGATGCGGCGTTCCGGTCGCCAAGCACGGCAACCGCGCCATATCCTCGAAATCGGGTTCCGCCGACGTCCTCGCCGCGCTCGGCGTCGATCTCGATGCCGATTACGCCGTCGTCGAGCGCGCGCTGAACGAGGGCGGGCTTTGCTTCATGCTGGCGCCGCGCTATCACAGCGCCATGCGCAACGTCGCCGCCGCGCGCGTCGAGATGGGCGTGCGCACGATCTTCAATCTGCTGGGACCGATCTCCAAT
>CAMAPP010000058.1 GCA_945860095.1 Rhizobium sp. Q54 | reverse complement strand
GAGGTCGAGCGGCACGCCGAACTCGCGCCCAAAACCCATGGCGAAGCCAAGATCCTTGACGGCCAAATCCATCGTAAAGCCGATATCGTAGCTGCCGTTCAATACCAATTGGCCTTCGGTTTCGTGGACGAAGCTGTTGCCCGAGCTCGCCCGGATGGCGTGGAACGCCTGGCCAAGATCGAGCCCGCCGCGTTTGGCCAGCATGAGCGCCTCGCCGTCCGCGACCAGGTGGATGAAGGCCAGCATGTTGGTGATGACCTTGATCACGGCGGCCGAGCCGAGCGCGCCCATGTGGAAGATTTCTCCACCCATGGCCTCGAGCGCCGGGCGATGAAGCGCGAACAGGTCCGCATCGCCCCCGGCGAGCACGGTGATCTTGCCGGACGCGGCGCGATGCACGCCGCCGGTCACCGGGCATTCCAGGGTCCGCACGCCGCGCGCCGCGGCGCGCGCCGCCAGGGCCAGCACGTCGTCGCGCCCGAGCGTGCTCATTTCGATCCACGTACCGCCGGACTTGAGGCCGTCGAGCACGCCGTCGAGCACCTTGCCGGAGATTTGCGGCGAAGGCAGACAGGTGATAACGGCATCGCAGCGTTCGGCGAGCGCCCGCGGGCTGTTGGCCCAAACGCCGCCGAGCGCGAGGTGACGCTTGGCCAAGCCGGGATCGAGATCGTGAACCACGACCGCAAAACCCGCCCTGAGCAGGCTGGCCGCGAGATGCCCGCCCAGGTGACCGAGCCCGATATAGCCGTACTTCATGATCGTCCTCGCCCCTTTTGCGCGTAATACCACCGGCACACCCAACCCTATCGTTCCGCCATCATGCGCTCAATTTCCCTCGCCCAAGGGATTTCGCCCGCTCCCGGCAACTAGGCTTTCCGAGCCGCCGCGCGTTCGACGATACTCGGCGATGGACCCGTTTCGGCACCGCCCCGGCCAAGCGCCCGCGCCCATGCGCGCCCGGTCGGCGTTCGCGCCGCGCGCGTTTTGCGCCGCGTTCTTGGCGGCGCTCCTGATCGCGGCGACAAACCTCGCGCGCGCCGCCGAGCCATGCGGCGAACGCATCGAAATCGCGACCCACGGCACCACCACCACGCGCTACTCGATCGCCCGTCCGAAAGACAATCCGGCGAATGTGGCGCCGGTGGCCTTGGTGCTGCTTGCGGGCGGCGGCGGCTATCTCAATCTCGACGAGCACGGCTGCCCGCGCGCGCTTGCGGGCAACTCTCTCATCCGCTCGGTGCCGCTGTTCCTCGAACTCGGATTCATCGCGGTGCGGGTCGATTCGCCGTCCGATCACACCGGCACGGACGGTCTCGCCGGCTTCCGCATGACGGCGAGTCATGCCGAGGATCTCGGCAAGATCATCGCCGATGTGCGCGCGCGCACCAGGGCCGAGATTTGGGTCGTGGGCACGAGCCGCGGCACGCTCTCGGCGGCGAACGCCGCCGCGCGCCTGTCCGGCCCCGACGGACCGAAGGGCGTCGTGCTGACCTCCGCCTTGACGATGGGCCAGTCCGGCGCGCGGCGATCCTGGGCGGCGGATACCGTGTTCGACCTCGAGCTTGAATCGATTCGCATACCCCTATTGGTCGTCGGCCACAAAAACGACAGCTGCATCCGAACCCCGGCGCACCTCATGTCCCGCATCGCCGAGCGGACAAATTCCCCACGCCGTCAGGTGGTGACGGTCGCGGGCGGGGCGGGTTCGGCGGGGATTTCGGGGGTCGATGCCTGCGAGGCCTATTCCCCGCACGGCTTTCTCGGTCAAGAAAAGGAAGTCGCCGCCGGTATCGCGCGTTTCATCCGCGAAGGCCGTTATTAGCCCGCCACCCAAACCCCTTGACGGCCCGGCAGCCCCGGGCGAAACAGCCGGCCCGCGGGGCTTTGCGCCTTCGCTCTCCCATCCGGTTCCCAGCGCCTCATGACCGGCCCCCATATGTCTCACCCCCACAGGACCGGCCCATCGCTTCCCGCCGATACCAAGCCCGATTCCGTATCCGCGCGCTACGCGGCGCTGGCGAAGGCGGAAGCGATCGGCAGCGACGCGGCGCAGCTCGACCTCGCCTTGCGCCTCGACGCGCTCGCGGCGGCGCTCGGGCGGCATTCGACCGGGCGCGGCCCGCTCGCCCGCCTGTTCGGCCGGCCGGCCGTGCCGCCGCGCGGCATGTACATCTGGGGTTCGGTCGGAAGCGGAAAATCGATGCTGATGGACATGTTCTTCGCCGCCGCCCCGCACGCCGCCAAGCGGCGGGTCCATTTCAACGCCTTCATGGCCGATGTCCATGCGCGCCTGCATGCGCTGAACCGCGCGGGCGGCGCGGGCGATCCGATCGCGCCCACAGCCAAGGCGCTCGCCCGGGAAGCCGGGCTGTTGTGCTTCGACGAGTTCATGGTGACGAACATCGCGGACGCCATGATTCTCGGCCGGCTGTTCGAGGCGCTGTTGGGCGAGGGTGTCGTGGTCGTGGCGACCTCCAATGAGGAGCCGCGCCGGCTTTATGAAGGCGGCATCAATCGCCAGCTCTTCCTGCCCTTCATCGCCCTCATCGAGGACCGCATGGACGTGGTGCGCCTCGATGCGCGCACGGACTTTCGCCTCGAAAAACTCGCGGGCGCGCCCATCTATCTGACGCCCTCGGGCCCCGAGGCCAGCGCCGCCATGGCCGTGCTGTTCACTCGGCTTTCGGGTGCCGCGCGCGGCGCGGCGGCGAATCTGGATGTCTTGGGCCGCGCGCTCGCCGTGCCGCAAGCTGCGGGCGGCGTCGCGCGCTTTGCCTTCGACGATCTGTGCGCGGCCGCGCTCGGCGCCATCGACTATCTCGCCATCGCAAGGCGCTTCCACACCGTGATCGTGGACGGAGTTCCGGTCATGGCGGAGGACCGGCGAGACCGGGCGCTGCGCTTCGTGGCACTCGTGGACACGCTCTACGACGCGCGGGTGAAACTCATCCTCTCGGCCGATGCCGAGCCGCATTTGCTGTGCCGCGACGCGGCATTGACCGCCTTTGCGCGCACGGCCTCGCGCCTCGTCGAGATGCGTTCGGAGGCCTATCTGTCCCTGCCATTGGACGCGCCCACGCCGCCCGAACTCGGTGGAGCGGGAGGCGGTTTGAATTAAGTTTGGCTAGAGTTTCCCAAGCCTGGGGGCAGCGCGATGACCATTCCCAAATTCATGGCGGCGGTCCGCCTTGTCGGCCATGGCGGCGCGGACAAGCTGGTTTACGCCGAGGACGTGCCGACGCCGACGCCAAGCGCGGGCGAAGTGCTCATCCGCGTGGCCGCGGCAAGCATCAACAATACGGACATCAATACCCGGATCGGCTGGTATTCGGCCCAAGCGAGCGCCGGCACCGCCGAAACGGCGGCGATCGGGCCGTCGCCGGACAAAGGCGATATGCCCAAGTATGGCGATATGCCCAAGTATGGCGATATGCCCAAGGACGGCGATTGGACCGGTTCGGGCCTCGTCTTCCCGCGCATCCAAGGCGCCGATGTTTGCGGGGAGATCGTCGCGGTCGGCGACGGCGTGCCCGGCGGGCGGCGGGGCGAGCGGGTGATCGTGCAAAGCTGCCTGCGCTCGCTGGCGCGCGGCAATTTCACGCCCTGGCTCGGGAGCGAACGCGACGGCGCCTTCGCGCAATTCGTCACGGCACCCGCGGCGGACACGTACCGGGTGGAATGCGCGCTGACCGATGCCGAGCTTGCGGCCGTGCCGTGCGCGTTCGCCACGGCGGAAAATCTTCTCGGCCGCGCGGGCGTGAAGGCCGGCGAAAATGTCCTGATCACGGGGGCATCCGGCAATGTCGGCATCGCGGCGGTGCAATTGGCCCGGTGTCGCGGCGCGCACGTAACCGCCATCGCCGCCGCCGACAAATGCGCCGCGATCGAGGCGATCGGCGCCGACCGGTGCCTGGCCAGGGATACAAAGCTGGTGGCCGCCATCGGCAAGGACAGCGTCGATGTCGCGATCGATGTCGTCGGTGGGCCGAACTGGCCCGACTTGCTCGACGTTCTCAAGACGCGCGGGCGATACGCCGTCTCGGGCGCCATCGCCGGGCCCATCGTGCAACTGGACTTGCGCAAGCTCTATTTGAAGGACCTGACGTTTCACGGCTGCACGTCGCAGGACGCCAGGGTCTTTCCCGATCTGATCGGCCATCTCGAACGCGGCGAAATCAAGCCCGTGATCGCGCGCCGTTACGCGCTGAGGGATATCGCGGCCGCACAGGAGGATTTTCTGTCGAAGGCGCTTATCGGCAAGATCGTGCTGATCCCGCCGCCCATTGGCCCGGGCTAGTGGTCCGACTCTGACAGACCTTACCCGGTCCGTCAGCCCGGACCGCTAGCTACCCGGTTGATATACGGCGCGGATCAAACACGATGAGAAGGAATCAAGCGTTTGATCCGCGCCACTAGGGCCGGCGCGGCCAATCATCGGCGCGAGCGAGCAACCTCGACTTTATGCGATTCGCCGCAATGGGGCCGATGCCAGCGCTTCATTCGGATTCGACCGAAGCTCCATGCCGCCGGCGGATTTGGCGGCCGGGCCGGCAAGCGGCAAGGTCACCCGGACGGTCGTGCCCTTGCCCACGGCACTTTCGATGTCGAGCGTGCCGCCGAGCAACTCGGTGAGATGTTTGGACACCGGCAGTCCAAGACCCGTCCCTTCATGGGTGCGAGCAAGCGAGGAATCGACCTGCCCGAACGGCGCCATGACCTTCGGCAGATCCTCGGGCGCGATGCCGATGCCGGCATCGGCGACCTCGATGACGATGTCCGCGTGCGTCTTGCGCCCGCGCATAGTCACCTGGCCGCCGGCCGGGGAAAACTTGATCGCGTTGTGCAGGATATTCAGAACGATTTGGCGCAAGCGGCCCTCGTCGGTGACGATGGGACCAAGCGGGGCTTCGAGCTCCAGAACGACCGCGACACCGAGCTCGCGCGCGCGCTGATCCAGGAGCTTCTCGATTTTGATCAGCGTATCCCTGGCATCGAACACATGCAGATCGGCTGTCAGCATTCCAGGCTCGGCCTTGACCATGTCGAGGATGTCGTTGACGATCTTCAGTAGGTGCTTGCCCGAATCGAAAATATAACCCGCATACGCCTTGTATTTCGGTTGACCGACGGGGCCCATCGACTCATTCCCGATGATTTCGGAAAAGCCGATGATGGCGTTGAGCGGCGTGCGCAATTCGTGACCCATCTGGGCGAGAAAATCCGATTTTGCCTGGCTCGCTGCCTCGGCGCGCGCGACGGCGGTGGTCACCTTGACCTCGCTGCGCCAGACGATCACGATCAACCCCGCATAGACCACCATCATGATCGCCGTGGTAATAAGAAGAAACCGCAAGCCGTTCCGTTCGATATGATCCAGCGCGTCGGACACGTCGTCGAGAACCTTGACCACGCCGATGATCGGCGAGGCCGCCCGGTACGCCATGACATGGTGGCCGTGGATCGGAACATAGCTTTCGACCACGTGGCGATCGCTGATTTCGCCCTCGAGCGTGTTGATTTTATCTTTCCACGCCGTCGTGCTGAAGACTTCGCCCGCGCGCGCTGCGCCGAACCCGGCATTGCCGGTCTTTCGCCGACCGATCATGTCCGCATCGGTCGAATAGGCGATGCGGTCCGTGAGATCGAAGATCGACACCTTGATTAGGGTGGTGCCGCTGGCTAGCAGCGCCACCTTGCGCGTGATGCTCGCGACTATCGCGCTAGCCCGGAGCTCCTCGTCCGGCATGGTGGCGCTGGCAGCCAGAAGGTTCCGGATTTCGTCCGCGACATCATTGAACAATACCTGCGTCATCGCCGCGTTGCTGCGCTCGGACAAATTCTTAAGTTGCTGCATCGCCAGGTACCGATAGAGATACCAACTCGCGGCAACCGCCAATGCCAGCAGCACGGCGCTGGCCAGGGCAAAACTCCGAGTCTGCCGGCGCACGGTTCGCATGCGTTCACTCCAACGCGCAGCCGCACGAGGCCCACAATACAAGCATCGGACAAGGGAACCGGCCCGCTCGCGCGGCCTGGAGACTGAAGCAATATGAGTTAACAGACAATAAAGAGCCGAGCATCCGCCACCCCTAAAGATTTTCTCCGTAAGGCTAGCCTACGATTGCCGCCGGCTGCGGGATGGCAATGGATTCCGGGCCGGCGTGAAGCGCCTTTCCTGGCCATGCCGGATCGCGCGAGAACCGGGTTTCGAGGCCGCTCGTGTCCGGAATTACCGCCGGACCGCTCGGCGCGCGCTCCGTTCCTGGAGCTGGAAGAACGACGCCATGTTGAACTCCGTCGGCAACTCCACCGATCCGGCGCGCAAGCGCGCATGGCGCGATGCCTTGCCGCGCACGATCGCGCCCTGGAAGCAATTGGGCAGCGAGGCGCGCACGAGTGGAAAGGCGTCGGCGGCCGAATAGCCGCAGATGAAAAGCCGGCGCGGGCGGTCGGACGCGTTGGCATCCGAGCCGTGGAGCAGGAGCGTGTGCATCAGGCACACATCGCCCGCCTTGCCCACGATCGGCACCGCGCGGCGCTTGCATTCCGCCGTCTTTTCCGCCGACACCGAGCCGGTGAACCGCTCGTACTGCCAGAGGCTCGCCTGGCCTTCGCGGTGCGAGCCCGGCACGACCATGAGGCAGCCATTGTCGAGCGTCATGTCGTCGAGCATCGCGAGTGCCGTGAGCGCGTCGTCGTTGGTGTACGGCACATAGGCGAAATCCTGGTGGTAATCGACGCGCGTCGCGGTGCCCGGCAATTTCAAATTGATCTTGCATTGCAGAAACTTCACGTCCGGGCCGAGCAACGAAGCCGCCATGTCGCCGAGCGGGCCGTCGAACGCCGCCGTGCGATAGGTTTCCGAAATCTCCGCCGGATTGTTGACCCGCCGAAGCCGCGGCCGGGCCGCGCCATGGCCGGGTTCGA
This sequence comes from Rhizobium sp. Q54, assembly GCA_945860095.1. GTDB lineage: Bacteria > Pseudomonadota > Alphaproteobacteria > CADEGL01 > CADEGL01 > CAMAPP01. The sequence continues at coordinate 13,045 of CAMAPP010000058.1, read as the reverse complement.
GATCGAATCGCGGCGAGCCAGAAAGGGTTTCCCCGTAGTTCTCGCGATGGGACCGGCTGTCCTCGACCCAGGCATCGAGTTCCGCCGTCATGGCCGCGAACGAAGCAGGCGTCGCGGCGCCCGAGGCGACGACATAGCCTTCGCGCCGATAATGTTCGACCTGTTCGGACGACAAGAACGCCACGACGCACACCCCGCAAAGCATGGGGACGAAACGGCTGCCCCCGTTAACCGAATGACCCGCCAAGCCGATTTTTCGCCGGCCCGCCGGAACCTTCCACCGCAGCCGTCGTTCGGCCTACAAGACCCAAGCCGCCTTCAAGCCATCCAGCACCGCCTCCTCGGCCGTGCGCGGCGAGAGGCAATCGCCGATCAAGCGGACCTCGCCCGCGAAATCCGCCAACTCGCCTTCCATGTCGGCATCGCTCTCGCGCGCCATGGCCGTGACCAGCGTATCGACCCCCTCGCAGACGATGGGCTCGCCGCTCGGCATGTGCTCGAAATAGACGGAGTCCGCGTCGGCTCCGGCCAGGCGCGCCAATGGCACGATCTCGACGCCGAGCTTGTGAAGGCGGCCGAGCCATTCGTCGCGCACGTATTGCTGGATGGTCTCGCCCGGCATATAGCCCGCGACGCAAAGCCGCACCTTGCGCCCGTCGCGCGCGAGCATCTCGGCGAGACCAAGGCCCACCCAATCGCAGCGCCAATCCGCCACCACGACCGAGCCGCCGATATTGGCCCGGCCGGCCAGGACTTGCCAGGCCTCCACGACATGGGCGCCCTCGGTGCCGCCGGGCAAATCGAGGGCGCGAGGGCGCGCGCCCGTGGCGAGAATCACGGCGTCCGGCTGGGCGCGCCGGACCGTCGCGGCATCGAGCGCCGCGCCGCGCAAAAGCTTCGCGCCCGCGCGTTCGGCTTCGCGCCGAAGATGCAGCACGATGCCGCCGAACTCCGCCCGGCCCGGCAATTTTTCGGCCAGGCGCACCTGGCCGCCGAATTGCGCCTCGCGCTCGTAAAGCGTGACATCGTGTCCGCGCGAGGCCGCGACGGCGGCGAATTTGAGCCCGGCCGGACCGCCGCCCGCGATCAGCACGCGCTTGAGTATCTGGGCGCGGCGCAATTCGCCGTACTCGAGCTCGCGGCCGGTTTCCGGATGCTGGATGCAGGAAATCGACACGCCCTTGTGATTGTGGCCGATGCAGGCCTGGTTGCAGCCGATGCAAGCCCGGATGTCCTCGACGCGGCCGGCGCGCGCCTTGTTGGGCAGTTCCGGATCGGCGATGAGGCCGCGGGTCAGCGCGCACATATCCGCCTGGCCCGCCGCGATGATGGTTTCCGCGATATCGGGGCGGTTGATGCGCCCCGATACCAGGACGGGCTTGCCAAATCGCGCCTTCACGCTTCCCGCGAGCGGCGCGACATAGCCCGGCTCCATCGCCATGGTCGGCACCGTGTGCAAAGTGCTGCCGATCGCCGAGTAGGAGCCGATGGTCACGTTCAGGTAATCGAAATGCGGCGCCATGAGCGCAAGCACGCCGTGCGTCTCTGCCTCGTCGAGCCCGCCCGGCAGGCCCGGCTCGCTGGCGGAGAAGCGCAAGCCCATGAGGCGCTTGCCGAGAACGGGACGCACGGCCGAAGCGATGTCCAGGATAAGGCGCGCGCGGTTCGCGACGCTGCCGCCGTATTCGTCCGCGCGCCGGTTGATGCGCGGATTGAGGAATTGGGCCAGGAGATAACCGTGCGCGCCGACGATCTCGACGCCGTCGAGCCCCGCCTCGACCATGCGCGCGGCACCCGCCGCGTAACCGCGCACGATTTCGGCGATGAGCGCCTTGGGCATCGCGCGCGGCACGCCGTGCAGGCGTTCATAGGGCGTGTCGGAGGCAGAATAGGACACGGGCAGCGAGCCGTCGGGCATCATCGCGAGCTCGCGCCCGGCGTGGAACAATTGCCCGATGATGCGGCAATCGAATTCGTGCACCGCTTCGGCAAGTCTGCGATAGCCGGGAAGGGCGTCGTCGGTGTCGATCTTGAGCGTGCCGCCGACGTAATAGGCGGTGTCGTGCACGCCCGCGACCTCGGAGATGATCAGCCCCGCCCCGCCCTTGGCGCGCGCGCGGTGATAGGCAACGAGCCGGTCGTTGACGAGGCGATCCGCAAGGCGCGTGCCGTGGCCCGTCGAGACGATGCGGTTCTTGAATTCGACCGCGCCGATGCGGAAAGGCGAAAAGAGCAGAGGAAAGCGCATCCATGCCTCGCGGTCCGAACGACGAACCTAGCCGGTCGCAGGCCGCATTAGAAGAGGACGGGCGATCGGGGGCGCAAGCGGGTTCGGGAGAACCGGGTTATGCTGAACCCCCGGGTTATGCTGAACCCCCGGGTTATGCTGAACCCCCGGGATATGCTGAACCCCTTGGCGGCTCCAGCCGCCGGAACCGACATCGCAACCGGACCATCCGTCGCCCGCCGGTCCATGGCGCAACCGAGCAATGTTTGCATCGCCGAAAATCCTGGGATTTTTTTTCGTTTTCCTGGCCACCCTGTGCTGGTCGGTTGCGAACATTCTCATCAAGTTCGTCATGAACGCGGGCGTGGCGCCCGACGAGTACGTGGGTTTTAGAACCGTCATCGCCTTCGTCTTCGCCCTCGCCGTTCTGTCCGCCGCCGCTCCCCGGCAATTGAAGATCGCAAGAAGCGATTTGCTCTATCTCGGGGGTTACGGCGTGGTCGTCTGGGCCTTGGCGCCGATCATCGGCACCTGGTCGATCAAGCTCAACCCGGTCGCCATCGCCATCGTTCTGTTATATACGAGCCCGCTTTTCACGCTCGCCTGGTCGATCGCCGTCGGGCGCGAGCGCGTGCGGGGTTATGAAATCGCCGCGGCCCTGATGACCGTCTTGGGCGTGGCGCTGATCGGCGGCGCCCTCGATTCCGCGAATATCGCGCTCACCTGGCAGGGACTCGCGGTCGGGCTTCTGGCCGGGCTCGGGCTGTCCTTCGTCACCGTGTTCGGCAAGCGCGGCATCGCGCGATACAGCCCGTGGACCATCTTGACCTACGGCCTAGGCTTTGCCTCGATCGTGTGGCTCGCGAGCGGCACCGCGCTGGACTTCGCCCAGGGCGATCACGCGCCGGACATTTGGGCCGCCGTGATCGGCGCGGCCCTGCTCACCGCCATCCTGCCGGTGTGGTTTTATCTTCTCGGCCTGCGGCTGATCGGCGCGGCCGAAGCCAATATCACGGCAATCCTCGAGCCGCTGCTGACCGCGGGCCTCGCCTTCGCCCTATTGGGCGAACACCTCGCGCCGGCGCAACTCGCCGGTGCGGGCGTCTTGTTGAGCGGCATCGCCTATCTGCAAATTCGCGCCAGCACGACCCGCGCGACCGCGCGAAACGATTGACCCGAACCGCTCGCCGGAATCCGGACGGCGGCCCAAGCCGGCGCTGAGAGGCGGCGCGGAGAAGCCGGCGGTCAAAGCGATTATCCTTCGCCCTCGCGATCTTCGATTTCCAGCACCGCCTCGATCTCGACCGGTATGCCGCGCGGCAATTCCGCCAAGCCCACGGCGCTACGCGCATGGCGGCCGCGTTCTTGACCCCAAAGCGAAAGAAATAAATCCGACGCGCCGTCGATGACCGCGAACTGGCGCTCGAAGCCGGGCGACGAATTGACCATGCCGAACACCTTTACGATCCGACGCACGTGGTCGAGGCTGCCGAGTTCTTGGCGCACCGTCGCCAAGATATTCAGCGCGGCGGCGCGGGCAGCCTCGACCGCGCGGTCCTCGGGCACGTCATCCGCCACCTTGCCGCGCATTGCGATGCCCGGAAGCGCCGCCGGCGGATGCCCGGAGACGAACAACAGGCCCGCCGCGCGAACGCAACCCGTCCGGTTCGCGTTCGGAAACCGGTGCGCGGGCGGCAATGCGATGCCGAGCGCCAAGAGGCGTTCCTCGATAGCCATCACATGAGATAGGGGGCAGCGCCTGGGTCGCTCGCAAGGCCGCCATCGCGTGCCTGGAACCGTAGCCGGATGCCATCGGGATCGCGGAGAACGATGCCTTCCGCCGACGGGGCGGAGCGCTCGAGCGCAAGACCGAGCGATTTGGCGCGCCGCTCCGAGTGCGAGAGATCGGCCATCGTATCGACCTCGAATCGAAGATGGTGAAGGCCGGGCTCGAGACCGGCCGCATTGCGCAGCAGCACGAGGTCGCGCTGGCCGCAATCGCCCGACAGGACCGCGCCATCAGACGAGCTTTCCTTGCAACCAAGCCCGATCACGTCGGTGTAGAAGGCCAACATCCCGTCGAAATCCCGCGCCACCAGCGTCGCCTGCACGATGCGCCTGGGATGGAAGACCGCGTCCTCGACGCGGCGGATCTCGGGCGCTTGGTGATAGAGCCGCTCGCGCGACGGCTCGGGCTGGCCGGGGGTCCAGGCGGGGGTGGGTTTGGTTACCGTGCCGGTTCTCAGCGTCCGCCACTCCTTCGTGGTATCGGCATAGATCTCGACGGCATTGCCGTCCGGGTCGGCGCCGTAGATCGAACGGGTGATATCGTGATCCACCGTGCGCGGAAATACCTGCCCGGCGGCGACCGCGCGCCGATAGCCCGCCACCAGATCTTCCTCCGTCTCCGTCTCGAAGGCGAGATGGTTGAGACCGGGCTTGCCCGACCGGCAGAGCGGGCTCGAAACATCGACCATTCCGATATCGTGATGGGTGTTGCCGTTGGACAAAAACCCCGCCTTCACGGCCGGACGGCGATAGACCTCCTCGAGCCCGACGACGGTCTTGTAGAACGCCATCGCGCGGTCGAGATCGGACACGTAAAGATTGGCGTGGGTCAGTCGCCTAGGCCGCCAGCATCCCATCGGTGCACTCCTCAAGCAGCGGTTCAAGCGGCGGTCGCGGCGATCTGCTCGCCGCGCAGAAACGCGCGGACAAGCCGATTGAATTCGGCCGGATGCTCGAGTTGCGGGAAATGCCGGCAGCGCTCGAACATCGCCAGCCGGGCATCGGGAAGGAGTCGCGCGGCCTCTTCGGCGCGCCGGTGCACCACGCGCGGATCGTCCCGGCCCCAGACCAGGAGCGTCGGTGCCCGGATCGCGTCCAGCCGGTCGGTAATCCGGTGCTCGCGCCATCCGGAAACGTTCATGAGACCCTTCATGCGCCGCTCGTAAGCCGGAAGAGTATTCGCCAGCCCGTAAATGGTGAGCTGCATCAAGTAGAGCGCTTCGGGGACAGAGGCGGCGTCGAACACGACATTCGCCATGCGCCGGCGGCAGCTTTCGAGGGAAGGCGCGGCGATCGCCGCGAGGCCGTTCTTGTAGGATTCGGCCAGCGTGCGGGCGACCTCCTCCTCGGTGTTGAAGCACGTGCCGCTGCTGACCAGCACGAGACGCTTGAGCCTGTCGGGGCGGCGCAGATAGAGCAGGGCCGCCAGCAAGCCGCCGAAGGAACTTCCGACCGCGCTGAACTCGCCGATCCCGCATGCGTCGAGCACCGCCTCGAGATGATCGAGCATGGCGCCTTGCGGCGCGCCGCCGCGATAGCGGCCCTGTTCGGTGAAGCCGTTGTCGAGAACGTCCGGCGCGAACACCGCAAAGTCGCGCGCGAGCACCTCGAAATTGCGCATCCAGATATCCGCCGATGCGCCGACGCCGTGGATCAGCAATACCGGCGGACCTTCGCCGCCGCGATAAAGCCGGGTGCGTGCCCCGCCGAATTCGGCGAACTCAACGCGCATAGACGCGAATGTCCTCTCTCAGCGAGGGCGGCTCGGCCAGCGCGCGCGCGGCGACCTTGCCCTGAATGGCGCGCAAGACTTCGCGGTCGTCCTCCTTGGTGTTGGCGGGCGGCACGCGCAGCAGCGTGTCGTTGCCGTATGTCCGGACGACGCCCTGGTGGTGGTGGAGCCCATGGCGAGGCGATTCGCCCCGCGCGACCGCGCGAATGCCCTCGCGCACCATGCGGCGCATCAAGATCACGCCGCGGTCGGTGGCGGCGAGGTGTTCGAGCCCGTGCCGCGCCACCGCGCGCTGGCCGATCTGGGCCTCGTAATCGCCCGGGAAGCGCTGGCGTTCGTCGTAGGGGCGGCCGCCGTAATTGTTGCGCACGACCGGTCCGGGATTGGTGATGTAGGTGTTCTCCTGGCCCGGCCGCAGGCGCACGAAGGCGAACTCGACGGTGTTTTCATCGTCGATCGGCACGCGCCAGCGCGTAATGAACGAGATATAGCAGAGCTCGTCCTTGCCCTCGGGATAGCGCGGGGGAAAGATCGGCGTCATCGGGATTTGCGCGATATTCGGGTAGATGTATTCGATGGAGCGCACCCAGACGCTGGCTTTCACGCGGCGGGTTTCCTGGCACAGAAGGCCGAGCGGGGTCTCGACGAAATCGAACTCGCCGACGTCCTTCAGTTCCTCGACTGGACGGCCGTCCTCGTCGAGAAACTGAACGCCGCTGATGCGCGCATGAAGAAAGGCCTCGTGCACCGGGTCCACCACGTTGTCGATGATCTGAAGCCAGTTGCACGGCTTGACGTTGGCGATACCGAGCGGCTCGCCGGGGCCCAGCACGTATCCCGGAAGCTCGAAGGTATCGAGAATGGGAAAAGCGGGCTGGGATTCGGGCGGCCCCATGTACGCGAATACCAGGCCATTGTATTCGTGGACCGGATAGGCGGGATGGAACAGCTTGTTCCGATAATTGCTGTCCTCCGGCTCGGCCGGGGTTTCGAGGATGCGGCCATCCACATCGTAGAGCCAGCCGTGATAGCAGCAGCGGATGCCGCAGCCCTCGATCTTGGCGTATTCGAGCGAGGTGCCGCGGTGGCTGCAATGGCGCCCAAGGAGGCCTACCTTGCCGCGGCCATCCCGGAACACCACGAGATCCTCACCGAGAATCCGGATGGCGATCGGCACGTCCTTGAGATCGGCACCGTGCGCGACGGGATGCCAGAAGCGGCGGAGAAATTCGCCGCCGGGGGTGCCCGGGCCGACGCGCGTCAGTTCCGGATCCGCGTCCGGCACGTCCCGAAGATGGTAGCCGCCATACGGCCGGTGGAGAAAAGGTGTTTTCTCGCGCATGCATCCATTCCTGTTCCCGCTCGACTAGACTAACCTCGCGGGTCACGGACGGCCAGGGGAGCAAAAATGCGCGTGGCAATCGGCGGCTTCGGCGCCATTGGCGCGAAGTTGGCAAAACGCCTCGACGAGGGCATCGAGGGCCTGCAACTCGTGGCCGTCTCGGCGCGAAACCAGGAGCGCGTCCGGGCGGCGATCACCTCGTTCCGCTCGCCGCCCGCGGTGCTGGCGCTTGCGGCCCTGGCGCTTGATGCCGACGTGGTCGTCGAATGCGCGCCGGCCGCGGTGTTCCGGGAAATAGCGGAGCCGGCGATCCGGGCGGGGCGCATCTTCATGCCCTCGAGCGTGGGCCAGCTTCTCGTCCACGCCGACCTGATCGAGCTTGCAAAGGCCACGCGCGCGCGAATCCTGGTGCCGACCGGCGCGCTGCTTGGGCTCGACGCCGTCCGGGCCGCGGCCGAAGGCACGATTCGCTCGGTGCGCATGGTCACGCGCAAGCCCCCCGCCGGCCTCGACGGCGCGCCCTATCTGGTCGAGAACGCCATCTCGCTCGCCGGCCTTAAGGCGCCGCTCAAGGTCTTCGACGGCACGGCCCGCGACGGGGCCAAGGGTTTCCCCGCGAACGTCAACGTGGCAGCGGCGCTGTCGCTCGCCGGCATCGGGCCGGACCGGACGCATCTCGAGATTTGGGCCGATCCCACCGTCAGCCGCAATACGCATTTCATCGAGGTCGAGGGTGACGAGGCGCGGTTCTCCATGACGATCGAGAACGTGCCCAGCGCGGAGAATCCGCGGACGGGGATGCTAACCCCGTTATCCGTCATCGCGGCGCTGCGCGCACTGACTTCGACGCTGAAGGTCGGGAGCTAAAGACCTCCGGCTGGCGGTCTAGCGCCACGCCGTATTCCAACCGTTGCAGGGTTTCGCGATCGGTCCGAACCCTGATCGGAAGCGGTTTTTTTTGGATGTCATGCCGTGCGCGCCATGAAGGGCCGTCCGGTGGCGGTCCAGGCATAGGCCCGAAACCGACATCCGCGCGCATCGACGAATTTCCCGCCCCGGAAAAGCGACCTTCCCGGAAACACGGTTTCGAGCGGAAGGCGCGGGTGTTATTTTTTCTTTTTCCCGAAAATTTCGTTCCAATTATCCTTGTAGGCTTTGGAAATCGGCTTCTGCCCCTCGCCTCTGCTGTAACCGGCGGGTCCGGCGTCGGCCTTCTCGCCGCCCTCGGCCTTCGACGGCGCCGCCTCTGCGGCTTTGTCGCTTTTCACGGCAGGCGTTTTCGCCGCGGCGGTATTTTCGGGAGCGGGATTGTTCTTGATTTTCTTCTCGTCGCTGGCCATCGGCTGTCCTATTTCCAAGTCGTGTCATCAAGCGCGGCCGGGCGGAGCGAGCGCACCGGCGATGCGAGGTGGGGGATTGATGCGAGGTGGGGGATTGATGCCAGAGTGGGGATCGATGAAGGTCGGTTGACCGGAGACATTGGGTGATCCGGCGGGTGATTCGGCGGATCGGGCGATCCGGCGGGAATGTTAGCCCAGGGCTGGTCCTGGCGCCAGCGCGAGCGCGACTTTCTCTGCGGCTTTTATGCCATCGACGCCGGCCGAGAGAATGCCGCCCGCATAGCCCGCCCCCTCGCCGACCGGATAGAGGCCGGGCGTGTTGACGCTCTGGCCGGATTCGTCGCGCGGAATCCGAACCGGCGACGAGGTGCGGGTCTCCACCCCCGTCATCACCGCGTCCGCCATCGCGAAGCCCTCGAGCCGCGCATCGAAGACCGCCAGCGCCTCGCGAATGGCCGCGACCGCGAAATCGGGCAGACAGCCGGACAGATCCGCCGGCACCACGCCCGGACGGTACGACGGCACGACCGCGCCGAGCGCAACCGATGCCCTGCCGGCGAGAAAATCGCCGACGCGCTGCGCCGGCGCCGCATAGGTCCCGCCGCCGAGCTCGAAGGCGCGCCGCTCCCAATGACGCTGGAAGGCGATGCCGGCCAGGGGATGGCCCGGATAATCCTCCGGCGTCACGCCGACGACGATGCCGGCATTGGCGTTGCGCTCGGTGCGCGAGTACTGGCTCATGCCATTGGTCACGACGCCGCCCGACTCGGACGCGGCGGCGACGACGGTGCCGCCGGGGCACATGCAGAAGCTGTACACCGCGCGCCCGGTGGCGCCGGGCGAAAGGCAATGATGGGCGAGCTTGTAATCGGCCGCGCCGAGCAACGCGTGGCCCGCGAAGGCGCCGAAGCGGCAGCGGTCGATGAGGGATTGCGGATGCTCGATGCGCACGCCGATCGAGAATGCCTTGGCCGCCATCGCCACGCCGCGGTCGTGCAGCATGGCGAAGGTGTCGCGCGCGCTGTGCCCGATGGCCAATACGACGCGCTCCGCCGCGATGGTCTCGCCGCCCTCCAGCACCACGCCCCGCGCACGCCGCGTGCCGTCCGCCGAAATCTCGACGACAAGGTCCACCACCTTGCTTTGGAAGCGGTAGGTGCCGCCCAGCGCCTCGATCGCCGCGCGCATGCGCTCGACCATCGTCACCAACCGGAAGGTGCCGATGTGCGGCTTGGCACCGACGAGGATCTCCTCGGGCGCGCCGGCGGCGACGAACTCTTCCAGCACCTTGCGTCCGAGATGGCGCGGATCCTTGATCTGGCTGTGGAGCTTGCCGTCGGAGAAGGTGCCGGCGCCGCCTTCGCCGAACTGGACGTTCGATTCCGGATCGAGCGCCGCGCGGCGCCAAAAGGCCCAAGTGTCCTTGGTGCGCTCGCGCACCGCCTTGCCGCGATCGAGGATGATCGGGCGAAAACCCATCTGGGCGAGGATGAGGCCGGCGAACAGCCCGCCCGGCCCGGCGCCGATCACGACCGGCCGCGCCGCAAGCCCCGATGGCGCGCGCGCGACCGGGCGATACGAAGTGTCGGGGGCGCAAGCGACCGTGCGCTCGCCGCCGAGGCGGCGCAGCACCGCCGCTTCGTCCGCCACCCGGACATCCACGGTGTAGATGAGCAAGATCGCGGATTTCTTGCGCGCGTCGTAGGCGCGCCGCGCCACGCTGTAGCCGAGTATCTCGTGCGCGCCGAGGCCGAGGCGGCGGCCGATCGCGCGTTCGAGCGCTTCCTCGCCATGGTCGAGCGGTAGTTTCAATTCGGTCACGCGCAGCATCGGGCGATCCTAGCATCCGGCGCGGCGCGAGCGGCACGCCAAGCGCACGCTTCCCGAAGGGCGAGTGCGCCGGCCGAAGGGCGAAGGCGCCGAACCCGCCACGGATTTTCGCGCCTCGCCGCGCTGCCACGGTCACCCAAACAGGTTCGAATACGGAACGGTCTCTACTTACGATTGGATGAAAGAAAGGGCTCAGGTCAGCCCCCATGGCCGCCCTGCACGGGCCGATCGGCATGGGGGCTGCAACTGAATGAGGAAGTCGCCGCCATGGCAGCGTCGAAGCGCAGAGGGGATGCACAGGCCGCGAAGGCCGTTCCGTCGCCGCCCGTCATCCGGTCGCGGTGGATGGGATAATCCTTGAAACCGCTATATGGGGGATATACTCTGTTCTTATATCCTTACTAGAGGAAATCGCCATGCTCGCCAAGCTGACATCCAAGAACCAATTGACCCTGCCCAAGGCGGTGCTGTCGTCCTGCCGGGGCACCGAGTATTTCGACGTAATCGAGGACAACGGGCGCATCGTGCTGACGCCCATTCGCTTGAACCGCGCCGACGCCGTGCGCGCCAAATTGGCCGATCTGGGCCTCACCGAGAACGACGTAGCCAAGGCCGTGACTTGGTCGCGCAAAAGGACGCGCAAGGCCGGATGAGTCCGCCGCGTCTCGTTCTCGACACCAACGTCCTGCTTTCGGCTCTGCTGTTCCATGCGGGGTCGCTATCGTGGCTGCGCATCGCATGGCAGTCGAAGACCATCCGCCCGCTGGCCAGCCGCGACACCACGGAGGAGCTGATCCGGGTGCTTTCGTATCCGAAGTTCCGCCTGACCGCCGACGAACGCGAGGACCTGCTGGGCGACTATCTACCGTGGTGCGAAGCCGTCACGGTGCCGAAGCGGATCAAGGTTCCCGACTGTCGCGATCCCCTCGACCGCCCGTTCCTGGAGCTTGCGCTGGCGGCCAAGGCCAACGCGCTGGTAACCGGCGACAAGGATTTGCTGGTTTTGGCGGACGTGTTTGCCGTGCCGATCCTGATGCCCGCCACGTTCCGGGACCGGCTACCGGAAGATTCAAAAAAATGAGGCGAAGATGGCTCACATGATCTTCATCTTCTACCGCGCGGTCGAACTGAACCGCCCCGGGTTTGCCCTTCCGAAAGGCCTATCTCCACCTCTTCATCAGGAGGATTGAAGTGGATGACGGGGAGATTCGGATTATGGGACCGAAAGAAGCGCTCACCCGAGGCCTAGAAGCGAGCGACCAAATGGGCAAGGAACTCGTTCCCAGTTTTTTTAAGGAGTGGCGTCCCCTGGGGGATTCGAACCCCCGTTACCGCCTTGAGAGGGCGGTGTCCTAGGCCTCTAGACGAAGGGGACCCGGCGAAGGCGGAACGGGCCGCTTCGGACCGCCTCTGATAGCGAAACCGGAGCCCGGCTTCAACCTTATACGCCACGGCCGAATACGCCACGGCCGATACGGCCGGGGGTCATGCGGTCGTGGCGCCGTAAACACATGCGGGCACGGTGCGCGGCGAACCCGGCGCATCGAGAGCGCTTCGGGCAAGACCGGCGGCGCGAAACCCCGGAGCAAGGCGAAATCCCCAGGCGGCGCGAAATCCCGATGCGGCGAGTACGTCCCGGAGCAAGGCGAATTCCCGATGCGGGCCGAACATCCCGAAGCGGCGCGAGTCCCGCGACTGCGCCCTATCCCGCACCGGCGCCCTATCCCGCACCGGCGCCCTATCCGGCGCAAGGCTTCAAGCCGGCGCCAAGAGTCCTCGCCGGCGCACGAGCCTGCAAGAGACCTATTTCTTCGCCTTGGGCAGGTTAAAGACCGCGACCGTCCGCTCGATCGGCGTCTGATTCGGCGAGGCGACCGCCGAGGTAACCGTCACGTTCACTGTTGGCTGCACCGTTCCGAGCGCCAGGTTCGCGCGCATGACGTAGATTCGCCAGCCCAAGAATTCGTACGCATCGGGCGTGCGGCGGCCCTCCGGCTGGGGCGAAAGCGTCATGCTTACCTTGGCGCTGAGCGGCAGACGATCGGGGAACGCGAGGACGAGGTAATAGGGCGCCATCTCGGCGGCGGGCGCCTCGCCGGCATTGACCCTCAACGCCTGCGCGGCCGCGAAGGCATAGAACGCGTCGAAGCTGTCCGAAACGCCCTTGAAGCCGTCCGGCGCTCGGGCGGCCGGAACGACGAATAGGCTGGGTTGGGGTTCGGGAGCGTAAAGCGGCACGACCGAGGCGTGGCCGACGAGGACAGCGTCCTCGCCGAGCGTGTAGTCGGCTGAAAAGAACATCGCAACCCGGCGCCCGGCCGCGTTGCCGAAGGCGAACGTGCCGTCGAGCGCCATGTGCGGCGTCTGGCCCAGTACCGGCATATAATTGGCGATCGTCGTTTTCGCAACGCCAAGACCCGCCAACGCCTCGGCCGACCCCGCCAAAAGGCTGTAACTCACGGGATCGAAAACGATGCCGTCGGACGGCTCGACCGGTTGATCGTGGAGGCGAAGCAATATCCCCCAAATCACCAATTTCACGTCCGGCGGCAGGTCCGCCGGCGTGAGCTTTTCCTCGTGAGTGTTTTCGCCCTTGGCGGTCTGCGCGCCTGCCGGCCCCGCCCCGCCCGCAAGACCGCCGAATGCAACCAGAACGAACACGGCGAGAGCTGCCAGCCAAGGCTGCCTCGCCATGTGCGTCACCAAATTCGCTGGCGGGTGCCGTCCGCGAAAGCCAGCCGGCCTATTTCTTGCCCCGCTGGAACGTGCTTTCGAGCTTCGACTGG
>CAMAPP010000057.1 GCA_945860095.1 Rhizobium sp. Q54 | reverse complement strand
CGGCGCGGCTTGGGGATACAGCGTCGTGGCGGTGGCGGCGCCCGGTTTGTTTCCGCAGGCGTTTCGCGGCGCGGACGGCGCCGTCGCGGTCTATTTCGAGGCCGCGGCGGTCATCACGGTTCTGGTTCTGCTCGGCCAGGTTCTGGAATTGCGCGCGCGCGAGAGCACGGGCGGCGCCATTCGCGCGCTGCTCGATTTGGCGCCCAAGACCGGCCGCCGCGTGCGCGAGGACGGCGGCGAGGAGGAAATCCGGCTCGATGAGATTCGCGTCGGCGACAAAATGCGCGTGCGGCCCGGCGAGAAGATCCCGGCCGACGGCACCGTGATCGACGGGCGCAGCGCCATCGACGAATCCATGGTGACCGGGGAATCCATGCCGGTGACGAAGGCGAAGGACGACACGGTCATCGGCGGCACGATCAACCGTTCGGGCGCCTTGATCGTCGAGGCACGGCGGATCGGCCGCGATACCGTGCTGGCGCAGATCGTTCGCCTCGTTGCCGAGGCCCAACGCAGCCGCGCGCCGATCCAACGCCTGGCCGACGAGGTTTCCGGCTGGTTCGTGCCGGCGGTCATCGCGGTTGCCGTCGTCGCGTTCGCCGTCTGGGCGGCCTGGGGGCCGGAGCCGCAATTGGCGCACGGCTTCATCGCGGCCGTCGCCGTGCTGATCATCGCTTGCCCGTGCGCGCTCGGCCTCGCAACGCCCATGTCGATCATGGTCGGGGTGGGACGCGGCGCGCAATCGGGGGTCTTGATCAAGAATGCCGAGGCGTTGGAACTCATGGAGGAGGTCGAAATCCTCGTCGTCGACAAGACCGGCACGCTCACCGAAGGCAAACCCGCGGTGACGGCCATCGTCGCGGCCCCGGGTTTCGCCGAAGACGACATTTTGCGCCTGGCGGCGAGCGTCGAGCGCGCGAGCGAGCACCCCTTGGCCTCGGCCATCGTGGCGGCGGCGGATGCGCGCAGTCTGGCGCGGGCGCCGGTCGCCGAATTCGATTCGCCCGTCGGCAAGGGGGTTTACGGCACGGTCGAGAACCGGCGCATCGTGCTCGGCAACGCCAAGTTTCTCGACGCCCAGGGCATCGACGTGGCGCCGCTCGCGGGCCCGGCCGAGACCCTCCGGCTAGACGGCGCCACCGCCATCTTCGCGGGCATCGCGGGAAAACTTGCCGGCGTCATCGCCATAGCCGATCCGGTCAAGCCATCCACGCCTACGGCGCTTGCCGCGCTCAAGGCGATGGGCGTGCGGGTCGTGATGCTGACGGGCGACAACTGGACGACCGCGAAGGCGGTGGCAAGCCGCCTGGGAATAGACGATGTCGAGGCCGAGGTTTTGCCCGAGCAGAAGACCGAACTCGTGCGCCGGTATCAAACGGGCGGCCGGGTGGTCGCCATGGCCGGCGACGGGGTGAACGACGCGCCGGCGCTGGCGGCGGCCGATATCGGCATTGCCATGGGAACGGGCACGGACGTGGCGATGGCCAGCGCGGGCATCACCCTGCTCAAGGGCGATCTCAACGGCATCGTTCATGCGCGGCGCCTATCGCGCGCGACCATGAGGAATATCCGGCAAAACCTGTTCTTCGCGTTCTTCTACAACGCGGCCGGGGTGCCGATCGCCGCGGGCGCGCTTTACCCGGTGTTCGGCGTGCTGCTGTCGCCGGTGATCGCCGCCGCCGCGATGGCATTGTCCTCGGTCAGCGTCGTCGGCAATGCGCTGAGACTGCGGACGGTGCGGCTGCGCTAACGGTCCCTGACAGACCGCCCCCGGTCCGCCAGCCCGGACCGCTAGCTAAACGGATGAAATGCGGTGCGGATCAAACACGATGAAAAAGAATCAAGCGTTTGATGCGCACCACTAGCGCTCGGCGCAATTGTCGGTGGCTCGCGTCCCGCGAGGACCCGGTCGAATAGGCCCACGCGTTGGATTTCGTCCACGAATCTCTCGTCGTGGAAACGCTGGAAACGGAGGACGTCATGTCGCTTCACGACGGATCGGACCGCCGCGAGGATCGACCCAAGCGCTTTCTGACTTCGCGCTCGGGTCTCGTGCTGCTTGGCTTTCTCGCCATCGCCGGCGCGCTTTTGTTCACCGAACACCGCGCGCACGTCCTGGGCGCGCTGATTTGGCTGCCCCTTCTCCTGTGCCCGCTCATGCACCTGTTCATGCATGGAAAACATGGAAAACATGGCGGGCATGGCCGTCATGCCGACGATGACCGGCCGAATCGCGAAAGGGGCGGGCCGTGAACGCCGTTGCGCCCGCCTATGGCCTATGGAGCCTCGTCGCGATCAACTCGGCCGTGTTCGTTTTCTTCGCCTATAGTTTTTTCAAGCCGCGAACGGGCCGGGATTGGCGCACGTTCGGCGCGTTCAGCGCGTTCCTGGTCGCGCTGTTCGCCGAAATGTACGGCTTTCCGCTCACGATCTATTTCCTCTCGGGATGGCTTCAGAGCCGTTATCCCAATGTCGATTGGTTCTCCCACGATGCCGGCCATCTTCTCGAAATGCTGTTCGGCTGGAAGGCGGTTCCGCATTTCGGGCCGTTCCATGTTTTGAGTTTCGTTTTCATCGGCGCGGGCTTCGTCTTGATTTCCGCGGCTTGGAAGACGCTCTACGACGCCCAGCGGCGCGGCCGGTTGGCGACCGCGGGGCCTTATCGCCACGTTCGCCATCCCCAATACGCCGGGTTCGTTCTCGTGATGTTCGGCTTTCTCGTCCAATGGCCGACTTTGCTCACGATCGCGATGTTTCCGGTTCTCGTCGCGATGTACGCGCGCCTCGCCCGCGCCGAGGAGCGCGAGACGCTCGCCGCGTTCGGCGACGGGTATCGCGAATACATGGCAAGGTTTCCGGCCTTCGTTCCTCGCCTCGGGCGTCTGCTCGGCTCGATTTGGCAAGCGCGATAACCGGCGCCGGTCCGGGCCGCTTGCCGCGCAGCGGGCTTGGGCCGCGTGCCCCGGCGCCGATGATTTTAATCCGCGCGGTATTTCGCGATCTTCGCTTCGTCGAGCGCGATGCCGAGGCCGGGTCCGGTGCGCGGCGAAACGGTCGTCGCATCGGCGGGGATGGGCTCGGTGATCACGTCCTCGACCAGGATATCGAGCGGCGAGCCGTGCGCGCCGCCCGAGAGCGCGGGGTAGGACGCGATGAAGGCCTGCGCCGCCGCCATGCCGACCCCCGAGGGCGCGGAAGTGCCGGGCACGACGGCGATGCCGGCGGCCTCGGCGATGGCGGCGATCTTGCGCGCGGTGGTGAAGCCGCCCTTGATCGTCGGCTTGATGTGCACGGCGTCGGCCGCGCCCGCGCGCGCGACGCGCATCATGTCGTGGGGCGATTCGACCGATTCGTCCACCACGATCAGCGCCGTGACCGCCTGGCGGATCATGGCCAGGCCTTCGAGGTCCCAGGGCTTGGCGGGCTGTTCGATCCACTGCACGCCGTAGCCCTCGAGTTCGCGGATGAGGCGGATCGCGGTCTTGGTGTCGTAGAAGCCGTTGAAATCGATTTTGATCGGGATGTCCTTGCCGATGGCCTCGCGCACCAGGCGCAGGCGCGCCGCGTCGCGCTCGGGGCGCTCGCCGGCCTTGAGTTCGAGCTGGCGGTAGCCGCGCGCGACCGCCGATTTGGCGATCGCCGCGACCTCTTGGGGCTCGCCGATGGAGATGCCGTAGCCGACCCCCTCGACGACATAGTCCTCGCGTGCCCGGCCGCCGAGAAGATCGATGACCGGCACGCCGAGCTTTTTTCCCATGAGATCGTAACAGGCGATGTCGAGCGCGGCCTTGACGCGAAGATAGCTGTCCACCGCCCGGTCCATGCGCGTCCAGATGCGCGCGAGATCGAACGGACTCTCGCCGAGCAATGCCGGTCCCAGATGGTCGCGGATGATGGCGAGGATGCCTTCCTGGGTTTCCACGCCCGGCCGCTCGAAACTGGGATAGGCCTCGACCTCGCCCAAGCCCACCCGGCCGTCGTCCGCGTGCAGCTTGACGATGACGTGGTCGAATTTGGCGAAGGTGCCGCCGCTTTCGACGAGCGGCGTCTTCACCGGCAAATGCAACGGTATTGTTTCGACGCGCGCGATGCGCATGCGGCCCTCCCCGATGGCGCCATTCTAACGTTGGAAACTGCGAACGTCCCGGCCCCCATCGTCCGCCGGCCGAAGATCGCGCCCTCGACCCCTGGACCGCCCCGGGGCGGCCGCGCCATACTTGCGCAAATCGGGGAGCAAGCCATGAAGAAGAACGCCAAGGTCATCATCACCTGCGCCGTCACGGGCTCGGTGCACACGCCGACCATGTCCAAGCATCTGCCCATCACGCCGAACGAGATCGCGGAGGCCTCCATCGCCGCATCCGAGGCGGGTGCCGCGATCATCCATCTGCACGCGCGCGATCCCAAGGACGGCCGGCCCACGCCCAGCCCCGACGTGTTCATGGAATTTCTCCCGCGAATCAAGCAGGCGTCGAACGCCGTCATCAACATCACGACGGGCGGCGGCCTCGGCATGACGCTCGACGAGCGGCTTGCGGCGCCCAAGCGCGCCAGTCCCGAGATGACCTCGTTCAACATGGGCTCGATGAATTTCGGCCTGTTCCCCGTGGCCGAGCGCATGTCGGGCTGGAAGTACGACTGGGAAAAGAAATATCTCGAAAGCACCAAGGATTTCGTGGTCAAGAACACGTTCCACGACATGGAACGGATCTGCAAGGAATTGGGCGAGGCCCACGGCACGCGCTTTGAGTTCGAGTGTTACGACGTGGGTCATCTCTACAGCCTGGCCTTCCTCGTCGAGAAAGGCTGGGTGAAGCCGCCATTCCTCATCCAGGGCATTTTCGGCATCCTGGGCGGCATCGGCGCGGATCATTCCAATCTCATGTTCATGCGCGAGACGGCGGATCGGCTGTTCGGCGAGGATTTCTATTTCTCCGTGTTGGCGGCGGGCCGCCACCAGATGGCGTTCTGCACCATGAATGCGATCATGGGCGGCAGCGTGCGCGTCGGCATGGAGGACAGCCTCTATATCGCCAAGGGCAAGCTGACCGAATCGAACGCCATGCAAGTCGCCAAGATCCGGCGCATCGTCGAGGATTTGTCGCTCGACGTGGCGTCGCCCGACGAGGCGCGCGCGATGCTGCAACTCAAGGGCGCGCACCAGGTGGGGTTCTGATCGCGGCGTCTGGTTTTTCGCACCGGACGCGCCCCCCACGGGGCGGACCTTATTCTTCCACGGCACACCCAAAACGGAGAGCATGAGATGGCGCGTCCCGAACCGCAGAACGTTCGCCGCCTCGCTTGCATCGGCGCCGGCCTCATGGGCGGGGGCTGGGTCGTCCACTTCCTCGCCCAGGGCCTCGAAGTTCATGCCCAGGACCCCGATCCGGGCGCGGGCGAGAAACTCAAACGTCTCTTGGAACGCGCCTGGCCGCGCATGGTGGATTTGGGCCTCGCCAAGGGCGCCTCGCCCGATCGCTGGAAGATCACGACCAAAGTGGCCGAGGCATGCGAGGGCGCGGAATTCGTCCAGGAAAGCGCGCCCGAGCGCGTGGACCTGAAAACCAAGCTCCTGGCCGAAATCGACCGCGCGACCGATCCCGATATCGTGATCTCGTCCTCGACCTCGGGCTTCGTGATGAGCGCCATGCACGGCGAGTGCGTGCGCCCGCAGCGCCTCGTGGTCGGCCATCCCTTCAACCCGCCCTATCTCATGCCCCTCGTCGAGGTCGTCGGCGGCTCGAAAACCGAGGCGTGGGCGGTCGATTGGGCGTGCAAGTTCTACGACCATTTCGGCCATTACGCGATCAAGATGGACGTCGAGGTGCCGGGCTTCATCGCCAACCGCCTGCAGCAGGCGATCTGGCACGAGGCGTTGCACATGATCGTCAACGGCCAGGCGACGGTCGAACAAATCGACGCCGCCCAACGCCAGGGCCCTGGCCTGCGCTGGGCGATGATGGGCCAGTTCGTGCTCATGCATCTCGCGGGCGGCGAGGGCGGCATCGACCATGCCATGGACCATTTCGGCGGCCCGCCCGAATCGAAATACGCCTATTTGAAGCCGCCGCCGATGACGCCCGATCTCGACCGCAAGATCCGCGAGGGCACCAAAAAAATCGTCGGCAAGAAGAGCTATGCCGAACTCGTGCGCGACCGGGACAAATTGCTCGTCGCCTTCCGCAAGGCGATCGCGGCATCGGAGTGGGACAAGCGGTAGTTGGGCCAGGCGTGAGTTGGGCCAAGCGTGAGTGGGGCGCCGTGAGTGGGGCCAAGCGTGAGTGGGGCGCCGTGAGTTACGCCGGCTCGAAGGCGTAGGCCGCCATCGAGAGAATGCCGTAGGAGATGCTGTCGTGCAGGCGGCGCGCCTTGGGCGCGGCGCCGGCGGCGCCGAGGGCGGCGAACAGCGGCAGAAAATGCTCGGGGCTCGGATGGTTCAGCGCCGCGTGCGGCGCGCTTTCCCAGTCGAGCAGCGCCGCCTCGTCGCCCGCGAGCAGGGCGCGTTCGAGCCAGGCGTCGAATTCGCCGACATAATCGGGCGCGGCGTCGTGGGCGCGGTAGCGCCCGAACTCCCGCAAATTATGCGTGACCGCGCCGCTGCCCAGCACCAGCACGTCCTCGGCGAGCAGTGAGGCGAGCGCGCGCCCGACCGCCAGATGATGGCGCGCATCGCGCCGGGGCTGCACGGATAGCTGCACCACCGGAATATCCGCCTCGGGATAGGCGAGCAGCAGAGGCGACCACGCGCCGTGATCGAGTCCGCGCTCCGCGTCGATGCCGGCGCTAAATCCGGCGTCGTTCAGAAGTTTTGCCGCCCGGTTCGCCACATCGGGCGCGCCGGGTGCGGGATAGTCGAGGCGGTAGAGTTCGCGCGGGAAGCCGTGAAAATCGTGGATCGTCTCCGGCGGGGCGCGCCGCCGAGCATCGGAGTTTCGGTTTCCCAATGCGCCGAGATGCACAGGATCGCGCGCGGCCGTCCGGCGACCGCGCGGAAGTTCGCAAGGAAATCGCGCGCCGGCGCGTCCTCGATGGCCAGCGCCGGGCTGCCATGGCTGATGAAAATCGCGCGCGGCGTGGCGGGTTTGGACATCAGAACTCCTTGCCGATGGCGCGGTCGAGCGAGGCGGGCCCCGCGCCGCGGATGAAGACGGCAAGGGCGATGGCGGCCCAGAACAACGGATATTCGTAACCGCCATTGGTCCAGAAATAGCCGTTGGCGAGGTGAACCTGGAAGGTGGCGATCAGCATCAGAATGGCGATGCCCGCAGCCCCCACGCGCGTGAACAGGCCGAGCACGAGGCACAATCCGCCGAAGAACTCGGTCGCGCCGACGAGATAGGCGAGGGGGGCGGCGGGATGGAGGCCGACTTGGTCGAAAAATCGGATGGTCGCGCCGATATCGCCGCCGAACAGGCCGAATAATTTCTGCGCGCCGTGGGGCATGGCGAACAACCCGGCGGTTGCGCGCACAAGCGGCCAGGCGGCGCACGACAGGGCGCCGTAAAGCCCCGCCATGGCGGGGACGAACAGCTTGGAACGGTCGACGGGGTCGGTCATGTCTGTCTCGCTGTTTTGCGGTTGTACCGGTCAGCTCACGTCCACGATGATGATCTCGCCGTCCTCGATGGCGCGAAGCTCGATCTCGCCCACGCCCTCGACCGCCGCGCCGCCGCGCGCATCGAGACGCCGGTTGTTGACCGCGACCGCACCGCGCGTGGATACGAGATAGGCGCGCCTTCCGGGCTCGAGGACATGGCGGGCGCGCTGTCCGCGCGGCAAATCGACGGCCAGAACCGAAGCGTCCTGTGCGATTTCCAAGGCCTCGCCGCGATTCGCCCGGCCCGAGGCCAGGGTCACGATTTCGCCCGGCCGTTCCGCAACGGCGATGCGGGCTTGCGACCAGCGCGGCGTCAAACCCTTGGCGCGCGGCTCGATCCAAATCTGGAACAACTCGGCATCGCCCGCGCCCTCGTTGCGTTCGGAATGCACGATCCCGGTGCCCGCGCTCATCGCCTGCACCTCGCCCGCACCAATGCGCCCTTCATTGCCCAGGCTGTCGCGATGGGTGAGGACCCCTTTGCGCATGACGGTCACGATCTCCATGTCGCGGTGCGGATGCATGCCGAAGCCGCCGCCGGCCTTGACCCTATCGTCGTTCCAGACCCGAAGCGCGCCCCAACCCAGCCGCGCCGGATCGCGGTATTCGCCGAAGCTGAAATGATAGCGCGCGCTTAGCCAGGCGTTTTCGAACCGGCCAAGGTCTTCCCACTTCGTGACGGCGATCATGGTGCCTCCTGGTGGAGTTGGGTCCGGGCCCGATCGAGCCGGCCGCCTCGATCCCGGCCGCCTCGATCATGGTAACGGCCTCGATCATGGGACATGCCCTGAATTTAGTGTTTCCTGTAGCCGAATAAGTGGTTAGGAATCGACGAATTGTTTCCAGGAATGTGACAATGGCGCCCCCGGTCGACTTATTGTCCAGCATGGCGACCTTCGCCAAGGTGGTGGAGGCGAAAAGCTTCACTGCGGCGGCCGCCGAGCTTGCCATGTCGAAATCCGCGGTCAGCAAGCACATCAGCCGGCTTGAGGACCGCCTCGGCGCGCGCCTGCTCAACCGCACGACGCGCCGCCTGAGCCTCACCGAAACCGGCGCCGCGTTTTACGACCGCTGCGCGCGCGTGGTTGCCGAGGCCGAGGAAGCCGAGCTTGCCGTCACCCGCCTGCAATCGGAGCCGCGCGGCACCTTGCGCATGAACGCGCCGGTGACGTTCGGCGCCCTTCACATCGCGCCCGCGATTTCCGAGTTTCTCGGGCGCTATCCCGAACTGCAAATCGAAATGACGCTGAACGACCGCTTCGTCGATCTCGTGGAGGAAGGCTTCGATCTCGCCATTCGCATCGCGCGCTTGACCGATTCGAGCCTGATCGCGCGGCGCATCGCACCCGACCGGCGCGTGGTGTGCGGCACGCCCGCCTATTTCGCCCGCCGCGGCACGCCCACTTCGCCCGAGGACCTCGTACGCCACAATTGCATCAGCTACACCTACATGACGGTCCCGGATCAGTGGCAATTCGTCGAAGGCGACGCCACGCGCTCCATCGCGGTCGAGGGCAATTTCCGCGCGAACAACGCGGACGCCATGCGCGCGGTCGTGCTCGCCGGACTGGGCCTCGCCATGCTGCCGACCTTCGCCGTCGGCGCGGAGCTTCAGGCGGGCCGGCTGCAAGCGGTGCTCGAGCGCTACACGCCCAGCCGGACATCGGTGTACGCCGTCTATCCGCACAGCCGCCATCTTTCGGCCAAGGTGCGGGCTTTCGTCGATTTCCTCGCCGACCGCTTCGGCGCCAATCCCTATTGGGATCGGTCCGTGGCGGTTCCGGCGCAAGGTGACGTCGGGGCGAGCGAACCGGCTTGAGTTCATCCAACGCTAATCGATTGGCTACACGGTTGCACGAATCCGTCCCGGCGATCCGCACGGGCGGCGAATTGAACGGCAAATTGTAGGAGTGCGCGCGTGTTGCGGGGGATGAGGGCGCGCGTGGCGGGCGCGGTGGGATTTGGCGCCTTCGCGGCGTTCGGCGCACACGCCGAGAACGACGAGGCGACTTTGCGCGCGCGCCTTGCGGCGCTCGCCGAGCGTCTCGATCGGATCGATGGCGCCGAGCGCGCATCTTTCGCCGCCAAGCGCGTGGCACCCGCCCAAGCGGTCTCGGGCGGCGAGTTTCCCGGCAGTTGGAAATTGCCCGGCAGCGAGACGTCGATTTCGTTCGGCGGCTACGTCAAGACGGACGCCTTTCTCACGCGCGGGGCCGCGCACACCGCGGTCGGCGATTCCTTCGTGGTTTCCTCCATCCCCCTCGGCCGCACCGCCGCCGCGCGCCAAGGCGGGGATTTTCGCCTGCACGCGCGCGAATCGCGCTTGCGGTTCGAGACCTCGACCCCGACCGATGCCGGCCGGTTGAAGACGACGATCGAAGGCGATTTCTACGGCGCGGGCGGCAATCAGCGGTTCGCGAATTCGACGACCTTCGCCCTCTACCACGCCTTCGCCCAATTCGGCCCCACCCTGATAGGGCACACCAATTCGACTTTCGCCGATCGGGACACGGCGTTCGACACGGTCGATTTTGCGGGGCCCGTCGGACAGGAATTCAACCGGCAGGCGCAAATTCGGCGCACCGTCGAGCTCGGCGAAACCCTCGACCTCGATCTCGCGATCGAGAATCCCGAAGGCCGCACCATGACCCCGACCGGGGGCACGGACGTGAACGTCGTGGACAAGCTGCCCGATTTCGTCGCCGCGCTGCGTTAAAAGGATTCGTGGGGTGCGGTCAATCTGTCCGGCGTGCTCGCGCGCGTGACCTACGACGATGGGCTTGGCGCGTCCGATTCGAACTGGGGCACGATGCTGCACGCGGGCGGCCACGTGAAGCTCACCGAGGAAGATAAGATCAGCCTCGTCGCCAATTACGGCCTTGGCCTCGGGCGCTATATGTACGGCGGCGCGCCGTCGATGGCCGTCGAATGTCGCACGGGCCGGGTCTTCGCCGCGGGCTGCGGCGCGCGCCTTCATGCGGTCGAGATGTGGGGCGGCTGGGTCGGCTACACGCGGAAATGGAGCGAGGCGTGGCGCTCGAGCATCCATTACGGCCTCGTGCGCAATAATATTCCGGTCGATGTCCTGGGTGCCGCCGGTGCCCAGGGCCGGGTGAGGGCGCTCGATTCCTTGCACCTCAACGCCTTCTGGAGTCCGGTCGAGCGGGTCGAGATCGGCGTCGAATGGATGTGGGGCTGGCGGCGCGATGCGGCGGCGCCGGACGGATCGAGCACTTCCGGCCGCGCCGAGCGCGCCCAGGCCGCAATCAAGTTCTTGTTCTGATCAACGCGCGCCGAGATAGGCGCGGATCGCGTTCGACGGCACGGCGAAGCCGAGGCGCGATACGGTCTCGCCCGGCTCGGGCAGACCGAAGGCGCCGACGATGCCGATGAGGCGGCCGCGCGCGTCGAACACGGGGCCGCCGGAATTGCCCGGCTCCACGTCGATGCGCAATTTGACCGCGTCGGCGAAACCGAAGCCGTTGTATTCGAGGCGGCCCTCGAGCTTGGGCACCAGCACGCGCCCGAGCGACACCACCCCGCCCTTGTTGTCGGGCGTGCCGATGGCGAGCACCGCGTCGGCGGATTGGAGCGCGTCCGAATCCGCGAGTTCCGCCACGGCCATGCCGGCGAACGGCGCGATCTTCACCAGCGCCAATTCGCGGTTGCGATCGACCCGGAGGATTCGCGCCTTGCGCGCCTGGCCGTCGAGCGTCACCACCACCGCGTCGTGCCTGGGGTCGAGCGCGATGTGCGCCGCCGTGACGATAAGGCCGCTCGCGTCCACGATCACGCCGCTCGCGCCGTTGATGATGCCGTCCTTGCGTTCGGCTTCATCGAGGCGAGGGGTCCCGCCTTCCGCCTGGCAGACGACGACGCGCACATAGCTTGGTGCCGCGCGCGCGGCCGTTTCCTCGTAGCCCTCGAAGCGCAAGCGGCTCTCGGACGTGGAGGGGTGATAGCTCAGCGCGATCGGCCGCGCGCGCGCCTCGCACGCGCTCGCCGCGCCGGCGGTGCGAAGCAGGGTCGCGCACAGCAAGGCCGCAACCACCCCGGCCCAAGCGGCGCGGCGCGCCGTCATGCCAAACCGAGTGCCGCCTTGAGCGGAGCCAAATGCGCCTCGTACGCCTTCCACCGCCCGACGGAGGAGGCGTAGAGCGGCTGGCGCACCTGCCAGAAACTGGCGGTGCGCACCTGGCGTTCGTGCTCGTGGAAGGCGAGGCAGCGCGAATCCCATTCGAGCCCGCAATGGGCGATCAGTGCGCGGCTTTGCGCTTCCTGGTCGGTCACCATGTCCTCGTAGCGGATTTCGAACATCCGCCCCGGCAGCACGGCGCGCCAATGCGCCATCAGCCTTTCGTATTCGCGGTAATACAGGCCGAGATTGCCGAGATCGTAGGAGAAATGGTGGCCGCGGCCGAAATGTTGGAAATAGCATGACAGGCAGGTATCGAGGGGATCGCGGCGCACGTGGACGATGCGCGCCTTGGGGAACAGCGCCGCGATGAGGCCGATGCGCAGGAAATTGCCCGGCATCTTGTCGGTGATCCGCGCGGCATTCGGCGCGCGCGCGCGCAAGGGTTCGAGATAGTGCGCGGCGATCGGGCGCGCGTTCGCGGCATCGATAAGGCGCGCGGCATGCGGATAGTCCGCCGACGCGCCGACGATTCCGGGCAGGTCGGAGACAAGCTGGCCCAATTCCTCGAGCTCGCCCGCGCCGTGGACCGCGGGATGGCTCGCCAAGACCTGCTCGACCAGCGTGGTGCCCGAGCGCGGCATGCCGAGGACGAAAACTGGCACTTGCGAATCGTCGCCGATATCGCGCCGCGCGGCGAAATAGGCGGGATCGAAGATCTCGATCAGATTCGAGACATAGGGCGTGAGATTGTCGCGGTCGAAATGCGCCTCGACCTTCTTCAACTCGTTGCCCGCGTGGAAATGGCGCCACGCGGTTTCCGCGCTGCCCGCGTCGTCGGCCGCCTTGCCGAGCGCGAAGTGGAGATTCATGCGCTGGCGGTCGCTGAGCGAGGCCGATTCGAGCAGCGCCTCGATGCGCCGTATGTCCTCGGCGCCGGCCTTCACCCGATGGCTAAGGACCATGTGGTAATGCGCCTCGGACAACTCGGGATTCAGCGCCACGGCCTGGCGTTGCCATTCGAGGGCTTCCTCGAAGCGGCCGAGCTGTTGGAGCAACAGGCCCTTGGTGTAATGGGCCGCGGCCAGTTCGGCGTCGAGTTCGAGCGCGCGCTCGACCGCGACCAGGGCCTCGTCGAGCCGGCCCATCTGCGACAAGGCGCCCGCCTTGCCGTTATGCGGCTCGGCGTATTCGGCATCGAGCGCGATGGCGGCATCGAAGGAATTGAGCGCGTCCGCGAAGCGGCGCAACTCGACGAGCGCGCCGCCCAGATTGAAATGGGCCTCGGCGAAACGGGGTTTCTGCGCGATGGCCTTGAGGAAGGCCTCGACCGCCGCCATCGGTTCGCGCCGCGTGCGATAGGCCAGGCCCAGCGCGTCGTAGGCTTCGGGGAAGTCGGGCTTGAGGCTGAGCGCGCGCTGGATGGACGCGATCGCGTGGTCGGTGCGGTTCAGGCCGGTGAGCGCGTTGCCGAGATTGTAATGCGCCTCGGCCAAGGTCTCGTCGCGCGCGAGCACGCGCTCGAAGGTTTCGACCGCCTCCTCCAGGCGCTTGGCCGAGACGAGCGCCGTGCCGAGATTGACTTGCGCAAACAGGTAATCCGGGTCCGCCGCGATCGCCTTGCGGTAGCTCGCCTCCGCGTCCTCGCGCGCGCCCGTGTCCATGAGGGCGTTGCCGAGATTGCTCCACGCCTCGGCGTCGCCCGGCGCCAGATCGGTCGCGGTGCGATAGGCGAGAATGGCGAGGTCGAGTTTGCCCGAACCGTACAGCGCGTTGCCGAGGCCGAAATGCGGGTCGGCCCATTCGGGTTCAAGCAGGATCGCCTGGCGGTAACCGGAGGAAGCGTCGTCGTGGTGGCCGAGCGCGCGGTAGGATTCGGCGAGATTGTAGTGATAGAGCGCGTTGGCGCCGTCGATCGCGGTCGCTTGGCGGATGAGCGAGACGGCAAGATCGTTCTGCTCCGCCTGATGGGCCAGAAGACCGAGATAGTGCAAGGCTGGCGCGTGGTCGGGCTTGGCCTGCAACACGGTGCGATAGCCGGCCTGCGCCTCGCGCAGCCTTCCGGCCTTGTGCGCCTCGAGCGCGCGGCCGAACGCCTCTTGCGTGTCGGGTGTCGCGCCGGCGCTCACGGCACGTCCCCGGCGAGCGCGCGGCGCAGGGGCTCGAGTTCGCTTCCGTAGTGCCGCCAGCGCCCGACGGAGGAGGCATGGAGCGGCTGGCGCACCTGCCAATTGCTGGCGGAGAGGATCGTGCGTTCGGTTTGGTGGAACGCGAGACAGCGGTCGTTCCAAGGCAATCCGCAGAACGCGAGCAATGCGCCGATCGCGGCCTTGGGATCGGACACCGCGTCTTCGTAAATGAAATCGTGAATCGGCACGCCCAAAACCGCGCGCCAATGCGCCATCAAGCGCTGGGTATGGCGGAAATAATGCCCGATTTGGCCGAGATCGGTCGTGAACGGCAATCGGCGGCCGAAATCCTCCGCGTAGCAGGAAAGGCCGGTATCCATCGGATCGCGCCGGCAATGGATGATGCGCGCATGGGGAAACAACAGCGCCGCGAGCCACAGATTCGTGAGATTTCCGGGCAGCTTGTCGGTCGTGCGGCCATCGCCGGCCGGCAAGCTTGGCCCCGCTTCGAGATAGCGCGCGGCGAGGGCCTGCGTGCCCGCCTCGTCAAGGCGTTTTAGCGCCGCCGCCGGCGGCCAGCCGAGAACGCGCGCGACCTCGGCTAGGTGGCTGCGCTCGCCCCCGGCCGCGACCGCCGGATGGCTGGCCAGGATCTGTTCCGCCATGGTCGTGCCCGAGCGGGGCATGCCGACGATGAAAATGGGCGCCTGGCTCGGATCGCCGTGCGCCCGGCGCGCCGCGAAGACCGCCGCGCCGAAATCCGCGATCGATGCGTCCACCATCGCCTCGTGCTCGGCGGGATCGTAGGCGGCATCGCGTTTTTGCAGCTCGTTCGCCGCGCGCCATGCGGCAAAGGCGGCGCCGTGGTGGCCGGCGCAATCGTGCAGCCGGCCGAGCGCGAATTGGCCGCCGATACGCGACGCGAGGGGCAGGTCCGGGCGGGCGAGATCGGCTTCGAGGCGGGCGATTTCCTCCGCCGTCGCCTCAAGCGCGCCGATGGCGGCGAGATTGCCTCGCGCGATCGTCAGGCCGGGGTTCGCGGCCAGCGCCTCGCGGTAGAGCGCCTCGGCCGCGCCGAACTTGCCTTCGGCTTGCGCGCAGCGCCCCAAGCCGACGAGCGCGTCGCCGTCGCGTGCGGCGCCGGGTGCGTCGCCGCCGAGCACCGCCTCATAGCCAGCGCGCGCCTCGGTGAGCTGGCCACGTTCGAGCAGCAGATTGGCGAGGTTGTGGCGCGCCTCGCGCCATTCGGGCGCGGCGGCGACGAGGCGGCGATACAGCGCTTCCGCCTCGCCGCCGCGGCCGCGTCGCTTCTCGATTTCCGCGGCGACAAACAGTGTGTCGGGATCGCCGGGGGCGCGCGCGAAGACTTTTTCGGCGCTGGCGAGCGCGTCGTCATGGGCACCGGTTTGAAATTGCGCGACCGCGAGATTGCGCCAGGCCTCGGCGTTCTCGGGCTCAAGACGCGCCGCTTCGCGGTAATGGCTCAAGGCATCCTCGCTTCGGCCCTGCGCGAACAGGATATTGGCGAGCGTGGCGTGGCCTTCGGCATAGGCGGCGCGCGACGCCAGCGCCCGGCGGACATGGGTGAGCGCTTGATCGAGTTTGCCCGCGCGCGCGAGCGAGCTCGCGATGGCCGCGTGCGCCTCGGGATAGTCGGGTGCGATCGCAAGCGCGCGGCGCAAGGATGAAACCGCCTCGTCCTGGCGGCCAAGCGCCTGGAGGGCCGCGCCGAGATTGAAATGCGTGCCGGCATTGTGGCGGTCGAGCGCGGCCGCGCGGCGATGGTGGACGGCCGCTTCCTCGAGCCGGCCGAGCGCGCGCAGCGCGAGGCCGAGATTGTCGTGGAAGGCGGCGATCATGGGGTCGGCGGAGACCGCTTGCTCGATGCGACGGACGGCGTCTTCCGGCCGGCCGAGCTGATAGGCGACAAGGCCCGCCAGGTGCAGAATGTCCGGATGGCCGGGTGCCGCAGCCAGACTGTCCATATAGATGGTCTCGGCTTCGCGCAGCCGGCCTTGCTCGTGGTGGTGGGCGCCGGCGCGGAGTGCCTGGGCCACTTGGGCGGGCAGGGCCGGCCGACCCTGGTCCGGGGCCGGAGCGGTTGCGGGCGATGGTGGGTCGGTGGCCAAGGCGCTATCCAAGAGGTCTGAGGGTGGTCCGGAAATCGGGGGCTGTCCGGAAAATCCGGCGATAGGGGTGGTTCGGGTGGGATGAAAAATCATGGCTTACCTAGGCGCTCGGGGACGGCCTTGCAACAGTACGCTGCCTACCCACTAGGTGTAGTGTTGCATTGGCGACTCAGCGCAATTTTCTCGGTTTAGGCTCAAAGCCCGCCATCCGGGGGCGGATGGAAGCGGGTAATTGGGCAGATAATACGCGGGTTTTCTTCGCTGGCGGCATAAACGGTCCCGCCTCCGCCCCATCCCTTGGTGGACGCTGGTGTTGCCTTACCGCCACAGAGAGTCGGAGAATGCCACGCATTATGCTTTTAGCCTTGCTTACAGGCGGCCGATATTGGAGAACCTCCCTATCTCGGTCAGTCCAAAAATCCCGAGTGCCGACAGAAGCTCCACGTCTACAAGGATATTGCGGCTGGCGCAGTTTTGGAGAGGAGATTAAATGATTACTGAAACCCGTTTGAAGACCGCGTTGCTTGGCTCGGGTGCGGCGTTCGCGCTGCTCGCCGGTCCCGCATTCGCGGACGAGGTCGGCACGCTGAAGTCGCAGATCGATGCGCTGCAGAACCGCCTCGACCAGATCGAGACTCAACAGACCAAGGCTTCGGCGACCCGCGTGGCTCCGGCGCAAGCGGTCACGGGCGGGGAATTCCCCGGCTCGTGGAAGCTGCCGGGCAGCGACACGTCGATCAGCTTCAGCGGCTACGTGAAAGCCGATGCGATGTTCACCTTCAACCGTCAGCACACGGCGGTCGGCAACTCGTTCAACGTTTCGTCCATCCCGGCCGACGGCGCAGTCGCCGAAAACCAGGGCGGCGATTTCCGACTGCACGCTATGCAGTCGCGCATCCGTTTCGACAGCCGCACGCCGACCGATTGGGGTTCCCTGCGTACCCGCCTCGAGGGCGATTTCGAAGGCGCGGGCGGTAACCAGCGGTTCTCCAACTCGAACACGCTGCGTATGCGTCATGCTTGGGGCCAGCTCGGTCCGGTCCTCGCGGGCCAGACGTGGTCGACCTTCATGGACCAGGACACGTTCTTCGACACGGTGGACTTCACCGGCACCGCCGGCCAGGAATTCGCCCGTCAGGCTCAGATTCGTTATACGGCGAGCCTGCACAAGGAAGTCTCCGTGGATCTCGCGATCGAGAACTCGGAAGACATCAACCTTCGCAACGTCGCCAACGCGGCCGCCACCAACGCGAACTTCCAGAACAAGCTGCCCGATTTCGTGGCGGCTCTGCGCTGGCGTCCGTCGTGGGGCGCGGTCAACGTCTCCGGCGTGCTCCGCCACTTCACCTATGACGACGGTGCGGGCGCCGAGGACTCTGCGATCGGCGGCGGCGGTCACTTGGGCGTGACCCTCAAGACCTGGGGCAAGGATTATATCGGCGTTGTCGGTAACCTTGGTAAGGGTCTCGGCCGTTATCTCACCAGCGCGGCGGCTCTCGACTACATCGTGACCTGCGAAAATAACCGCAGCGGCACGTCCGGCAATTTCGGCATGGTCGCCGGTTGCGGCGCCGATATCGAAACGCCCACGACTTACGGCGCTTGGGCGAGCTACACCCACTTCTGGACGGACACCTTGCGCTCCAGCGCCATCTTTGGCATGGGCGGAACCAAGGTTGACGTCTCGAAACTGGGTAACGCGGCTCGTGGTCGCGCCGAAGCTACCCGCACGGTCCACGCCAACTTGATGTGGAGCCCGGTCAGCCGCGTCACGATCGGCGCCGAGTTCATGTACGGTTGGGTGTACTTCGCCAACAACAATGGTGCGAATACGGACAGCGACGGTAACGCTGGCCGCTTGCAGCTCGGCCTACAGTACAACTTCTAAGAACGGTTACTTTCTACCCTTCAGGGCCGGTCCTTCGGGACCGGCCCTTTTTCTTTGTTTCTTGTTCCTTGTTTCTTGGCGTGGGTTTCCCTGCCCCCGCGTCGTCGCGGCATTACCAACATCATCGGGCCGACATCATTGGGCTGACATCATCGGTTTGGGTGCGATTGGAACGCGCTTGCGAAGGGGATGCCGTCGAGGGCGCGTTTTCGGACCCGGGGGCGTTTTCGGACGATGAATCGAATCGCGATTGATCCGCGCCGAGTTGGCGCGCGGCTAGCGGCTCTCGTGCCATGGGGACACCGACGCCGAGCGCTTTTCGAACGATGATCGGGATGATGAATCGAGATTGATCCGCGCCGGGGCGGCGGCTCGCGCGCCACGGGGACACCGGCGCCGGGCGCCATTTCGGACCCGGGTGCATTTTCGGACCCAGGTGCATTTTCGGACGATGAATCGAATCGAGATTGATCCGCGCCGGGGCGGCGGCTAGCGGCTCTCGCGCCACCAGGCGAGAGTAAGGCCAGCCAGGATCGCGGCCAGAAGCACATAGGCCGGCAGGAAGGGCAGCCGCCGAACGCCCTTTACCAGCATGTCGTGATTGGCGCGAAGGCCGATCCACGCTTTGCCCGCCACGGCGCCGCTTTGCTCGCGTTCCGCGGCCGTGCGCCGCAAATCCGGCACGCCTTCATCGGCGAGCCAGATGAGGCCGCCGCCCGTGGCCTTGGCGGTGGGCGCGAGCTTGGCATCGGTCGCGCGCGGGTCGGACATTTCCAAGGGATTGGCCGAGCCGATGGCGGCCAGCGCCGTGCGGTCGCCGTCGCGCACCCTGTACAGGCCCGGGCCTTCGAGGGCCAAGGTGCCAGTCGCGCGGCCATTGCCCTCGTCCTTGAGTTCGAGCTTGCGAATCTGTCCGCCGGGCGTCGTCACCGCGACGGGCGCGGATTTGGGCTCGAGCGCACGCCGAACGACTTCGAGCCGATTGCCCTTGATGCCGGCGCCGAGGTCGTTTTCCTCGAGGGTGGGTTCCTTCATCAGCCAGTGCGCGAGGCGGCGCAGAAGCTCGCCGTGCGGCCCGCCGCCCTCCAAGCCGCGGTCCCACAGCCATAATTGGTCGGACAACAAATTCGCGACGCGCCCCTCTCCTTGGCGGTCGAGGACGAGAAGCGGTTTTGCACCAGGCCCCGTCATCAGGACTTGACCTTGACGGGCATTGGCCTCGATCAGGCGAAACCAGCGGCCCCATTTTTCCTGCCCCGGCGGCGCGCCGGATAGTTCGGATGTGACGGGATGGCGCTTGCCCATGGCGGTCAGCGCGGGGCGGTAGCCGGCTTCGATCACCTGGCCCGTGGGCTCGGCGGGCAGGACCTCGCCGAGCGGGGTTTGGAAGACGCTCAAGGGCGTGGCATAGGGCGGGCCGTCGGCGAGGAGCAAGGCGCCGCCCTTCTTCACGTACGCGGCGATATTGGCGTAATAGGACAGCGGCAGAACGCCTCGGCGGCGATAGCGGTCGAGGATCACGAGGTCGAATTCGCCCAGCTTGACCTCGAACAATTCGCGCGTCGGAAAGGTGATCAGCGAAAGCTCGCCGAGCGGCGTGCTGTCTTGCTTTTCCGGCGGCCGCAGGATGGTGAAGTGCACCAGATCGACGGCCGGATCGGATTTGAGAAAGGTCCGCCAGGTGCGCTCGCCGGGATGGGGTTCGCCCGAAATCAGCAGCACGCGCAGGCGGTCGCGCACGCCGTTGAGCGTCACGACCGCGCGGTTGTTGTCGAGGGTGAGTTCGCGTGGCCCCGCCTGGGCCTCGAGCTCGAGGATCGCGGGCCCCGCGCGTTCGAGCGTGATTTCCGTTTCGGCATCGGTGTTGGGCGCCACGCTTAAAGTCTGCACCGCTTGGCCGTCGCGCCGCAGCGTGACCCGCACGGGGGCTTTCGTGCCCGGATCCTCGACGCGGAACTTCAACTTGAAGGGCTTGCCGACGATGGCGAAGCCCGTGGCGCTGGCGAGCGCCAGACGGCGGTCGCCCTCGTCGCGCGCGCCGGTCAGCAAGACATGCAGCGGCGCTTCGAGGAACAGCGATTGCGCCGCCGCCGCGTCGTGGACCTGGCCGTCGGTGATCAGCACGATACCGGCCAGGCGCTGGCGCGGC
>CAMAPP010000056.1 GCA_945860095.1 Rhizobium sp. Q54 | reverse complement strand
CCTGGTGCAATCCCTGGACCTTGCCAAATTACCTGGCCTTGGGCGCGTCCACGGGTGCGGTGTTGCTGCTCGGGGTTCTGGCCGTGGCGGGGCAGGAGTATGGCGGGGCGGGGGCAGCGTCCTTTGCCGCGATCTTCGCCGCCTGGGGGCTGAAGCACGGCTATTGGAAATTCATCGATGGCCGCGCGGCCCCGAGCACGGTCGAGAGCGCGACAGGCCTCGGGGACCTCGGCCGGGTGCGTCTTCTCGATCCGCCGAACACGTCGGAGAATTTCGTCCAGCGCGAGATGGGTTTCGATATCGCGCGTAAACATGCCGACAAACTTCGCCGCGTGGCTAGGCTCTGTTGTTTTTCGGTGCCGTTCGCGCTCACCCTTGCGGCCCTGATGGCGCCGGGGTGGCTAGGTACGCTCGCGGCCGTCCTCGCGGCGCCGGTCGCGGGTCTGGGAGCGCTCGTCGAACGCTGGCTGTTCTTCGCCGAAGCCAAGCATGTCTCCATGCTGTATTACGGCGCCAAATCGGCATAGCGGCACTGGTGGTGGGCGGCGCGGACCCCTAATCTGCCCGCCGCAATCTTGGAGCCACCGATTGGTCTCGCGAACAACCGCTTAGGACAGGGGAAATACGATGGCGAAAATCGCCTTTTTGGGTTTGGGCGTGATGGGCTTTCCGATGGCCGGGCATCTTGCGGCCAAGGGCCACGACGTCACGGTCTATAACCGTAGCGCCGAAAAGGCGAAGCTTTGGATCGGCCAGCACAAGGGCCGCGTGGCGCCGACGCCCGCCGATGCCGCGCGCGGCCAGGACTTCGTCATGAGCTGCGTCGGCAATGACGACGACGTACGCAGCGTCGTGTACGGCAAGGACGGGGCGTTCGCCGGCATGGCCAAGGGGGCGGTGTTGGTCGATCACACGACCGCCTCGGCCGATCTTGCGCGCGAGCTCGAGCGCGAGGCCGAAAAGCTCGGCTTGGGCGCGGTGGACGCGCCGGTATCGGGAGGGCAGACGGGGGCGCAAAACGCCGCATTGACCGTGATGTGCGGCGGCAAGGGCGATGTCTTCGAGCGCGCAAAGCCCGTCATGGCCTGCTACGGCAAGGCCGTCACTCTCATGGGCGATGCGGGGGCCGGGCAGCTCACCAAGATGGTCAATCAGATTTGCATCGCGGGCCTGGTTCAGGCGCTTGGCGAGGGCTTGGCGTTCGGCAAGCGCGCGGGCCTCGATTGCGAGAAGGTCATCGAGGTGATCTCGAAAGGCGCCGCGCAGTCCTGGCAGATGGAAAATCGCGGCAAGACGATGATCGCCGACAAATTCGAGTTCGGCTTCGCGGTCAATTGGATGCGCAAGGATCTGGGCATCTGCCTGGACGAGGCCAAGCGCAATGGCGCGCGCCTGCCGGTGACGGCGCTGGTCGATCAGTTTTACGCCCATATCCAGGAACGCGGCGGCGGGCGCTGGGACACATCGAGCCTGTATCACTTGCTCAAGAACAAATGAACCCGGGCCGGGTGCCGCGCGCTCAGCGGTGCTCGAACATCGGTTCAAGCGTTCGCCGGCAACGGAGATAAAGCGCCGATCGTCCGGCGACGGCCATCTCGACCCGCCAATCGGGTTGGGCGATGGCCGTGCACGCGCCGCGCCAGCCCGCGTTCTCGGCAAGGCGGATGCGCACCACGGCCCGCACCGGCGCGAGCCCCGCGCAAACGGCCAGGGAACCGGGCATGGCCTCGATCCAGCCTTCCTCCGCTTCGCCGAACGCGAGGCACACGACGTGCATGGGCATGGGCGTCTGGTTGTAAACCTTGACCTCGGCCCAACCGCCTTGTTGGGCACGGGCGGGCGCGGCGATGGCGAAGGGCAGAGAGATCAGGACCAAGAGTGCCAAGACCAAGCGGCGGGGCGCATGCCGGAAAAGTTCATGGTGGCAAGGTTTCATGTTTTTCCTCGGCGGGATTTCCTGGGCTTTGTCTTCGCGAGGGTCCGCCGCCCGGGTTCACGCGCCTTGGCTTCGTTCCATAGCGCGTCCATTTCATCGAGATCGGATTGGGCCGGCGTCTTGCCGCGCGAGGCAAGCGCGTCCTCGATCGCGCGAAAGCGCCGCTCGAATTTCGCGTTGGTCGCGCGCAGCGCATCCTCGGGATCGATTTTGAGCCAGCGCGCGAGATTGGCGACGGCGAACAGGACATCGCCCATCTCGTCCTTGAGGCGCGCCTTGTCCGCGCCTTTGCGTATCTCGTGGCGCAATTCCTCGAGCTCCTCGGCGATCTTGGCGTGGACGGGCGCCATATCGGGCCAGTCGAAGCCGACCCGAGCCGCGCGCTTTTGCAGTTTTTCCGCGCGCAATAGGGCGGGCAGGGCGAGGGGCACGGCGTCGAGGGTCCGTCCTCCGCCCGCGCTCTTCTCCGCGCGCTCGGCGGCCTTTTGCGCTTCCCACGACACGGTCTGGCTCTCGGCCGTGCGTTCGGCATGATCGCCGAAAACATGGGGATGGCGCGCGACCATCTTGTCAGAAATCGCCTTGGCCACGTCTGCGAAGGCGAAATAACCTGCTTCCTCGGCCATGCGGGCGTGAAACACCACCTGGAGCAAAAGATCGCCCAATTCCTCGCGCAAGCCCGCCATGTCGGCGCGTTCGACGGCGTCGGCAACCTCGTAGGCTTCCTCGATGGTGTAGGGCGCAATGGTGGCGAAGTTCTGCTTTACGTCCCAGGGACAGCCGCGCGCGGGGTCGCGCAAGCGCGCCATGATCGCCAATAACCCCGCCATCGCATCCTTCACGACCGCCCCGTCCACGCTCAATATCCTCCCGCCTGGATTGCCCACCTTAGCCAGGGTGGCGCGCTCTCGGCAACGCAAGAGGAGGGGTCGAATGGCCATCGCAAGGAAAATAAAATCGACGGCGCGCGCGCGGCCGGTCGCGCGGCGGACAAATGCGACAAAAGCGCCGGACCCCGCGCGCGGCGCGGCGGGTGTGCGGCTCTACAAATCCGCGCGTCGGCGCTTCATGCCCCTCAGGGGCACGCCCGAAGGCAGCGTCGATATCTGCCGGGACGTCGAAACCGATGTCAGCGACACCATGGCCTGCGGCATCGTGGTGCATAAGAAACGCCTACCCTGGACGATCCGCTACGACGAATATTACTTGCTGATCGACGGCAAGCTCGCGATCCGCGTGGGGCGCAAGGCCTACAGGCTCGAAGTCGGTGACGCGATCTGGCTGCCGGCCGGCACGGCGCTCGTATACGAGCCGTCGCCGCGCGCGACCGTGATCTACGCCGTATATCCCATCGATTGGCGCAGGCGCGCCGGAATGGAGTAGGGGTTACTCCGCCGCGGCCAAGCGCCGCAGGCCGCGCTCCTCCACCCAAGCGAGCGAGTCGTCGAGCACGAGCCGCACGCGGCGGACCAATTCCTTGATCTCCGCCTCGTTGATGATGAGCGGGGGCAGGAATCCGAGATTGCCCATGCCCGTGCGTGCGATCACGCCGTGGTGGAGGAGGCGTTCGAGCATGAAGGGATCGAGGCCGGCGGCGGGGTCGAAGGCTTCGCGCGTGCCCTTGTCGCGCACCAGCTCGACGCCGCCGACGAGACCGACACCCCGGACCTCGCCCACCAGCGGATGGTCGGCGAGGGTTGCGAGCTCGCGCTGGAAGAATTCGCCCACGCGCACCGTGTGGGCGAAGATGTCGCGCTCCTCGTAGATCTTGAGGGTTTCGAGCGCGACCGCGCACGCGACCGGATGGCCCGAATAGGTAAAGCCATGCGCGAAGGCGCCGAGCGTATCGGCGCCTTTGGCGATGGCCTGGTAGAATTCCTCGTTGATCATGACCGCGCCGAGGGGCTGATAGGCCGAAGTAATAGCCTTTGCGCAGACCAAAATATCGGGCGTGATGCCATAGGTCTGGCTGGCCCAGCACGGCCCCGTGCGCCCGAAGCCGGTGATGACCTCGTCGATCACAAGCGGAATGGCGTGCCTCTTCAGCACCGCCTGGATTTTCGCCCAATAGGTCGGGGGCGGGATGATATTGCCGCCCGCACTCTGCAAGGGCTCGGTCATGAAGGCGGCGATGGTATCCGCGCCCTCGTGGCGGATGAGGAGATCTAGATTTTCGGCCATACGGGAGGCGAATTGCTCGGGAAATTCGTCCGCGCGCGCCTCGCGGTAATAATAGGGGCTATTGGTATGGAGGATGCCGTCGATCGGCAGGTCGAAGGCCGCGTGCATGTTCGGCAGGCCCGAGAGGCTGGCCGCGGCCAGGGTCACGCCGTGGTAGCTCTTGAGGCGGCCGATGACCTTCTTGCGCCGGGGCCGACCGAGGGCGTTGTTGGCGTAGCGCAGCATTTTCAGAACCGTGTCGTTTGCCTCCGAGCCCGAGGAGGTGAAGAACACCTTGGAAAACTTGGCCGGCGCCATGGCGAGAAGTTTTTCGGCCAGGAGCGCCGAGCTTTCATTCCCGCGCATGAAAAACTGGTGGTAGTAGGGCATCTTGCGCATGGCGGCGGCGGCGGCATCGGCCAGGCGGTGCTCGCCCCAGCCGAGCGACACGCATCCCAAGCCCGCCATGCCCTCGATATATTCCTTGCCGGTCTCATCGACGATATAGACGCCGTGGCCGCCGGTGATGATCGTGCCGCCTTGGCGGCGCATCGTGTTGGGGTTGGTGAAGGGATGCAGGACGTTCGCGGCGTCGATGGCGGCGAGCGAATTGGGGCGGACGGTCATGGAGCGCTCCGGTGGCTGTTGTGGTGAGATCGCCGGGCGCGCGATCTCGCCGCGCCAGCTCTTATTGTCCGAGACGTTACACGATGGGCCATGGCGGCGGCAGTGGGCGGGGACCGGGTATTTTCCGGGATCGGGAATTTTCCGGATTGGGCATTATTGGGCATTTTCGTAAGCGTGCGACGGATTGGTGGAAAAGAAGAATGCGCATAATGTATATTATGGAAAATATTTAAAATATTCGACCCCCCATGAAGTTATCGCCGTTTATTCCATGGGATCATGAAATCTCTCCGCGCTAAACCGGGTCGAAAATCGCAACCGATGCCTTAGTCCACGCTCGGCAAGAATCCCAGCTCGTCCTATGCTCTGTTGCTCTTTCGGGGTCCTATGCTCTGTCGGGCGCAGAGCCGGCACGCTTTACGCCCGGACCTTCTACGAAAAGGAATCTCCCATGGCCGAGACGACCGTAATCCGCGACGTGGACTATCTAGTTGCCTGGGACAAGGAGTCCGGGCGCCAGCGCTATTTGCGTGGCGCGGACATCGCCTTCTCCGGCTCCAATATCGTCCATGTGGGGGCGCGGTATCCGGGCCAGGCCGACCGGACCATCGACGGGCGCAAGCTCATGGTCATGCCCGGTCTCATCAACATGCACAACCACACGAACACCATGCCGGCGTTCAAGGGCGTGCGCGAGGAACTCGGCAGCAAGAAGTTCTATATGAGCGCGCTGTACGACGGCTGGCCGCTGTTTTATCCCGAGCCCGAGGACCAGCATTGGAACTCGCACTTCGCCTATGCCGAATGCCTGTTGTCGGGCGTCACCACCGTCGTCGATATGTGCCGGCCTTTTCCCGGCTGGATCGAAACCATGGCCCAAAGCGGCCTGCGCGGCTATATCGCGCCGATTTTCGAATCCGCACGCTGGTACACCGATAACGGCTATCAGGTGAATTACCGCTGGGCCGAGGACGACGGGCGCAAGGCCATGGATCTGGCGTTGAAGACCATGGATCAGGCCGAGGCGCATAATTCGGGGCGCCTCACGGGCATGGTTTCGCCCATGGCGGCCGATACGTGCTCGGTCGAACTGATTCGCGACAGCCTAGCCGAGGCGCGCCGGCGCAAGCGGCCGATGCAGCTCCATGTCGGCGAAGCCGCCGTCGAATTCCACGAGATGACGCGCCGCCACGGTATGAGCCAGGTGCAATGGCTGCACCAGCACGGCTTGCTCGGCCCCGAACTCACCCTCGGCCATGGGATTTTCCTCGATCACCATTCGTGGCTGCACTGGGCGACGAACGAGGACGTAAAATTGCTCGCCGCTAACGGCTGTTCGGTGTCCCACTGTCCCATCGTGTTCTCGCGCTACGGCATCACGCTCGAGAATTTCGGCTCCTACCGCGAGGCGGGAATAAACATGACCATCGGCACCGACACCCATCCGCACAACATGATCGAGGAAATGCGCGCGGCCATCACGCTGGCGCGCGTCTCGGCCGAGAACATGTTCAATACGCTTACGGCCGATGTCTTCCATGCGGCGACCGCGGGCGGCGCCAAGGCCCTGGGACGCGAGGATATTGGCGGCCTGGCCGTCGGCATGAAGGCCGACATGGTGCTGGTCGATCTCGATTGTCCGGCCATGCAGCCGGTTTATGATCCGCTGCGCTGTCTCATATTCACCGCGGCCGACCGGGGCGTGCGCGATGTCTTCGTCGATGGCGTCCAGGTGGTCGCGGACCGCAAGGTTCTGACCCTCGACCAGGCGGGCGCGGCGGCGCATATCTCGGCCATGCAGAAGCGCATCATGGCCAAGGTGCCCGAACGCCACTACGCCAAGCTCACGGCCGAGCAGGTCTCTCCCCTCACCTTGCCCGAAAGCCGCGCCTAGAACGCCTAGGTAGTTAGAGCACAAGAAGGTGTCGCGCTCCGCCTCCTCGACGAGGCTGGCTTTCGGCGGTCTTCTGGCCATGGCGGCGGCGCTGGGGATCGGCCGGTTCGTTTACACCCCGATTTTGCCCGAGATGTTTCTCGGCCTCGGCTGGAGCGCGTCGGAGGCGGGCTTGGTCGCATCGGCCAATTTTCTCGGCTATCTCCTCGGCGCCTTGGCCGCGGCAAGGTCTTCCGGCGCCGGGACATCGGGTCGCGCGCGGTTGCTGGCGGCGATTCTCGTAAGTGCGATGACGACCGCGGCCATGGCGATCCAATCCGATCTGGCCGTGGTCTTTGCCCTGCGCTTCGTGGGCGGCGCGGCCAGCGCGTTCGTCATCGTGTTCGCTTCGACATTGGTGCTCGAACGGTTGGCGACGGCCGGGGACGGGAAACTTGCGGCGATTCATTTCGCGGGCGTCGGGGTTGGGATCGCGGTATCCGCGGTTGCGGTCTCGGCGGTTTACGCCGCCGGAGAAGGCTGGCGGGAAGCGTGGCTCCTGGCCGGTGCGCTCGCACTCATTGCCTGCGCGGGAACCGCGCTACTGATCCCGCGACAGGTGGACGGATGCCGGCCTTTGTCGGCCCGAACGGCGGCATCGGAATCGGAATCCGGCGCCTCGTCTCCCGCCTGGATACTGGCATACGGCTTGTTCGGTTTTGGGTACGTCGTCACGGCGACGTTCCTGGTGACGATGGTGCGCCTATCGGCCGAGATGTATGTGTTCGAGTCTTGGATCTGGCTGATCTTCGGTTTGGCGGCCGTGCCCTCGGTCTGGTTGTGGTCTTCGCTTGGCGCGCGCTTTGGCATCGCGCCGGCATTTGCCGCTGCGTGCCTGGCCGAAGCCTTGGGGGTCGCGGTCAGCGTGGAATGGATGACTCCCATCGGCCTCGTGTTGACCGCGATTTCTCTCGGCGGCACGTTCATGGGCATCACGGCCCTGGGTCTTGCGGGCGCGCGGCAAATCTCGGGCGCCAATCTTCAGCGCGTGATCGCGCTCATGACGGCGAGTTTCGGCCTGGGACAGATGATCGGTCCCGCGGTCGCGGGCGCGCTCTTCGACGAACTGGGAAGCTGGCGCGCGCCGTCCCTTGCCGCCGCCGCCGCTCTCGTGGCTTCGGCCGCGCTCGCGTTGGCGACGGCGCGGCGAATGACGCCCGCCTGATCACGAGTCCGGTATGTCGATCGTCATGCCGTCATAGCCGGGCTCGACGCCCGGCGGCAGGCTGGCTACCAGGGCGTCGTAGTCCATCAGGTGGTTCATGTGCGTGAGAATCGCGCGCTCGGGGCGCACGCGCGCGATCCAGGCCAGGGTTTGTTCGAGATGGGAGTGCGCCGGGTTCTCTCGGGGCGACAGGCAATCGACGATCCATACCTTGACGCCCTCGAGCGCGCGGAAACCCTCCTCGGGAATTTCCTTCACGTCCGTCGAATAGGCGAATGGGCCGAAGCGCAGGCCCAGCGTGGGCTCGCGATAGGGACCGTGGCTTTGGGGAAAGGGCGCGATCTCGAGTTTGCCGATCCGGAACGGGCCCTCGATCAACCGGGAATTGAGGCTCGGGCGCAGCCAAAACCCCTCCATGGGTCCGCCATTGTCGAAGGCGTAGCCGAAGCGTTCCTTCAGATGGCCGAGGGTGGCGGCATCGCTCCAGGCATCGAGCGCGCCGTTGATCTTGTGGTTGATGGCGCGGATATCGTCGATGCCGTGTACGTGGTCGGCATGGCCATGGGTGTAGATCACGCCGTCGAGATGGGTGATTCGGTTTTGCAAAAGCTGTTCGCGGAGATCCGGACTGGTATCGACCAGAACGCGGCTGCCCGCGCGCTCGACCGCGATCGAAACCCGCAGGCGGCGGTTCTTGGGATTGGCCGAGGTGCATACCGGGCACGGACAATCGAGCAAGGGCACGCCCGCCGACGAGCCGCAGCCGAGAATGGTGACGCGCATCACGGCGCGCCCGGCTGTCCCTCGACCGCCAAGCGTTCGGCCTTGGCGAACAGGCGAAAGAAATTGTCGGTCGTCGCGCGCGCGAGCGCGTCCGGCGACACGGCCTTGAGCTCGGCCAGCTTGGCGGCGGTGTGGGCGACGAAGGCGGGTTCGTTTTTCTTTCCTCGGTGGGGCATGGGCGCGAGATAGGGCGCGTCGGTTTCGACCAACAGGCGATCCATCGGCAGCGCCCTCGCCGTCTCGCGGAGATCGTCGGCGCCCTTGAAGGTGAGGATGCCCGAGAGGGAAATATAGAATCCCAGCTCGATGGCCTTCTCGGCGAGCGCCCGCGTGGACGAAAAACAATGCAGCACGCCCGTAAGCCGCCCCGCGCGCGCGCCGGCCGCGAGCATGTCCGCCATGTCGTCGTCGGCGTCGCGCGCGTGAACGATCAGCGGCAAGCCGGTTTCGATCGCGGCTTCGATGTGGCGCTGAAAATTGATTTTCTGCCGGTCGCGCGGGCTCTTGTCGTAATAATAGTCGAGGCCGCTTTCGCCGATGCCGACGACCTTGGGGCGCTTGGCGTAATCGAGGAGACGCGTGGTATCGCCGGGATTCTCGGCCGCGGCTTCGTGCGGATGCACGCCGACCGAACACCAGATGTTCGCATGCGTTGCCGCGATTTCGTGCACGGTCTCGAACCGGCCGAGTTCGGTGCCGATGGTCAGCATGGCCGCGACATCGGCGCGCGCGGCCCTGGCGAGCACCTCGCCGAGGCGCTCCGACAGCTCGGGATAGTCGAGATGGCAATGGCTATCGATCAACATGGCTATCGATCGGCGTCGTCGAGGAAGCGCGGAAAGATGCCCGAAGGCGCGGGCAGCGCCGTGCCCGCCACGAGCCGGCGTTCGAGCGACGCGAAATCGCGCGCCGCCGCCGGCACGGCGAGCTGGTCGAGCAATTTCGCCATGGAATCCGGCATGAAGGGCTGAAGCACCAATGCCACGTGGCGGAGCACTTCGACGAGCACGTACAGCACCGTGCTCATGCGAGCGGCGTCGGTTTTCCGCAGCGTCCAGGGCGCCTGCTTGTCGACGAAGAAATTCGCCTTGGTGACGAGCGCCCACACCGCTTCGAGCGCGCGGTGGAATTCGGGCGCGTTGGGGGCGCCCGCGAGCAGCGCCCGGACCCGGCCGCAGAGTCCGCGCGCCTCGGCGAGGATTTCCTCGTCCACGGCCGCGAATGCACCCGGCTGGGGCACTTCCGCGCCCGCGTTCTTGGCGATGAAGCCGAGCACGCGTTGGGCGAGATTGCCGAGATCGTTCGCGAGATCGCTGTTTAGGCGCCCGACCATGGCGCGGTGCGAGAAATCGCCGTCCTGGCCGAAGGGGACCTCGCGCAACAGGAAATAGCGCACCGGATCGAGGCCGTAGCGGGCGATCAAGGCATGGGGCTCGATCACATTGCCGAGCGATTTCGAGATTTTTTGACCCTCGTTCGTCCACCAGCCATGGGCGAAGACGCGGCGCGGCGGCTCGGCGCCCGCGGCAGCCAGGAAAGCCGGCCAATACACGGTGTGGAAGCGCACGATATCCTTGCCGACGACGTGCAGATCGGCCGGCCAGAAGCGGCGGAACAACGCGGCGTTCGGATCGGGATAACCGAGGGCCGTCGCGTAATTGGTGAGGGCATCGAGCCAGACATACATGACGTGACCGGGCGCGTCCGGCACCGGCACGCCCCATTTGAAGCTCGTGCGCGAAATCGAGAGATCCGTGAGCCCGCCGCGCACGAAGCTCAGCACCTCATTGCGCCGCGTGGTCGGGCCGATGAAATCGGGATTGCCGCGTTCGTAGTATTCCAGCAGCCATTCCTGCCAGTCCGACAGGCGGAAGAAATAACTCGGCTCCACCACCCACTCGACCTCGGCGCCCGAGGGCGCGCGTTTCTTGCCGTCCGGGCCGGTGGTCAACTCCTTCTCGTCGTAGAACGCCTCGTCGCGCACGGCATACCAGCCGTCGTATTGGCCGAGATAGATGTTGGCGTTGCCCTTGGGCGTCTTGTTCGCCGCGATGGCCTGCCAGATTCCCTGGCAGGCGCGGATGTGGCGCTCCTCGGTCGTGCGGATGAAATCGTCGTGCGAGAAATTCATCGCCGTCGCGAGGTCGCGGAAATTTTGCGAAACCTTGTCGGTGAAGTCCTTCGGCGCCATGCCGGCCAGCGCCGCCGCCTTCTCGACCTTCTGGCCGTGCTCATCCGTGCCGGTCAAAAAACGTACTTCGCGTCCGTCCAGGCGCATGAAGCGCGCGAGCACGTCGCAGGCCAGCGTCGTGTAGGCGTGCCCGATATGGGGCGCGTCGTTCACGTAATAGATCGGACTCGTGATGTAATAG
Organism: Rhizobium sp. Q54; assembly: GCA_945860095.1. Taxonomy (GTDB): domain Bacteria; phylum Pseudomonadota; class Alphaproteobacteria; order CADEGL01; family CADEGL01; genus CAMAPP01. Next base: position 9,131 of record CAMAPP010000056.1, on the reverse strand, counting down.
CGCGCGCGATCGGGCATGGCTTTTCGGGCGATTTCCTGTCTGTCGTGCGCTGTTGGCCCGGTGCGCCAGGTCGGGCCGTTCGCCGAAATGCGCGAATCAGGCGCGGGCCGCTTGCTCCAACGACAGGAAGGCGCTCAGGAGCACCTGCCGCCGGTCGAGATTGAGGCCGTCCGCCTGCCGGAACAGGCGGCGGTTCTTGTCCCATAGCTCGAACCAGCGATCAAGCGTGTGCGGGTTCGCAAGGCGCCGGAAGACGGCGCCCTCCCCCTCCAAGAGTTCGCGCCCCCCCTCGCCCGTCGCCGCGGCGCGAACCAGGCGGGCGTGCCAGGCGCCGAACAGTTCGGTGCCGACTTCGAAGCCCTCGCCCGCGAGCTTCCCGGCAAGTTTGTGCGCGGCCGCGACATCGAGGCGGGGCAGGCTGGCGAACAGGTCCATCATTTCGCGGTAGATGGCGACGCCGCCCATATCGGCGAGCCGGTGGGCGCGCCCGAGACTGCCTTCGGACAGCGCGCCCAGGGTCGCGCGTTCGGCCGGTTCCATATTGGGGAAATGCGCGACCATGGCTCGGGCAAATTCGGCTGCGGCCAAGGGCTTGAGTACGAGTTTCCGGCAGCGCGAGCGGATCGTCGGCAAGAGGCGACCGGGGCTATGGCTGACCAGGAGCAAGACCGCGCGCGCGGGCGGCTCCTCCAGCACCTTGAGCACGGCGTTCGCGGCATGGGGGTTCATCTCGTCGGCGCAATCGACGATGGCAACGCGCCAGCCGCCCTCGGCGGGCGTCAAGCGCAGGAATTCGCCGAGCGCGCGTACGTCGTCGACGACGATCTCGCCGCGCAACTTCCCCGTTTTGGGATGGAGCGTGCGCTCGACGCTGCGCAAATCCGCATGCCCCGCCGCCGCCACGCGCTTGAACACCGGGTGATCGGCGCCAACGACCAGACTCGCGCCGTCCGCCGCGTGCACCTTGGACGCGGCTTTAGGCTCGGGCCCGAATAGAGAGGGCGCTTGCACTGCTTTGGCGCCGTGGTGGACGAACAAATGGCGCGCAAAGCGAAAGGCGAGCGTCGCCTTGCCGATGCCGCGCGGGCCGGCGATGAGCCAGGCATGGGCCAAGCGCCCCGCGCGCGCGGCCTCGAACAAGGTGCGCTCGGCGGCTTCGTGACCGATCAGAAGGTCGTTCGCGCGCGGCGCCAGGGTTTCGCTCGCTTGCTCGCTCACGGTAGCTTCGCTCCGAGACGCGTGCGCACCTCGGCCCGGACCGCGGCTGCGACCGCATCGAGCTCGCGCGTCCCGTCGATGACCGCGCAGCGAGCGGGATCGCGCTTGGCGATGTCGAGGAAGGCCGCGCGCAGGTTTTCATGAAAGCTCGCCGCCATGCGCTCGTAGCGCGTTTCGTCGTGGCGGCGCTCGTCGGCGCGCTTCAAGCCGACCGCCGGCGGTACGTCGAGAACGAGCGTGAGATCGGGAAAGAACTCGCCTACGGCCACGCGGTAGAGCGTGCGTACCGCATCCTCGCCCACGCCCTGGGCGCGACCTTGATAGGCCATGGTCGAATCGGCGAAGCGGTCGGAGAGCACCCAAAGCCCGCGCTCGAGCGCGGGCCATACGGTGCGCGCAAGGTGCTCGCGGCGCGCCGCGAAATGCAGCAAGGCTTCGCTCATCGGCTCCCAGCGATGGGTGGCGCCGGTGACGAGCAGCGTGCGGATTTCCTCCGCGCCCGGCGCGCCGCCGGGCTCACGCGTCTCGAGGCAGGCGATGCCGGACGCGCGCAAGGCTTCGGCGAGGCGGCGTATCTGGGTGGATTTCCCGGCGCCTTCTCCGCCCTCGAAGGTGATGAACCGGCCGCGCGCGGCCATGGGATCGCCTAGTTCTGGTTGCCGGCGAACATCTGCCGGACCGACGAGGTGAGCCGCCCGAAGAAGCCGAGGCTCGCGACGTCGTCGCCCGCGAGTAGAGGCAATTCGGTCTTCCCCGCGCCGGGTGCCTCGATGACAAGAGTGGCGATGCGCCGGCCCTTGGCAATTGGGGCGGGCACGGGGCCCTGGTACTGCACGCTCACGCGCAGCTTGTCACGCCCGGCCTTGGGCAGAGTCACGAGCACTTCGCCTTCGGCGACCAGCGGCACGGCCGCGGCCTTGCCCCGCCACACCTCGGCGCTTTCGACGACATCGCCCGCCTTGAACAGGGTGTAGTTGTCGAATTCGCTGAAACCCCATTCCATTAGGCGCGCGCTTTCGTCGCTGCGCTCCTTGTCGGAGGACAGGCCATTGACGACTAGAACCAAACGCCGTTCGCCGCGCACCCCCGAGGCCGTGAGGCCGTAGCCCGAGGCCTCGGTGTGCCCGGTCTTGAGCCCGTCCACGCCCATGGCCTTGTAGAGCAGCGGATTGCGATTGGCCTGGCGGATGCCGCCATGGGCGAATTCGGTTTCGCCGTAATAGTGATAATACTCGGGGAAATCCTTGATCGTGCGCCGGGCGACCAGCGCGAGATCGCGCGCGGTCGAGATGTGATCGGGGTCGGGCCAGCCTGTCGAATTCTTGAAGCGCGAGCCTGTGAGGCCGAGCTCCTTGGCCTTCTTGTTCATTTCGTCCGCGAAGGCGGACTCGCTGCCGGCCATGGCTTGCGCCAGCACGACGCAGGCATCGTTGCCCGACTGCACGATCACGCCGCGAATGAGGTCCTCGACGCGAATCTTGCTCCCAATCGAGACGAAGGATTTGGAGCCGCCGGTGCGCCAGGCTTCCTCGGTCACCGGCAGTTCAGTATCGAGCTTGAACCGGCCATCCTTCAGGCGCTCGAAGGTCATGTAGATGGTCAACATCTTGGTCATCGACGCCGGCGGCATGGGTTCGGCCGCGTTTTTTTCGAGCAACACCGCTCCCGTCCGCGTATCGACCAAATAGGCGTGCTTGGCGGCGGTGTCGATCGCGCGCGCGGGCGCGGCGCCGGGCGCGATGGCGAAGACGGCGGCCAGCAGGACCAAGCGGAGGGTATTCATGCGGGGCATCCTGGAGTGTTGGCGGCGAAAATCCGGCGGCGGCGCCGCCCGGCCATGATGCAGGACGCGGGGGGCCGCGCAATCGGTATTCTACTCGACGATCACCGCTACTCGACGATCATCCGGGCCTCGGGATAGCCGGCCGCGGTCACGCGATCGAGGATGCGGTCGGCCTCCTCGACGGATGCGGCGGGGCCCACGCGCACCCGGTAGAACACGGTCTTGCCCACGTTCGCGCGCTCGACCTTGGCGGGCGCGATATTGGACAACGTGGTCGACAGGCGCTGGGCATTGGTCGGGTTCGAGAAGGCGCCGGCCTGCACGAAGATGTTCGCGGGCCGTACTGGAACGGTCAGAACCTCCTGCGAGATTTGCGGCTCGGCGAGTGACGCGATCTGGATGGCGCTCTGTGCCGGTTGGGCCGCCGTCGTTGGCGCGTTCGCGGTGGACGCGCCGGCGGGCGGCAAGGTTTCGACGGTCACGTTGCCGGGGGGCGCCGCGGCCACCTTGATGTCCTGCTGGCCTGGCGTGCGATTGCGCGCGATGGCGGCCAATTGCCGGCTATCGTCCGCCAGAATCTGCACTCGCACCTTGGCGGTGCCGGCGCGGTCCATGCCGAGCAATTGTGCCGCGCGGCGCGACAGATCGATGATTCGCCCGCGCGCGAAGGGACCGCGATCGTTGACGCGCACGAGCATGGACCGCCCATTGTCGAGATTGGTCACGCGCACGAGGCTCGGCATCGGCAAGGTGCGGTGCGCCGCCGAGATGTCGTTCATGTCGAAGACCTCGCCGTTTGCCGTCGGCCGGCCATGGAACTCCGTGCCGTACCACGAGGCGATGCCGGTCTCGTCGTAGTCGTAATCCTCGGCTGGGTAATACCAGACATTTTCGATCTGGTAGGGTTTGCCGATCTTGTAACCGCCCTGGATCTTTGGCTGCTGTTCCGCGGGCTTGGCGGCCTGGACCGATTTCGGCGGGTCGATGGCCTTCACGGTATGGGAAAACAGTTGGGTTTCCGCGCAGCCGCCAAGCATCGTCGCGCCGAATGCCGCGCCGAGCCACGCAATCCATCGCCCCGTCATCGTGCCCGCCACAAGCCCGCCGCTTGATGAAACTCACACCGTGAAATGCGCGCCCGCCCAACTGACCGTCTTTATCCGCTTGGCGATAATTATCCACAGGGTCATCAGGATATTGTGGTCGTGTCGGCAGGATTCCCTACTATTGGTAGTTTAACGCCCAGCCAGGCGATCGGCAAGCAACCCGGCGCTGGTGGCGAACAAGATCGCGCGATTCCATTTCATGATGACGCGGAAATTCTCGAAGGCGAGGAAGGCCGGTCCCCCCGCTCCCGCGGGCTGCACGAGCGAGGCTTCGCTCGGCTCGTCGGGAATACGCGCGCCGTTAAACAGGGTCAGTCCAAGTTGGCGCCATTCGGCGACGGTCTTGATCGTATCGGGGCCAAGGCCCGCGCCGTCGAAGCCATTGGGCAGCGAGACCCGCGCGCCCCAAGCCTGGCCGCGCCGCCAGCCGGCGCGGCTGAGATAATTCGCGGCCGAGGCCAGCACATCGGCGGGATTGCCCCAAATATCGCGCCGGCCGTCGCCGTCGTAATCGATGGCGTTGTTCACAAAGCTCGACGGCATGAACTGGCTTTGTCCCATGGCGCCGGCCCAGGAGCCGCGCATGTCCTGGGGCTTGATGTGCCCGTCTTCGAGGATGCGTAGGGCGTGCATGAGTTCGCGGCGGAAGAACGCGCTACGCCGGCCATCATAGGCCAGGGTCGCAAGCGCCGCGACCACGGGGAAACTCCCCATGTTCTGGCCGAAATTTGATTCCATGCCCCAGAGCGCGACGATTTGCTCGGCGGGCACGCCAAAGCGCACCTCGATTCCGGACAGAAGCTCGCGGTGCTCGATCAGCAAGGCCTGGCCGCGCGCGACGCGCGCCGGCGGCTGTGTAATTTCAAGATAGCGCTCGAAGGTCAGGGAGAACTCGGCCTGGCGGCGGTCCAGCTCGATGATGCGCGCGATGGGGGCAACGCCCTGAAAGGCGGCGTCGAGAGTGCCGTCGGAGATTCCAGCTGCCCTCGCTTCTTCGCGCAATACTTTAAGCCAAGACGAGAATTCTTTGTTTTGCGCCAAAGATGCCGGTCCGAAGGCGGCCGAAATCAGGCAAAAAACCAAGACAGCGAAGGCCAAGCGGGGCGATTTCGTGGTCATGCTGTCCCTAGTGGATTGGCGTCAACCGACCGCAAGATACCCTATCAACGGCCTCGAAGCACCGCGAAATCGAAAAACCACCCCGCCAAGAATTCGAACGGGCGCAAAGCCGCGCGCCCGTTCCTGCGAATTTCGCGCCGTGCGTGTCCTAGCGAATGGCGCCGAGCGAGACTCGCGGCAGGAAAATCGACACCGGCCCCAAGGAAATTCCGGGCGCGTCGTCCGCGGCGTCGGCGAGCTCCTCGTCCGTCTTGGCCTTGGTGAACGTTTTCCGTTCCCCCTTCACGCTCGCGGCTTGCACGAGATATTGCAGATTGGGCGCGCCGTAAAGATCGGCGCGCGCGGGCATGGCAAGCGCAAAAATACCCAGCGAGAACGCAAGCGCCAGAAAAATCCGGGTGCCCTTGATTTTGTCCGTTCGCGTCCGCGTCATCGTTGCGCTCCACTTACCGTTCGGGACATCGCGTGGCCGGATTGCTTTGGCGTGAACCAAACGCGGCCGTGCAAGGGAAATATGGGGTCCCTGCCCTTACGGCGTACCCTGCCGGTGGGTTAAATCGCGGCCATGCTTGCGGCAAAAATGTGGCCGGAAATCCCAAGACGTGGAAATCCCAAGAGGCCAAAATCCTAGAGTAGAGCCAGAAACCCTAGAGATGAGGCGCGAGACCCTTGGGATCGATCAGGCGGAACTCGACGCCGTGCGCCGCGCGGTAGTCGAACAGATGGGTGCGCTCGCCGTCGATGGCATCCTTCGAGGTTTCGATCTCGTCCTCGGTTTCGACCTCGGACACGAAGGCGAAATCGGCATGGGGCCTGGTCAGCGGAAAACAATCGAGGGCGTGCCAGGTGCCGCGGTGGAGCATGAGGCCGCAGCGCCCGTCGATGTGAAAGGCGCGCAAGGTTTCGGGCGGCGGCCCCTTGCGATCCGCGGTCAAGGGCCCGACGACGATGACGGCCTGGGCGCCGGCCATGGGAATCCGGCTTTCGGTGACGCAAACATGGCGTTCGACCAGATGGAAGGCGGGCGCCTTGCCTTGGAAGTGATAGCGCATGACGCGGAGCTCGGTCCGGCCGTCGATCTCGAAGCGGTTTTTCCAGGCATCGAGCAGCGGCCGCTGCCAGCCGGGCGCCTCGGGCCGCTCGCCGACCAATTGGCCGAAGGGCGCGAAGGCGTCATGCGTCAGGGGTTCGAGGGGGATTTCGAGGGTGCGGGCCATGTCCGTCTCCGATGTCGCGCGCAGGATCGCGGGCGCCCGTGTTCGTCGAGACCCGTATTCGTCGAGAAAGGATTCCCCGTCAATAGAGCCCGTCGATGGAGATGGCGGGCTGGTGGAGAGATGACGGGCCGGCAAGAAACGATGATGATAGGGTGATGAAGGCGCCCGTGACGGGCGAGCGAGCGGAAAGGACAAGCGCATGGGCGAAATGATCGCGATCAAGCGCCCCGACGGCAGCGCGGCCACGGCGTATTTCGCCGATGCCAAGGGGCCGGGCGTGGTGGTGCTTCAAGAATGGTGGGGCTTGCAGGGCCAGATCAAGGGCATCTGCGACCGTTTGGCGAAAGCGGGCTATGCGGCGTTGGCTCCCGATCTTTACGACGGCTTCGTCGCGGACTATCACGACACGGCGGGGGCGGAACGCGCCATGGGCGCGCTCGACGGCGAGGCGGCGACTTCGGGCGCCATCCGCGGCGCGGCGCTGCATCTTAAATCCCAGGGGCGCAAGGTCGGCCTCACCGGGTTTTGTCTCGGCGGACTTCTGACCGCGCTCGGCGTCATGCGCATCAAGGAGATCGACGCGGGCGCGGCGTTCTACGGCCTGCCCTCGCCGCAGGCGGGCGATCCGGGAAAGCTCGCCGTGCCGCTCCAGGGCCATTTCGCCAATACCGATGATTGGTGCACCCCCGCCGCGGTCGATGCGTTCGAGAAAGCCTCGCGCGCCGCCCCCGTGCCGCCGGAGATTTTCCGCTACGACGCCCAGCACGGCTTCATGAACCAAGACCGGCCGCAATACGATGCCGCTTCGGCCGCCCTGTCCTGGGACCGGATGATGGGTTTCTGGCGCCGCCATTTGGGCGGCTGATTCGGAATTGCCGATTCTGGACTGCCGATTCCCGACCAAAGCTTCGGCGCCGCCGAGTTGGGGCTGTTGATTCGGCGCTGTTGATTAGGTGCTGTTGATTCGGGGGGGCGACCGATTTCCGAAGACGCCGGGCACGCGATGGCGCTCCCCCACCGCGTGCCCGATCGATGCGTACGCCCAGGTGGCCGGGCGCCGCTCAGCGCTGGTGCTTGGGGCCCGGCGGATGGGGCGCGTAGGCCGGGATGGTGCCCTCGGCGTCGTGCTGTTCGTCGCCGCGCAGGGGCGGATTAAAGATGGAAATGAGATGCAAATCGGTGATGGCGTGCATCGAGTGCCGGTCCTTGGGGCCGACGATGTAGCAGACCCCGGGGCCGATCGGGAACACCTTGCCGGTCGTGAGATCCGTGACCTCGCCCGTGCCCGAAATGATGTGATTGGCTTCCCAGTGGTTCTTGTACCAGAGGACGTTCTTGCTGCCGGCCTTGAGGCGGACATCGGATAGCGAGAAGCCGAGGCCGTCCTCCTCGAGCAAGAAGCGTACGGTGCGCGCGCTGCCGTTGGCGACCGTTTTCTCGCGCCCCTTGGCGCGCATGTCCTCGACCGATACGGCGTACATGGTTTCCTCCCCCAGCGTTGCGATATGAACCGTTGCGTTATGGGTCGTTGATATTCGGGCCACCGCGATGGCGGCGTGGCGATCTTAGATGCGGGACGAGCGAGGCGCCAATGCGCTCCTCGGCGAACGTGCCCCCAAGCGAGCGCGGCCCCGGCGAATATGGCCCCCGACGAATACGCCCCACGACGAATACGCCCCCCGACGAATACGCCCCCCGACGAATACGCCCAGGTGATCGTGGGCGCTGCCGCGGCGCGCGCCGTCTGCTAACCTTCGCGATGGATGGGTGGCCGAGCGGTTGATGGCACCGGTCTTGAAAACCGGCAGGGGTTCACGCCCCTCGTGGGTTCGAATCCCACCCCATCCGCCACTTACATGTAAAATATGTATATAAAACAATATGTTACTGTTTAACGGTGCAGGACTACCCATCTATCTACCCATCCCAAGATGGACCTCTAGGGGGCAAGTGATTTTCGGGTGCTGACACGTTAAGTCGTGTGGCCGGGCGATGACCCTCCTGTTTCGCTGGATCAAGCGCCCGTCCCCGCTGTTCTGAGCCATTGGATTTGTCCCTAAGCCGTGGGCGGCGATTGTCTCCAGGCATTGAAGGGCCTTCAGTAAGGTCAGGCCTGATCCTTCGAGATCGGCTTAGAAGTCAGGACAGTTTTGCAGTCTGGCGGTGACCCTTGGTGCGATGTCGTTCAGTTCCCGGCAGACAGAATATCGGCCTGCGGCGTACCCTTCATCGAATCCACTTTGGTAGATGTCATCGTTACTCTCTCCACACCCCGCCACGATGAGAAGAGCGAGAATCGGCAGCCCCGCAAACCTGATCGCTGTTATCATTCTATGACCCCGTCAATGCCGGCGAGTAAGGTCAGGCCTGATCCTTCAGGCCGTCACCAAGATTCGGCGATAGCTCGTTGGACAGTTTCGAGGGTAGTTTAAGCTATGGTCTGGGCCTGCTGATCGGGTTTCACCTTACGCTCGTCATGCCACCAGGGCTGTCGGGTGGAGGGCCGGTGTGCCAGAAGGAAAAATAATTAATCGATGGCTGATGATCTGCCCCCTTCAGAGCGGTCCAAAAGTTAACTTAGACTGGACCCTGAAGGAGACGGAACATGGGCAAGAAGCACGGACCTGAAGAAGTTATCGGCAAGCTGCGCGAGGCGGAGATCGTATTGGCGCAAGGCGGCACGGCGAG
>CAMAPP010000055.1 GCA_945860095.1 Rhizobium sp. Q54 | reverse complement strand
GGCGGGGGCGGTGGCGGTGGCCGTTCGTCCGGCGGACGCGGCGCGCCCAAAGGCGGCGATCTCGACGACGAAATCCCGTTCTAGCCCCGAACGCGGCCTATCGTGGCGGCGGCGTAAAGCCGAATTGGCGCAGCCTTGCCTCGGCCGCCGGGGATTTGAGGTAGCTTAGAAATCGCCCGGCGGCCGGTTTCGTGCTCGTTGCCACCTGGGCCACGGGATAGACGATCGGCGGGTGCGTGTTCGCGGGGAAAGTGTCCACGATGCGCACATTGGCGTGCGCGACCGCGTCCGTCCAATAGACGATCCCCAGGGGTGTCTCGCCGCGCGAAACCAGGATGAGCGCCGTCCGGACGTTTTCGGCGCGTGCAATTCGCCGCTCCACCGCCGCCCAGACGTTCAAATGCTCCAACGCCGCGCGCGCGTATCTGCCTGCCGGCACGTGGTCGGGATCGGCCACGGCGAGAAGACGGCCACCGAGCAAGGAAGCGAGCGCGAAATTGGGCGCGATCTTGACCGTGACGGCGCTGCCGGCGGGCGCGATCAGGACCAATCGATTGCCGGCCAGATTCGACCGCGTCGCCGGTTCGATCAGATTGCGCGCCTGAAGATAGTCCATCCATTCGTGATCGGCGGAAATATAGATATCCGCCGGCGCGCGGTTCTCGATCTGCTTGGCGAGGGTTGAACTCGCGGCATAGGAAACGAGCGCCCTGTCGCCGGTTTCGGCCTGAAACCCGGCGGAGATGCTATCAAGCGCGGTCTTCATGCTGGCCGCGGCGAAGATCAGGACGTCTTCCGCCCTGGCATCGCGTGGCAGAGCCAGATGCCCGGTGGCAAGGGCGGCGCAGGCCGCCAAGGCCCATTTGGTACGCGCCCGAATACTCGATAACCCCGACACGAAGTCCCCCAGCTATCGCGACGCACCTTCCCCGTAACCCGGCACATTCGCATTGTAGATCACACCCGCATCGCGCCGGACCGACATTGCACCTGACCTACATCGCATATGTCCGCGCAAGACCGGACATGACGCGCTCCGGTTTCGCCGGGGGCGAATTTCACCCCAAAACGTCCCGATTCTTCGACATCAATCAAGCATTTAATTCGGCCGTTTGAAGCCGTTCCCAGTGTTGTTCGCAGGCGCAAAATTTGCTAGATTTCGTGCTCGCTCGCGCCTCCGCGAACGCTCCTTTCGGAATCCAAAATACATATAATGTATCAAGGACTTAGTGGTTGACCGCTCAACCCATTCCACCGCTGGATAGCACGCCGGTCTCGATCGAAGAGGAGATGCGCCGCTCCTATCTCGATTACGCGATGAGCGTGATCGTCAGCCGGGCCCTGCCCGATGTGCGCGACGGCCTCAAACCCGTTCATCGCCGCATTCTCTTCACGATGAAAGAGAACGGCTACGACCACGGCAAGGCGTTCCGTAAATCCGCGCGCATCGTCGGCGACGTGATGGGCAAATATCACCCGCACGGCGACACGGCGATCTACGATGCCATGGTGCGCATGGCGCAAAACTTCTCGATGCGCCTCATGCTCATTGAGGGGCAAGGCAATTTCGGCTCGATGGACGGCGATCCGCCCGCGGCCATGCGCTACACCGAGGCGCGTCTTGCGCTCGCGGCCGAAGCGATCCTTGCCGATATCGACAAGGAAACGGTCTCGTTCCAGGACAATTACGACGGCACCTCGCGCGAACCCACCGTGCTGCCCGCGCGCATTCCCAATCTTCTGGTCAATGGCGCCAACGGCATCGCCGTCGGCATGGCGACCAATATTCCAACCCATAATCTCGGCGAAGTGATCGATGCCTGCTGCGCCTATATCGACCGACCCGAGATCACGGTCGAAGAATTGGCGGATATCGTGCTCGGCCCCGATTTCCCGACGGGTGGCCTTCTGCTCGGCAAGGCGGGCATCCGGTCGGCCCTGCTGACCGGGCGCGGCTCGGTCGTCATTCGCAGCCGCACCAAATTTGAGCCGATGAACAAGGATAAGACCGCCATCGTGGTCTCGGAAATTCCCTTTCAGGTCAACAAGTCGCGCATGATCGAGCGCATCGCCGAGGTCGCGCAGGACAAGCTCGTCGAGGGCATCACGGACCTTCGCGACGAATCCGACCGCGACGGCGTGCGCGTGGTGATCGAATTGCGGCGGGATGTTAACCCCGAGGTCGTGCTGAACCAATTGTTCCGGCATACCCCGCTGCAAACCTCGTTCGGCGTGAACATGCTGGCGCTCAGGTCCGGGCGTCCGGTCACGATGAATCTACTCGATATCGTCGCGGCCTTCATCGCGTTCCGCGAGGAAGTCATCACCAAGCGGACGGTCCACGATTTGAAGCGTGCGCGCGAACGCGCGCACGTCTTGCTCGGCCTGGCGGTCGCCGTCGCCAATCTGGACCCCGTCATCGCCATCATCCGAAAGGCGAAGGATCCGGCCGAGGCGCGCGCAGCGCTCGTCGTTCCGTTCTGGCCGGTCGCGGACATCGAAAATTACGTCCGCGCCATCGACGATCCCGACGCCGAGGTGACGGCGAATGGCTACCGCCTGTCGGATGTTCAGGCGCGCGCAATCCTCGAATTGCGTCTGCAAAGACTGACCGGACTCGAGCGCAACAAGATCATCGATGATCTGAAGGTTCTTGTCACCGATATCGCGCGTTTTCTGACGATTCTGGATTCGCGCGAGGAACTTTATGCCGTGATGCGCGCGGAATTGGTCGAGATTCGGGAAAAATTCGCCGACGCCCGGCGCAGCACCATCCTGGACGAGGATATCGATACCGATATCGAGGACCTGATCCAGCGCGAGGACATGGTCGTAACCGTGACGCACGGGGGCTATATCAAGCGCGTGCCGCTATCGACCTATCGTGCGCAGCGCCGCGGCGGCAAGGGCCGCACCGGCATGGCGACACGCGAGGAGGATTTCGTCACCCAGCTCTTCGTCGCCTCGACCCACACGCCGGTTTTGCTCTTCTCGTCCCAGGGCATCGCCTACAAGACCAAGGTCTATCAATTGCCGATCGGCACGCCGCAATCGCGCGGCAAGGCGCTGGTCAACGTCCTGCCGCTCGACGAGGGCGAGGCCATCACGACTCTCATGCCTCTGCCCGAGGACGAGGACCGCTGGAAGGAACACTTCGTCGTCTTCGCCACTCAAAGCGGCTATGTACGGCGCAACTCCCTCGAGGATTTCGTCAGCGTCAAGTCCAACGGCAAGATCGCGATGAAGCTAGATCCGGGCGACGCGCTCGAATCGGTTCAGATCTGCGATACCGACGACGACATCCTGCTCGCCACGCGCGGCGGCAAATGCATTCGCTTTGCGCTTTCGGACGTGCGCGTGTTCAGCGGAAGGACCTCGACGGGCGTGCGCGGCATCTCGTTGGCCAAGGACGACCGCGTGATCTCGATGACGATTCTCAAGCACATGAACCTCGACACCGAGGAACGCCACGCCTATCTCAAGCACGCCGCCGCCAAGCGACGCACCGAAACCGGCGAGACCGATCTTGCCGAGGGCGAGGCGACCGCCGATGAAGGAGCGGAAGTGGCCGGAAATTTGGCTTTGAGCGAGGCGCGGATCGCCGAATTGGCGGCCGGCGAGCAGTTCATCCTGACCGTGGCCGCGAATGGTTTCGGCAAGCGCAGCTCGGCCTATGAGTACCGGGTGACGGGGCGCGGCGGCAAGGGGATCGACTCGATCAATCTCGCCAAGAGCGACAACGCCGTGGTCGGGGCGTTTCCGCTGTTGGACCGCGATCAAATCATGCTGGTGACCGATAATGGGCGGCTCATTCGCTGTCCGGTCGACGATATCCGCATCGCCGGGCGCACGACGCGCGGCGTGACCCTATTCCGCGTGGACGAAAGCGAGCGCGTAGTTTCGGTCGCGCGCCTGGGCGAGGTCGCGGCGGTCGAGGACGCCAACGGCGCCAACGGCAACGGCGAAGCGCCGGTGCCGACGAACGGCGCGCCGGAAACAGACAACCAAGACGACAAGGGGGACGATACCGATGGCGAACCAGGCGGCGGATAGACCCCGGGTCGGCGTTTACCCGGGCAGTTTCGATCCGCCCACCAACGGCCACCTCGACATCATCCGGCGCGCGACGCGCGTGGTGAACAAGCTGATCGTCGGCGTTGCGGTCAACCCGAGCAAGGACGCGCTCTTCACCATCGGCGAACGCGTCAAGATCGTCGAACAGGAGATCGCGGCTATCGACCACGGCCTATCCGGCCGGGTCGAGGTGCGCGCCTTCGAGGGATTGTTGATGCACTATGTGCGCGATGTTGGCGCCACGATCATCATCCGCGGTCTGCGCGCGGTGACCGATTTCGACTACGAATTCCAGATGACTGGGATGAACGCGCGCCTCGACCCCGAGATCGAGACGGTATTCCTGATGGCATCGGAAAGCCATCAGTTCATCTCCTCGCGCATGGTCAAGGAAATCGGTGTGCTCGGCGGCAATATCACGAGTTTCGTGTCGGCCGCGGTCGCAAAAAGCCTCACCGCCCGGATCGCCGAACGGCAGTCGTCCAAATAGTCCCAGGCCCGCTTGTAGGAACGAGAACCCGTCGTTTTTATACAACCGGGCGGCCCGCGCCGCAGCTTAGGGACAGGATCTGGAAATTGGCACCGAACTTGCCTATTTACCGGTCAATCGGCTCGTGATCGGGCCGCCGAGGGCGAACGCAGGTTCTTTCGTCCATTCCGATAGCAAAAGGAGACGGCAAGATGCAAAGCGCAACGATCTTCAAAGGCGCCGAACGTCCGAGTCGCTTGGGTTTGGCCATGGCGGCCATGGTTCTGGCGGTTGGGCTTGTCTCGGCGACGAACAGCTTTGCCCAGAGCGCAACAAGCCCGAGCAACGCGTCCGCGACAACCAATCGCGCGGTCGCGCCGCAAGCGCCCAACGCCATTCAAAACAACGCCAAGGCGACGCAGAAAACTGGGCAGGCCAGCGAACAAAAGGCTGAGGACGGTACAAATCAAGTCAAGGACAAAACCAAGTCAAAGACCAAGGACAAGGCGGGCGCGACGCAGTAGCCGCGACACGACGCGTTTTTCGAGCGGGCCGGGGGCGACTCCGGCTCGTTTCGATTCGCCCATTTCAGATCGCCAATTACGATTCGGGGATGTTTCGGTTTACTGCCCACCACGATCGGGGGCCGGATCGATCCGGCGGCCCGCGTCCGGTCATTGACCCCGTCGATGAGCCTGGTTGTTGACCATGGGGCAAGCCGCCACCTATGGTCCGGCGCACGCGCGGTGCGAGCCCGTAGCTCAGCGGTAGAGCATCTGACTTTTAATCAGAGGGTCGATGGTTCGATCCCATCCGGGCTCACCAGCATGTACTGGTGAAAGCGCGCGCTCCGGCTGGCATTGTGGCGGCTATGTCCGTCCTGTGTCCGCCGGAGCGGGCTTTCCAGTTCCCGGCGTCCAGCGGCTAGTCTGCGTGAAGGAATCGCGCGCCCCATAGTATGGTGCGCGCCATATCCTCGTCCCGTCTTCTAGGAGACGGCCTTTACCGCAGCCATGGGGCTGGCCCGGTTGGCGACGAGGGCAGCGAGAGCCGCGCTCATATCAAGAGAGAAAACCGGACCACCGATGCCGCCATCAATACGACCGTCAAAGGTCGCGGCGCTCATAAGCGTTGCTCCGTGCCGCACGTAAACATGCTAGCGCGATGAAGCGCCGATAATGGTGTCCGTCGCGACATATGTCGGCGGCCGCCGATCTACAACCGAGCTACCCCCGAGAAATCGGACGGTGACATAAGCTAGGGCGAAGGTGTCTGCCGATCCTCGATGAGAGGAGATCAGCGATGGTGATGGCGATGCCGAAGCACCGGTCCGCGCCCCTTAAAGGGTTCCACGGGCCGAATCATCCTCGGATCGTGGATCGCTTATAGGGGTCGGATCATTCTGGGATTGATAACGGGACAAGGCCCGCGCGCGAGGGCGCGCTAGACGACGGCGGTCATGTGGATTTCGATGAGCCAGCGCGGGTCCGCCATCTCGGCGCGCACGGTGTAGCGCGGCGGGGGCGCCTTGTGGTCGAAATACTGGATGTAGACCTCGTGATAGGCCGGCCAGTCGTTCATGTCGCGGAGGAAGGTATGCACCATCACCACGTTCTCAAATCCGGTGCCGGCTTTCTCCAGCACCATCTTCAGGTTCTCGAGCACCCGCTTGGTTTGCACGCGAATGTCGCCGCCCACGAGCGCACCTGTCTCCGGGTCGGCCGAGACGACGCCGTTCGTCCACACCATGCCGTTCGCGCGCGCGGCCGCCGCCACCGGCACGCCGCCGCTCGTCTTCTCGGACAGGACACTTCCCGCCGCGATCTGTGGACCGACGTAAAATCGCTCGACCTTGGCCATGGCATTCCTCCCCCGCGTGGTGCATGCCAAGTGTGTCGAGCGCGCGTGGAGCTGTCCAGGTCGTGAGCGAGGACATCGCCCTTCTTTCCGCCGCCGAAATGGTGCGCCGCTTTCGCGCGGGCGCGCTCGCGCCGTCGGACGTCATGGAAGCGGTGTTTCGGCGCATCGACGCGCTCAATCCGCGCCTAAACGCCTATGTGACGCTCGACCGCGAGCGCGCCATGGCGGCGTCGCGCGCCGCGACCGAGGCCTTGGCCCGTGGCGGTGCGGACCGGGCCGGACCGCTTCACGGCGTGCCTGTCTCGATCAAGGACGTGACCCCGGTGGCCGGCCTGCGCTGGACGTTCGGCTCGCCCTTGCACGCCGATCAGGTGGCGACGGAGGACGCGCTCATCGTCCAGCGCCTCAAGGCCGCCGGCGCCATCGTCGTCGGCAAGACCAACACGCCGGACTTCGCCTTCGGCGGGGTGACAGACAACGTGCTTTTCGGACCCACGCGAAATCCATGGGACCCGCGCATGACGGCAGGCGGCTCGACGGGTGGCGGCGCGGCCGCCGTCGCCGCGGGCATGGGGCCCATCGCGCACGGCGGCGATCTGGGCGGAAGTCTCCGCACGCCCGCCGCCTTTTGCGGCATCGTGGGCTTTCGTTCCTCGCCGGGCCTGGTGCCCATCTGGCCAAACCCGCTGCCGTGGGACCCGAACATCGTCGAGGGCACCATGGCGCGCACCGTCGAGGATATCGCGCTCTCGCTCGCCGCCATCGCCGGAGCCGACCCGCGCGCGCCGCTCTCGTATCGTGCGGACCAAACGCGGTTCATGGCGGCGCTCGCCGCGCCGCGGGTCGAGGGGTGGCGGGTGGCGTGGACGCCCGATTTAGGCGGACTTCTGCCTGTCGAGCCCGAGATCGCGGCGGCGGTCGAGCGCGCGGCCGAGGCGTTCCGCGAGATGGGCGCGGTGGTCGAGCGCGCATCGCCCGATTTCGGCGGGCTTATGGACACGGTTCTGCCCTCGCGCGGGCTCATCATGGCGGCGCTGCACGCGGACAAGGTGGCGACGGACCGCGCGCGCCTGCCTCCGGCGCTCGTCTGGAACGTGGAGTTGGGGTTGAAACTTTCGCCCGAGTCCATCGCCAAGGGCGAACGGACGCGCGGCGTGTTGACCCAGCGGGCGGCGGCGTTCTTTGCGCGCCATGACGCGCTACTTCTGCCGACCGAGGCCGTGGCGCCTTTCGAGGTCGGTATCGACTTTCCCGCTTCGATCAACGGCGTTCCGCTCGATAATCCCATTCACTGGTTCGCGCTGGCCTATGCGGCGACGGCGGTTGGATTGCCCGCGCTTTCCGTGCCGGCCGGCTTCACGCGCGCCGGCCTGCCCATCGGCATGCAGATTGTCGTCGGCCACAGGCGGGAAGAAGCGGCCATCGCCGCCGGCGCCGCCTTCGAGGCGGCGCGGCCTTGGGCGCATCGCGTGCCGCCGTGCGTGGCGGCGCTCGGGACGTGAGGGCGGGCTAGGCGGCTCGGAACTTCGGCACCTCGTGGTCGATGGCGTAACAGGCGCGCGAAGAACTCGCATCGGCCAACCCGGCGAAGGGAACGCAGGATGCAAAGATTTAAGAACCGGGGATCGGCATGGAGATTCCTCGCCACGCACGCCGCCGCCCGCAACACCTTCAACGTCCAACGCCATCCGACTTCCGCCCAAACGCACCGAGGCTTTCGTGCCGCGTGGCTGATGGCGGTTGCAGCCGCTTTGCCAAATTCAGGCGCCGGGGCTTCTCGCGTACCGGGATCGACAACGCGACAAGGCCGCTTGTCTTATCGTTACTTCTCCTATTGCGACTTCAACGTTTCCCGAGCGGCGAGTTCCGCGGGCGTCATGCGGGCAGCGGGGGTATGAAGGTGGCACAAACGCCGTCTCTAAACTAACATCGTACCCGGACCAAATCGCACCTGGACCAGTCAGTGGCGGCCGGTCAGCCGCGTCGCGATCTTGACCGCGCAAACCCGCTCGCCACCCCGCCGACCCGCAACCGGACACCCCGAAACCGGGCACAATGAATCGCCGATTGCTTCTCGCCTTCTGCGCCGCCGAAATCCTCGGCATGGCGAATTATGCGGGGTTCGCGGCGCTTCTGCCCCAATTCGTCGAGCTGTGGTCGCTCTCGAACGCCCAAGCGGGTTGGATCAGCGGCATCTATTTCGCCGGCTATACCGTCGTCGTGCCGTTTCTCGTGGCGCTCACCGACCGGCTCGACCCGCGCCGCATCTATCTTGCCTCGACCGCGCTCACCGCCGTCTCGACGCTGGCCTATGCGGTGTTCGCGGACGGCTTTTGGACTGCCATGGTCTTGCGCGCCATCGCCGGCATCGGCCTTGCCGGAACCTACATGCCGGGCTTGAAGGCGCTGACCGACCGGACGGGCGAGCGCCAGCGGGCGCGCATCACGGGATTCTACACCGCCGCCTATTCGGCCGCCGCCAGCTTGTCCTTCGTCTTCATCGGCGTGTTCGACGAATTCTGGGGCTGGCGCTGGGCGTTCGGTTTGTCGGGTCTGATGGCGCTGGCCGCCTATGCCGTGATCGCCGTGGTCCTGCCGGCGGCACCGCCCAAGGCAGCGCCGTCCTGGCGCGAGGTTCGGGCGGCGGTCGATTTTCGCCCCGTCGTCCGCAACCGCGCGGCGATGGGTTTCATGATCGCTTATCTCGCGGTGGTGTGGGGTATTTCGGCCAATCGCGCCTGGTTCGTCGCCTTGTTCGTGTACAGCATCTCCGTGCAGGAGCCGGGAGCGTGGGCGTGGAGCGCTACCCTGGCCGCGGCCTTGCTCAACATCCTCGGCCTGCCGGCATCCTTGGGCGGCAACGAACTCGCGATTCGCTTCGGCTACGTGCGCGCGGTCGTCGGGTTTTTCATTCTGGCGGCGATCGTCGCCGTGATTTTCGGCATGAGTCTCGATTGGCCCTATGCGGCGCTCGTTGCCTTGGCGGGGCTCATGGTTCTGATGCTCAACGCCAATGGCAGCTCGGTCACCGGCGGAACGGTGACGGTCGCCGAGCCCGCGCGGCGCGGCGCCACCATGGCGCTGCATTCGTGCCTCGGCTTTCTCGGTGGGTTTCTTGGGCCCTTGGTGTTCGGCTACGCCCTCGATTTCGGCGGCGGCGCGTCCGATTCGGGGGCGTGGATGATCGGCTTCGCCTCGACCGCCATCGTCTGCCTGATCGGCGCGGCGGCGGTCATCCTGCTGTCGCGCCCCGCACGCTCAAGCTAGGGTTTGCGGCCGCGGGATCGACGGTTTCCCGAACACGCGCCTTTCGCCGATAATCGGGCCATGAATCTGGCCCACCTCCTGGTTCGCGCGGCGCGCATCGATGGCGCGCGCACGGCCGTGTTCCTCGACGACCGACCCATCCACGGCTACGGCGTGCTGATGGCGCGGGCGAGTGCCCTGGCCCGGGCGTTCGGCACCGATCATCACTTGCGACCGGGCGACCGGATCGCCTTGTTCATGCGCAACCATCCCGCCGTGGTCGAGCTCATGTTCGCCTGCTGGTGGGGCGGATACGTAGCCGTGCCCGTGAACGCTAAGCTCCATCCCAAGGAACTTGCCTTCATTCTCGGCCATGGCGGGGCGCGGTTGTGCTTTGCGACCGACGATCTCGCGGGCATCGCGGATCAAGCCGCGCGCGAAGCCGAGCCCATGGCGGAACCCGGACGGCCGAGCGCGCGGGCGCGCGTGATTTCGGCCGAAAGCGCGGAATATGACCGCGTGGCCGCGCGCGGCCATGCCGAGCCGCCGATCGAAGCCGCGCCCGACGATCTCGCCTGGCTGTTCTACACCAGCGGCACGACCGGGCGACCCAAGGGCGCCATGCTCAGCCAGCGCAATCTGCTCGCGATGACCTTGTGTTATTTCGCCGATGTCGATGGCATCGCGCCGGGCGACGCCATCTTGCATGCAGCGCCCATGTCGCACGGCTCGGGCATGTACATCCTGCCCCATGTCGCGGCCGGGGCGGCGCAGATCGTGCCGCGCGCGGACAAGTTCGATCCCGGCGCCATTTTCGAGCTGCTGGGCGCGCACAAGGGCGTGACCATGTTCGCGGCACCCACCATGGTGAAGCGCCTGGTCGAGCATCCGCGTGTTGCGCGCGCCGATCTCGCGCCGCTCAAGACGATCATCTATGGCGGCGGACCCATGTATCTCGCCGATATTCGCCATGCGCTCGCCGCAATGGGCAATCGCTTCGTGCAGATTTACGGCCAGGGCGAAAGTCCCATGACGATCACCGCGCTCGGCCGCCATCACCATGCCGATACCGGCCATCCGCGGCACCTCCAACGATTGGCTTCCGTGGGCGTCGCCCATGGCGCGGTCGAGGTCCGGGTGGCGGACGACGCGGATCGTGTACTGGCGCCGGACCAGGCGGGCGAGGTTCTCGTGCGCGGCGAGGCGGTGATGCTGGGTTATTGGCGCGATGTGAACGCGACCGCCGCCGCCCTGCGGGGCGGGTGGCTGCACACGGGCGATGTGGGTGCCTTCGACACCGATGGTTTTCTCACCCTCAAGGACCGCTCGAAGGACCTCATTATCAGCGGTGGCAGCAATATCTATCCGCGCGAGATCGAGGAGATTCTGCTGCGCCATCCGGACGTGGCCGAGGTATCCGTGATCGGCCGACCCCATCCCGAATGGGGCGAGGAGGTTGTCGCGGCGGTGGTGCTGCGCCCCGGAAAATCCCTCGCCGTGGACGGGCTGGACGCGTTGTGCCGCGACAGCATCGCGCGCTTCAAGCGCCCGCGCGCCTATATCGCCGTCGAGTCCTTGCCGAAAAACAATTACGGCAAGGTGCTAAAAACCGAGTTGCGCCGGTATTTGGGCGGCAAGGAGAGCGCATGACCGGGCGTCTCGAGGGCAAGGTCGCGATCGTCACGGGTGCGGGCTCGATCGGGCCGGGTTGGGGCAATGGCAAGGCCATCGCCGTTTTGTTCGCGCGCGAGGGCGCGCGGCTTGTGGCCGCGGACCTGAACGAAACGGCCGCCGCCGATACGCGCGCCATTATCGAGGGCGAGGGCGGGACGTGCGCGGTCGTGCGCGCCGATGTGTCGCGCGCGGACGACGTGGCGGCGATGATCGCGCATTGCCTCGCGATTTACGGCCGGATCGACGTGCTGGTGAACAATGTCGGAATCGTCAGCCTCGGCGGCGTCGCCGCGGTGGATGAGGCGGAATGGGACCGCGTCATGGCGGTCAATTTGAAATCCATGTTCCTGACCTGCAAGGCGGTATTACCGGTGATGGAGCGCCAAGGTGCCGGCGCCATCGTCAACATCGCCTCCATCGCCGGCATCCGGGACACGGGCATCGCCTATGTTACCTACAACACGACCAAGGGCGCGGTGCTGCCGTTCACGCGCTCCATCGCCATGGAGTATGCCCGGCGAGGCGTGCGCGCAAATTGCGTGCTGCCGGGGTTGTTGGACACGCCGATGGTGGAAGCCGGCCTCGCGGGCGCCTACGGCGCGGGCGATATCGCGCGCATGAAGGCGATTCGCGCGGGGCAAGTACCCATGGGCCGGATGGGCGATGCCTGGGACACCGCGCACGCGGCGCTGTTCCTTGCCTCGGACGAGGCCAAGTACGTGACCGGAGCCGAGCTCGTGGTCGATGGCGGAATTACCGCAAAGTTCTCATGACCGCGCGCCGAGACCCGCTTTTCTAGAACATCAACTTGTCGAGCCCGCGCGCGAGACCGCGAAGCTCGCGCACCTTGCGCGCGGCGAGCAGGGTTCCGGCCACGAAGATTTCGTCGGAGGTCTGCATGTCGTGGCGGATCACGAGGCGTTCGCCGGGCAGGCCGAAGATCACCTCGCACGAAGCCGAATGGCCGGGCAGGCGCACGGCATGGACGCGCGTGCCGTGAATGTCGGCGCCGCGCGCCCCCTTGGGCCCGATCATGGCGTCGGGCTCGTGCGCATAGGAGGGACGGCGTACCTCCGACAAATGTTCGGCCAATTCCGTGGCCGTGCCGCTCGGCGCGTCGGGCTTCTCGGCCTTGCAATATTCGAGCACCTCCCAATGGGGCACGTACTGCGCGGCGAGGCGGGCGAAGTGCTGCATCAGCGCGGCCGTGATCGCGAAATTGCCCGTGGCCACGCCCACGCCCTGGGCCTTCGCCATGGCGTCGATTTCGTCGCGCTCGGTCCCCGATAGGCCGGACGTGCCGATGACGACCGGGATGCGCCGCTCGAGCGCCAGCATGACATGGCGCTTGATGGCGCTAGGGTGCGTATAGTCGATGAGGACATCCGGGTTCCGAGCGAGCGCAGTCACGATATCGGCCTCGATCTTGATGCCGGCTTCGGGAGCACCGGCGGCCGTGCCGGCATCTTGCCCCGCCGCGCGGCGCGCCACGGCGCCGTCGAGGGTGAAGTCCGTCGAGGCCAGGATCGCCCGCGCAAGACACCGGCCGACCCCGCCGGTCGCACCCGCCAAACACACCTTAATCGCCATGTGAATCTCCCTGTTCGCAACCGAACAATAAGCCGCCGGACTTGGGTGTCATCTTAACCCCGCGCAAGGCTTTCCCATCGAGAAGCGCGGCCCGATCGAGAAGCGCGACCGAGGACGGCGAGGACCTTTCGGCGCCCCCCCCGCCGTTGCCCAAGGCGCCGCAATCGGGCACAACCGTCTTGGCCTATTGGCCTGTGGACAAAACCATTGGGAGGAACCCATGCCCGCTGCACAACGCGTCGCCATCGTCACCGCCGCCAGCAAGGGCATCGGCGAGGCCTGCGCCCGCGAACTTGCCGGGTGCGGCTACAAGCTCGCCCTCATCTCTCCCTCGGGTGCGTGCGAAAAGCTCGCCAAGGAGTTGGGCGGCATCGGCTTCGCCGGCTCCGTGACCGAGGAGGCGGACATCAAGCGCCTGGTCGAGGCGACGCTCGCCAAGTGGGGCCGCATCGACGCGGTCGTAAACAATTCAGGCCGGCACGCCAGCGTATTCAAAGAACACGGCTTCGAGGGCCGCTCGGCCCTGACGGCGGCGCGCCTTAGCTACGATCCCGATTTCGAATCCAATCTGCTCGAGATTCCCGATGCGATCTGGCACGGCGTGCTCGACCTCATCGTGCTCAATGTCGTGCGCATGTGCCGCCACGTGACGCCCCACATGATCAAGCAGGGCGGCGGAGCCATCGTGAACATCTCGGGCATGGAAGCGGCCCAGCCGCGCGTGCTCTATACCACCGGGCCGGTGCGCCTCGCGCTACACGGCATCACCAAGATCTATTCCGACCGCTACGGCAAATGCGGCATCCGCATGAACAACGTGCTGCCGGGCATTGTCGAGAACGCCGAAATGGACGCGGAGGAAATTCGCAAGGCCATACCGATTCCACGGCGCGGCACGCTGGCCGAAATGGCCAAGACGGTCGCGTTCTTGTTGTCGGAGGACGCGGGCTATATCACCGGACAGCAAATCCTGGTCGATGGCGGCTTGAACCGCTCCATCTGAACCTTATTCGACCTGCTTCTGCTCGCCCTTGGCGGCCTGGGCGGTCGTGCCGTGCCGCAACTGCCAATCCGCGGCCACGCGTTCGGACTCGTGCAGTTCGCCTGGCGTCATCGTGGACGCCGTCTTCTCGCGCATCTTGGTCGCCGAATTTTTCATCACCCCTTCTTGCAAAAAGGGAAGCGCCAGACCGAGGAAGGCGTGGGTGTTCACCTTGCTCGGGGTTACGCCGGGACATTGGCGATTGCATAGCCCGACGCCAAATAACGCCATGCCGTGACCTTGCTCGGACGCGCGCGTGAACCAGCGCAGCGCGGCGGGGCCATCCTTGGGCGTCCCCCGTCCGATCTGAAGCATGTAGGCGTAGGTAAACTGCGCTTGCGGATAATCGAGTTCGGCGGCGCGCTTGAAATGTTTCACGGCCTCGATGGGATTTGCCTTCACGCCGAAGCCCTGGTTGGAGAGCAAGCCCAAGGAATAAATGGCCGGCGCGTAACCCTGATCGGCGGCCCGGCGGTACCATTTCAGTCCCTCGCGGATATCCGCGGAAACCCCGTCGCCTTGGTGATTCATGAGGGCCAGCTGGTATTGCGCGGCTGCGTGCCCCGATTTGGCCAATTCGGTGAAACTTGCAAAGGCTTCGGCGTAGTGCCGATTGTCGTAGGCCGCCAGGGCCCGGTCGTATTCGGTTTCCGCCCGCGCTGGAACCGAGAACCATGCCGCGATGCAAGCGATCGCGGCGATGCGGGCCAGAACGTGCATGCGCGCGCCCGAAGAACGAAAAATCATCACCAACCCCCTATCGCGGCGCGAACGATCCAAAGGATCCGGAAATTCCCTGGGCAGCGCAAATTCTACCCCGGATTCAAAGCGGGCAGGGCGGCGACATGCGCGCCTTTCAATTCGCGAACGAGTTTCGCCAAAATGGCCTGGGCAAAATCGTTGTAGTCATTGGCCACCGCGACGAACGCACCCGATCCGCCGACGACGTTTCGTTGGTAATATCCGGGCAAATGGCGTTCCTCGTTGACGATGGCCAGGCCGTTGATGGTGATGCCCGACTTGACCGCCCGGTCACGCGGGATATTGGGCGCCGTTCCCTTGTTGCTGTGGCCGTCGCCGGACACGTCGATGACGCGCTTGCGGCCGGAAAATCCGCGCGCGGGGTAAAGCCGCACGGCGAACTCCAGGGCATGGCCGATCGCGGTTTGTCCTTGTTCGAACAGGCGATTGGTGTCGTCGATGGCGCGGGCGAAGATTCCCGCGCTGCGTTTGTCGTTGACTTGGGCCCAGTCGATACAGACGGCCTGCTGGCCGATATCGGCCCATTGCATCATCGTGACCGCGATGCCGTCGGCGCCGAGGCCCTTGAGCGCTTCGAGGAATTCCGGCGCACGGAACGCCTCCGAATAGCCGCGTAGCTGCAAATCGAATTCCTGGGCATCGACGGAGGCCGAGACGTCAAGGGCAAGAATGAGCTCGACCTCGACCGGGCGGGCGCGCGCCGGCGAAAAGGGCAGGGCGGCGAACGCGGTCAGCGCGGCGCCGCCCGCCAGCGCGCGCAAGGCGCTCCTTCTGTTCGGCGCGCGCTTCACGCCTTGCCCGCGCATCCGTTCACGCCACCACCAATCCGCCGCTGACGATCATGTTCTCGCCCGTGGCATAGGTATTCGCCTCGGAGGCGAGGAAACACACCGCACGCGCGATTTCGCGCGGGTCCGCGCCGCGTTTCAAGGGAATCCGCTCCCGCGCGAGTTTTTGGATATAGCCGTTCTCGCGCATGGGGCCCGTATCGATGGCGCCCGGCGCCACGGAATTGATCAGGATATTGTCGTCGGCATAGGCGATGGCGAAGGAGCGGGTCAGACTGATGACCCCGGCCTTGGCCGCGGCATAGTGCGCCATGGCCGGAAATGGCACAAAGCCGTCAACCGATGAGATATTCACGATCCGGCCGCCGCCCTGGGCGCGCATGTGTTCGACCGCGGCGGTCGCCATGTGGAACACGCCGCGCAGGCAGACGTCGAAAATCACATCCCACTCCGCGTCGTCGATACGCTCGATGGGCGTGCGAATATATATCCCGGCGTTGTTGACGAGCACGTCGATGCGCCCATAGGCGGCGACGGCGGCGGCGAAGGCCGCGCGGCATGGCTCGCGGTGGGTGACACTGGCCTCGATCGCGACCGCCTGATGGCCGGCGGCGTTCAACGCGGCGACCGTGTCGTCGAGCGCCGCGCGATCCTTGTCGATCAGCGCCAGGCGCGCCCCGCGCGCGGCGAATTCCTCGGCGATGCCGCGCCCCAGCCCCTTGGCCGCGCCCGTGACCACCGCATTCTTGCCCTGCATGTCCATTCCGCTTGCGTCCTCCGATGGGCCGCGCCTCAGCGCGATGGGTTCAGAAATCTGTCATCGAGTGCTATCTGATAGCCGATTGCCAACCGATTTGTCTCGTTCGCCATGGCCGTCACGGCGATGATCTCGGCGAGCGTGGCGTCGCTCGCCCCCTTGGCGCGCGCCGCGGCGGCATGAGAAATAATACAATATTCGCAATTGTTTGTGATGCTTACCGCGATATACAACAATTCTTTAACCAGGGGATCGAGCGCGCTCGGCGCCATGACCTCCTTGAGGCTCGACCAGGTGCGCTTGAGCGTCACCGGATCATTGGCCAGAACCTTCCAGAAGTCGTTGATCCAATCCGTTTTTCGGACCGCCATGATGTCGTCGTAATCGGCCCGGACCGCGGGCGAAGCGTCCCGGTACTCGATGCCTTTCATGATGGCCATGAAAAACTCCCTCGAAATGGGCTGAAATACTCGGCGCGTTAAGAATGGCTTAGGCGCGCGCGCCGTAATCTACGCCCAGGATCGCCGGCAGGCAGGGGCACTCTAAACGGGCGATGGCGAACATGCATCCCAACGGTACCCCACAAACCGCTGCATTCGACCCCGGCGATCTCGGCCGCAAGGTCGGGGCGCTCGTCGATCATTTGCGCGCCGAACCCAGCCGTATATTGGCGCTGTCCGAAGTTGCCGCGGTAACCGAAGTGCTGATCGCCTCGCTGCATCGCTACACGAGCTCGATCGACGTCGCGCTCTACGGCGAATGTCGGGCCCTGAGGGAACATATCAACCAGGCACGTTCCGAAATTTCGGATATTCGCCCCAAGGACATCGCCGAGCGGCGTATTCCGCGCGCGGGCCAGGAACTTGCCGCGATCGTGCAGGCAACGGAAGAAGCGACCGGCGCGATCATGGGCGCAGCCGAGGAAATGATGAACGCCGATGCCGATGTGCTCAAGAGCGTCGTTGACAACGCCTGCATGCGGATCTTCGAGGCTTGCGCGTTTCAGGACATCACCGGACAACGCGTCGCCAAGGTGGTCGGAACTCTCGATTTCATCGAAAAGCGATTGACGGCCTTATGCGCGACCAGCCTTGGCAGCGACCAGGATGATGCCGTCCAGAACGAAGACGAGGACAACGACCCGCTGTTGAACGGGCCCGCCTTGGAGGGCGAGGGGATCGACCAGAACACGGTCGATGACCTATTGGCGGCCGAAGCCGCACCCGTATCCGCGACAGCCAAGCCCCCCGCGCCATCGAAGATCCCCGCGTCGGCGATAATACCCGCGCCGGAAAAAATAAAAGAATCCGAAGTCGCGAAACCAGGGGCCCCGGAGATAAAGTCAAAATCGATCGAACCCGTCCATCCCAAAGCGGTCGAGCCTTCGGGCGACGCGCAAAGCCGCATCGACGCCATGTTCGCCTGATGGCGGTCGGGTTCGCCTGATGGCGGCCGGCGCGCTGCGCCGTTAAATCCGCTCAGGTCTGCGAGCTCGGCACCACCACCAACTGGGAAATCACGACGTGCCCGGGTTGTTGCACCGCGAAGACGACACTGCGCGCGACGTCCTCGGGTGCGAGGCACGTGCCAAAATCGTCGTAAAACTTCTTCGCGCGCGAGGTGTCGTCCCAGCGCGCGGACGCGAATCCCGTGCGCACCATTCCGGGCAGGATCTCCGTCACCCGGATGCCGGTATTGCGGTAATCGAGACGTAGGGATTCGCTGAAGCCGTGTACCGCGAACTTGCTGCCGGCATAGAGCGTGCCGCCGGCATAAGGCTTGTAACCGGAAATCGAGCCGATATTGACGATGTGGCCGCGGTCGCGGGCGATCATCTGCGGAATGACCACGCGCGTCACCCGGATGAGTCCGATGACGTTCGTCTCGATGATCTTCTCCCATTCCTCGATCGAGCCTTCGTCGAATCTCCGCCTTCCACCGCGATCATGTCCGGCATTGTTCACCAACACGTCGATATCGCGCCAATCCGGCGGCAACCGCTCGAACAGCGATGCGACCGAGCCGCGATCGTCGACATCCAATTCGAACGCCATCCCCTTGCCCTCGATCGACGCGGCGACATCGTCGAGTTTGGCCCGCGTGCGCCCGGCGCAGATCACGCGGCAACCCGAAGCGGCCAGCGCCTTCGCCGTTTCCGCCCCGATGCCGCTCGACGCGCCGGTCACAAGGGCAACCGCCCCCAGCCTTAGCGACGCGTCGCCCTTCGCGTCCGATCGCGGTATGCTGGTGGTCATTGTATTCCTCCAAAAGCCTTGATCTCGTCGATGCTCGAAAGGCTAGCCCAAGGCGGCGCGGCGGCGCCAGCGTCGCGCCATAGCGCATCCCGTGTCATTCTGTACCGACCCATCCGAGGATTCTCGCCGTGCGCCGCTTTCTCCGTGTCCTGTCTTGGTTGATCCGTGCGTTAGCCGTGCTTGTGCTTGGCGCGATATTCGCCGCAGCGGGCGTCCTAATTTGGCTGCGCAGCGAGGATCCCATGGCCCTCGCCAAGACACCGGTGCCGCCCTATCAAGCGAGCGAGGTCGCGCGCGGCACCATC
Organism: Rhizobium sp. Q54; assembly: GCA_945860095.1. GTDB lineage: Bacteria > Pseudomonadota > Alphaproteobacteria > CADEGL01 > CADEGL01 > CAMAPP01. The sequence continues at coordinate 1,374 of CAMAPP010000055.1, read as the reverse complement.
GAGAAGGACGGCGCGCGGCGCCTCTATACCGACTACCGGCTCGCTTCTCCAGGCCGACCGCCGGTTTCCTTCACCGTCAGCCTGCCCGAGGAAGCGGCGGTAGGCCCGATGCCGGTTCTTTTGATCGTCGGCGGTCTCCGCTCGGGGCGGAAAAATCTCGAACGCCTGCCATCGTTTGGCGCCAATGCGCTCATTTCCTTCGAATATCCCCATCGCGACATCATTCGCGACAAATCGCGCGGCGCGCCCGAACGCCTCTTGCACGTCTATCGGTCTTCGCGCGCAACGGCCGAGCAACTCGCCGCGATCATCCGCTGGGCGGGAGCGGAACAATGGGCGGATGCACGGCGCATCGGCTTGCTGGGATACAGCCTCGGCGCCATGGTCGCGCCCGTCGCCCATGTCAAGGCGAAGGCCAGCGGCATCCATCACGGTGTCACCATTCTCGCCTTCGGTGGCGCCGATCTCGGAACGATCGTGCCGCGGGTTCTCAAGATCAAGTCGCCTTTTCTCGAGGCGCCCACCGCTTGGATCGGCGGCGCGCTTTTGAATGCGGTCGAGCCCGCGCATTTTCTGCCCGTGATCGAGAGTCAGGTCTTGATCATCCATGCCGAGCGCGACGAATTGATTCCGCCCGCTTCGCAACGACTGCTCGAACGCCTGACGCCCGATCCCAAATGGGTCGTTACCATGCCTGGCGACCATATCGACCCCCGCGATCCGGCCGTGTTGTTGGCGGTCGTCGCGGAAACCACGCGCTGGTTGATCGCGCGGGGCGCGGTTGTGGTGCCGCGTTGACCGATTGCCCCGGGTCGGATTTCAGTTCGTCGTCAGCGGCGCCCGCAACGCGGCCAATCGCGGATTGGGTTCGGTGGCGGCCAGCCGCTTGGCTTCGATGATTTGCTCGCGGGTCATTTTGGACTGAAGCACGCCGCGCTGAACCAAGGCCTCAGCGTCGCCCTGTTCGGCCGCAAGAAAAATCCATTTATAGGCCAGTACCTCGTCGACCGGGCGGCCTTCGCCGCGCGCAAGGCGGATGCCCAATTGGGACTGCGCGCGCGCATAGCCCTGCATTGCGGCTTTCTCGAACCATGTTGCCGCTTGCGCCATGTCGCGGGCCACGCCGCGCCCATCGCGCAGGAGCTTGCCCAAATTGTATTGCGCGCGGTGCTCGCCCTGTTCCGCAGCGCTCGCGATCAAGCTCGCGGCCTTGGCATGATCGACGGGCGTGCCGAGACCTTCGAGATGCATCTTGCCGAGGGAATATTGCGAGCGTGCCAGGCCCGCATCCGCCGCGCGTCCCAACCAGTAAAGCGCCTGCGGGTAATTTTTCTCGACGCCGTCGCCGTTGAGATAGGCCAGCGCCAGGCTGTG
>CAMAPP010000054.1 GCA_945860095.1 Rhizobium sp. Q54 | reverse complement strand
GAACCGCAAGGCGATGGCGGGTATCGCCTGACGGGCACCAAATGTTTCATCTCGGGCGGCGAGCACGATCTTGCTCCCAATATCGTTCACCTGGTGCTCGCGCGCCTGCCCGACGCGCCCGCCGGCGTGCGCGGCATCTCCTTGTTCCTGGCGCCGAAATTCCTGCCCGACGCGAAGGGCGAGCCGGGCGCGCGCAACCAAGTGCGCGCCATCGGCATCGAGCACAAGATGGGCTATGCCGCCTCCGCCACCTGCACGATGGTTTTCGAGGGCGCGCAAGCCTGGCTGGTAGGCCCGCCCCATCGGGGCTTGAACTGCCTGTTCACCATGGTGAACGCCGCGCGCCTTGCGGTCGGCATGCAGGGCTTGTCCTTGGCCGAGACCGCCTATCAATCGGCCGCGAACTACGCGCGCGAACGCCTGCAAAGCCGCGCGCCTTCAGGCCCGCGCTTTCCCGACCGACCCGCCGATCCTCTGATCGTGCAACCCGATGTGCGGCGCATGTTGCTGAATGCGCGCGCCTTCATCGAGGCGGCGCGGGCGCTGGCGCTGTGGACAGCCCTGCAACTCGACATCGCCGCGCGCCATCCGGACGCGGCGGCGCGCGAGCGCGCGGGCGATCTCGCAGCCTTTCTCACGCCCGCGATCAAGGCGGGGTTCAGCGATTGGGGCTTTGCCGCGTGCGACGACGCCATGCAGATCTGGGGCGGACACGGCTATATCCGCGCGAACGGCATGGAACAGCTGGTGCGCGACGTGCGTCTTGCGCGCATCCAGGAGGGCGCCAACGCGATCCAAGCGCTCGATCTGTTCGGCCGAAAGATGGCGCAGAACGGCGGCCGCGCCTTCCGGAGCCTCGTCGAGGAAATCGAGAATTTCCTCGACGGCCCGGGCCACGCGCCGGGCATGGCGGAGTTCGCCGTACCGCTCGCCGCGTCGCTCGCGCGCACGGTCGAACTCGTCGCGTGGCTCGGCGAGCAAGACGACCGGAACGAACTCGCGGCCGCGAGCGTCGATGCCATGCGGGTGTTCGTGCTGATGTTATTCGCCTGGACCTGGGCGCGCATCGTTCATGCCTGCCGGGGACGCGCCGACGCCCTGGCCGAGGGCAAGCGCGCCGTCGCGCGGCATTTTTTCGCGCGCCTTCTGCCGCTGCAGTCGGGGCACGCCGCCGCCGCCATGGCCGGAGCCGCGAGTCTCATGGCCCTCGCCGACGACCAAGTCTAGGGCGCGCGATCACAAGGCCGCGAGGGCGCCGTCGTCCCAAGTCTGCCGTCGTCCCAAGTCCGCCGTCGTCCAAGTGTTTGAAGACGCGGGACTTTGCCGTCTGTTCTGTCGGCCGACGGCATCGTGGCCTATGATGCCGGCGGCATCGTGGCCTAGGATGCCGGCGGCATCCTGGCCTATGATGGACCTCTAGCCGCGCTCGTGCCGCGACACCAAATTCTTCGCCAGCGAGACCGCGCATCGGACGAGGAGGCCCGCCATGTGGAATCTGGATAGTTTTCGGAAAAAGATGCAGCTGCCCATGCGCGCCGAGGCCTTGCCCGGACGCACCGAGGCCGTCGGCGTTCCCGAGGCGCATTTCGTCAATGGCCGGCGTATCACCCCGCCTTTTCCCATCGGCCTCGAGCGCGCCATGTTCGGCATGGGCTGTTTCTGGGGGGCGGAACGCAAATTCTGGCAGCTGAAGGGCGTTTACGCGACGATGGTCGGGTACGCAGGCGGCTTCACGCCCAATGCGACTTACGAGGAAGTCTGCTCGGGCCGCACGGGACACAACGAGGTCGTGCTCGTGATCTACGACCCCAAGCTCGCCTCGTACGAGGAATTGCTGAAATGTTTCTGGGAAAGCCACGACCCGACCCAAGGCATGGCGCAAGGCAATGATGTCGGCACGCAGTACCGCTCGGGCATCTACACCTATTCGGCGGACCAGAAGGTCCAGGCCGAGGCCAGCCGGGCCGTGTTCCAGTCGGGCCTGACCCGGGCGGGTTACGGCGCGATCACGACCGAGATCGTCGAGTCGCCGGCGTTCTATTACGCCGAGGAATATCACCAGCAATATCTCGCCAAGAATCCGGGCGGCTATTGCGGCCTGGGCGGCACGGGGGTGAGCTGCCCCATCGGCATCGCCGCGCGGGCGGCGGAATGAACAAGATTCGTCAGGCCGAAACCGCGTAGGGCGAGCGCCGGGGATCGGCCCCGCCCATGAGCAAGCCGTCATCGTCGCGCACTATGGCGCAAACCCCGCCCATGAGCCGCGACCACGGCCCCACGTCCCGAAGCGTAAATCCCGCTTCGGCCAACGGGCGCAGCGCCGCCGCTTCGATGCGGCTTTCGTGCATGACCGTAAGCCCCTCGTCGTGGCGAATGCGCGGCGCCTCGACCGCTTCCTGAACGTCGAGACCGCCATCGACCAGATGCACGACGACCTGGGCGAGGCTTTGGGGCTGGCCGTGATCGCCCGGCGTGGCGATGGCCGCGCGCACGCGCCCACGCTCGAAAACCAAGGCGGGGCAGAGCGTGTGGGGCGTGCGCTTGCCCGGAACCAGGCGCGCCGGGCCCGTTTCGGCGAGCGCGCACATCGACAAGCGGTTCTGCATCACGATGCCGGTCGCGGGCGAAGCCACGCCGGAGCCGAAATGATCGAACAGGCTTTGTACCCAACTGACCGCGTTGCCCCAGCGATCGACGACGACCAGGGTCGAGGTGTCGCCGCCAACGGGACGCGTGGCGTTCGCGGCCCCCGCCCCGCGCGCAAGTTCGTCGAGCGAAGCGGGCGAAAGCGCATCGCCCGGCAGAGGCGCGTGCGAGGGATCGCCCAGATGCCGGTCGCGCAGCGCGAAAGCAGCGAGCTTTGCGCGCATGAAGCGCAAAAGCGGCGGCCCGTCGGGCAGGCGTGCGAGCGCGCCCAAGGTCGCGAGCAGGGCGATGCCCTGGGTATTGGGCGGCGAGGCGTAAACCTCGACGCCGCGATAGGACACGCAAAGGGGCGCCTGAATAAGCGTATCGTGGCGCGCCAGATCGTCGAGGGCGAGCACGCCGCCCGAAGCCTGCACGTCGGCGGCGAGCGCGCGTCCGATCTCGCCGCCATAGAGCGCGCACGGCCCCTTGGCGACGAGGGTATCCAGCGTCACCGCCAAGGCGGTTAGGTCCAGGCATTCGCCGAGCTTGCGCCCGCCCGGAACGCCGTAGAGCGTGACGAGCGCCCGGTTTCCGGCGGCGCGCGCGGCGTATGCCTCGCCATTGAGATAGTCGCGCAAGACGCGGTCAACGGGCAGTCCCGCCTTGGCAAGATCGCGCGCGGGCGCGAGCGCGCGCGCGAAATCGATGGTGCCGTAACGCTTGAGACAATCGGCCCAGGCGTGAACCGCGCCCGGGGTGGAAATCGACAACGGCCCATGGCCGGGAATCGCCGATAGCCCCGCCTTGCGATAATGCGCAAGATCGGCCGCGAGGGGCGCCGCGCCCGAGCCGTTGACGGCGACCGTTTCGCGCGTGCGCGCGTCGTGCCACAGGACGAAGCAATCGCCCCCGAGGCCGTTCATGAACGGAATCGCCACCGCCAGCGTCGCCGCGGCGGCGACGGCGGCGTCCATCGCATTGCCGCCTTGACGCAGAACGGCCGCGCCGGTCTCGGCGGCCAGATGATGACCAGCGACGACCATGCCGCCCCGGGCCATCACGATGGGACGATGAACGAACATCGGAGCCTCGCGCCCAAGCGCTAGCGGCGGGGCGCCCGCGCCTTGGACCGGGGTTTTTTCGCCTTGGCCACGGGCGGGCTCTTGCGGATCGACAAGGTGACGCCGGCCTTGTCGGCGACGTCGAAATAGCTGAAGCCGCTGCCATTGTCGCGGCGGCCGCGCATATAAGGATCGAGGCCCATGCGCACGGCCTGCGACTCGCCCGAATCGACATCGTCCACCACGAAGCCGATATGGAACACGCCCTCGCCGCGCGTCTCTAGGAATTTGCGCTGCGGGGTTCCGCCCGGAGGCGGGCAGCCGAGTTGAAATTGCACGGGCCCGAGCTGGCAATATTTGAACTTGAGTTTCTTGAAGCCGGGCACATCGGGCATCTTGAGCGCGGTGAATTGGTCGAGCGGCGGATAGTCGAGCCACGGCCCGATGCCGATCGAATTGTAGAACTTCTCCGCCCGCGCCATGTTTTTCACGACGATGCAGAGGTGATGCAAGGTGTGAAACGGCGTCTTCGGCGCCGCCCCCCTGGCCGCAGGCTTTGCCTTGCTTCGTGCCATGTCATCCTCCCCTATTTATCCGGTTTATCCGGCCCCTTTATCCGGCCCTCGTGGGCCGGTTCCCGGGCCCCCTTGGAAAACCGAAGTTCAGCAATCTCGGCCTCCTCGGTCGGGGCCGGATGGACAACCTATGGAAAGCTCACAGCTAGCGCCAATTGGCCGGAAGCCAAGTCCCGACATTGTTCTTCACCGCATACCGGTAGACGAGCGCGGCGAGTCCGAGAATGCCGACGGCATGGCCGCTATGGCAAATAATCGCGCGCTCGCTTGCGTTGCGCCGCGGTGCCACGCGGCCCGCCGCCATGTCCTTCAAATCCCCCTCGAACGGTCCGGCAATCTTGAAGCGGCCGATTTCGATTTCATGCTTGGCTTGATCCCGATCGTCGGTGAGAACGCGCTCGAACCCCGCCAGGCCCGGATGCCAGGACCGGCCGAGATCGACCGCGCTCACGAAGGCGCCCGGCTTCACCCAGGAAGGATCGAGAATCGGCACGGAGGTGCTGGCAATGGGAATGGAGGTTACCACCACGTCGGCCTCGGCGGCCGCGCGCGGATGATCGGCGATTTGGACCGTCCAGCCCTGGGCGCGCGCCTCGGCGGCGAATATTTCGGCCCCGGCGCGGCTGCGATTATAGGCGACAACATTCGTGAGCTTGGGCAGGACGGCCTTGAGCGCGGGCAGATGCACGCGGCCCTGCGCGCCCGTCGCAACGAGGCCGAGGGTGGTCGATTCGGGTCGCGCATGGCGCCGCGCGGCCATCCCCGACACGGCCGCGGGAATCCAGGTCGACATCCAGAAGCTGTCGAGGAGCGCCACGGGGCGCGCGGTCTTGTAGTCGGCGAGAATTTCCATGCCGCTCAGATGGTGCTGGCCCGGCGGTGCCAGTTCCGCCTGAACGCCCATGGAGTTGTGGCAAAGATTGAGACCCAGGCGCGGCGAATAGGCATTGAGCGAATAGAAGAAGCTGCGCGCGGGCGTGAGCGAGACGACTTTGGGATGTCCAACCAGCGCGCCCTCGTCCCAGTCGCGAAAGCAGCGCTCGACCTCGTCGATCATCTCAAGATAGGGCACGCCCGCCCCGGCCACGTCCGAGCGGGTGAGGTACAGGATACGGTCGCTATCGGTCATGCGCGCCCCATTCGCTCGCGTCCGCGCCGCGGCGTCAAATACCGGGCAAGGTCTTCATCTTGTGAAACACGCAGCCCTCGGTCTTGGTATTGGCCTCGAAATTCCGGCAGTTTTCGGGCCGGCGCTCGTACATGCCACAGCGCCCGTCGCGGCCCAGTGCCGGGCAGTTCAGGGTCCAGGAATTGTAGAGCTTGCCCTTGATGCGATAAGTTTTCTCGATTTCGACCGGCTGGAACGGCATGTCGTGCTTGACCATGTAGGCATGCACCGCCCAGACACCTTCCTCGGCGGGGTACAGCAACGTGCCGTTGGCCGTCGTCACGTCGGTTTTCTCGTCACTCGTCAGTACCAGGCCGCGGCAACAATGGCCGGGATCGGGGCAGATATTGCAAAGACTCATGGGGGCTTGGCTATCCTTGTTGCGAAGATACGCCGTGCGCCGACGCGGAGTGATGTATAAAGCCAATCCGTCGCGCGCGAAACCCGGGCGCCGATCGACCCGGGCAGACATCAACGAGGAAGGCAAATGCTCAATACCCTGATCGCCCTGATCGCCACCATGCCCTTCGCCCTGGTCATCACCAGCGTGGCCGCGCAACCCAATCCGCGCGTCAAGCTCACGACCAATTTGGGCGCCATCGTCATCGAGCTGTATCCCGACAAGGCGCCGATCACGGTCAAGAATTTCCTCGATTACGTGCGCAGCCAACACTACGAAGGCACGATCTTCCACCGCGTCATGGCGGGATTCATGATCCAGGGCGGCGGCTTCGACGCCTCGCTCGCGGAAAAATCCGAGCGCAAATCCATCAAGAACGAGGCCGATAACGGCCTGAAGAACACCTCGGGCACCGTCGCCATGGCGCGCCTGCCCGACCCCCATTCGGCCTCGGCGCAGTTCTTCATCAACACGGTCGACAATCCCGCCCTCGATCACAAGGGCAAGACCGACCGCGATTGGGGCTATGCCGTTTTTGGCATCGTGGTCGAGGGCATGGACGTGGTGAAACGCATCGAGCGCACGCCGACCGGCCGCCTGCGCGGCATGTCGGACGTCCCGACCAAGGCCATCACCATCGAAAAGGCCGAGATCATCCAATAGCCGGGATTGTCCGATAGCGGGGATTATTTGGGGTCATCCGATAGCCGGGATTGTCCGGCAATACGAGGCCGGATTCGGCCGCAAGCGGTGCCGCCTAGCGAGCGAATCGGGGCGAGCGAAGCGGGACGAGCGAAGCGGAGCCGGCGGATTCCGGCCGATGGCTAGTCGGGCGCGCGGGCCCAGGCGGGCCTATTTGCCGCGGTTTTTCGCCTTCCAATCGGCCATCACGCACAAGATCTCGAACATAAGATTCGCCGCCGTGACGCAGGTGATGCCCGTGGGATCGAGCGCGGGCGCCACCTCGCTGATATCGGCGCCGATGATTTCGTTGCCACGCAGCGAGCGGATGATGACCTGCGCGTCGCGCGGGCTGACGCCGCCGATTTCGGGCACGCCCGTACCGGGCGCGTGTACCGGATCGAGGCCGTCGATGTCGAGAGAGACGTAGATCGGCCCGTCGCCGATGATCTTGCGCACGGTCTCGACGACCTTGGCCCGGCCCATGTCCTCGTACTCGTCCATGGTGATGCAGCGATAGCCGACATCGAGGCCGAATTTTATGTCGTCGGCGCTGAACCGGCTGCCGCGCAGGCCGATCTGCACCACTCGCTTGGGATCGACCAGGCCCTCCTCGTACACCCGGCGCATGAAGGTCGCGTGATTGACCTTGGTGCCGCATAGCTCGTCGAGGGTGTCGGCATGGGCGTCGAAATGCACGATGCCAACCGGGCGCTTCTTGGCGATGGCGCGCAAAATCGGTACCGGAATGGTGTGGTCGCCGCCGATGGCGATAGGCAGGATGTTCAGCGCGTGCAAACGCTCGAAATATTCCTGAATCATGGCGATGGAGCGGTCGAGGCTCATCGGATTGACCGGCGAGTCGCCGAGATCCGCGACATTGCAGATGTCGAACGGCGCGATCCCGCTCGAGGGATGGATACGCCGGATGATGCGCGAGGCTTCGCGCACGCCGGCCGGGCCCTGGCGCGCGCCCGAGCGGAAATTCACGCCCAAATCGAACGGCACGCCCACGAGGCCGATATCCACCTCCGCCGAGGCATCGTGCCGTCGGGTGCGCATGAAGGTGGCGACATCCGCAAAGCGCGGCACCACCGTCGCATCGACTTGGTTGAAACGGGGATCTGGGGCCATGGCTATGCTCCTCGGCGGCTATCTTCGTGGCGGCAGCAAACGGTCATAACCGCTTTGCCCAGTATGTGCCACTACGCATGTGCCAAGACGCATGTACCAAGACGCCTGTGCCATGGTGGTCCGCGCCATGGGGCGTATTCTTTGAGCGTCGGTCAGGTGCCCCGACATTCGGGCAGCGCGAGAATCTGGGACACGCCATCCAAGAGTTCCTTCTGGGCCAAGGGCGGAACGGCCTTGGCCTCGCGGCAGGCGCGCGGGAACTGGCCGAGTTCGGCCGCAGCCAAGGCCAGCAATGCGCGGGCGTTCGCCGCCCCTTCCGGGTTAGGATTTCCCACGCGTGTCCGGACCAAGCCCGCATCCAGAATCGCCACGGCCTCGCGCGCGCGTTTGGCCAGAAGCAACAGGCGCCCGTAATCGGCCCATGCGCCGATCGAGGTATTGGCCTTGGCGATCGCGGTCTTGAACATTTGCTCGGCGAGCGCCTGGTTGTCGTCGCGGTCGTACACCACCAGGGCCATGCCGTGATAGGCGTCGCCGTTTTCGGGTTCGAGCAAATTGGCCTGGTTGAAGCGCACGATCGCCGCCGCCAAATCGCCCTTGAAGAAATCTCGAAAGCCGAGATCCGCGACCTTGTCCGAGGCGAAAGCGCGGCTGGCCTCCCGCGCCGTCGCGTCCGCGATGTACTTGCGATCGCTTTCCTGCTCGGCGGGCGTGCGCGGAACGCCGCCGTACATCGGCTGCTCGTTCGTCGGGTAGGACGATGTGGGCTTCTTGCCCTGGGCCATGGCCGCGCCCGCGAACGCCGCGCACAGGACGGCGAGCAAAACGCAAGCGAAGGCGCCCGAACAGGGACGCGCCGCCGCTTCGCTCATTGCGCGATCACCCGAGCCAGCGGAAAGCGCATCGTCGCGACCGTGCCGCGCCCGGGTTCGCTGGCAAGATCGAGCGTGCCGCCGTGCAATTCCATGAGCTGGCGGCTGATCGCGAGGCCAAGGCCCGACCCGCCGCTCGGACGCGCATTGCCCATGTTCGCCTGCCAGAACAAATCGAAGGCGCGCGCAACTTCCGCGCGCGTCATGCCGATGCCGGTATCGGCCACCCGCACATAGGCGCCCTTGTCGTCCACGCCAAGCGTCAACACGGCGTCGCCGCCCGAGGGCGTGAATTTGACCGCGTTCGACAGAAGATTGACGAGGACCTGGCGCACCGCGCGCGGATCGGCGCGCAAGCGCACTTGGGTCGCGATCGAGTCTTCCTTGATCCGGACCTGGGCCTTTTGGGCCTGAGTCTCGGCCAGGATCACGCAACCGAGCGCGAGCGTCCCCAATTCGACATCTTCCTCGGCCAAGCGGTAATGCCCCGTGTGAATCTTGGAGGCGTCGAGCAGATCCTCGACGAGGTTCAGCAAATGGCGGCCGCTATCGAGCACCATGGCGGCGTGGCGCCGCGTGGGACTGCCTTGTTGTGCGTCGTCGCGAATGACCTCGGTCAGGCCGAGCATGCCGTGCAGGGGCGTGCGCAATTCGTGGCTCAGCGTGGCGAGAAACGCCGTCTTGGCCTCGGTCTCCGACCGCGCGGCGCGCTGTTCGGTGACCAGGGCGGAAATAAGCAGCAGATTCACGCTGAACAGCGTCAACATGCCGCCAAGCGCGGTCAGGGGGCGCGCAAATCCGCCGGCGGCGAACGGCCCCAAGCCCTCGACCGTGCACGCGGTCGCAACGACCATGACCAGGGCGAACAAGGTGTATGCCGAGCGCAGCGATAGCCGCAGCGCAAGCCAGGTGAGCGGCAGAATGAGCAGATAGGGCGGATAGAAATCCGCCGTCATCGTGCCCGGCGCTTGGCCGAACAACAGCGCGGTTGCGCCGAGCGTGACCGCGGTTACGCCAAGGCCTTCCCAACCGGGAAGCCGCTCCGCCGCGCGCGCGCGCCGGAACGAGAGCCATAAAAGAAGCGCGGGCGAAAAATAGAGCGCGCCGCCCGCGTCCGAAATCCACCACCGGAGCCAGATCGACCAAAGCTCGGCCGAGGGAATCCCCGGAGCGCCGGCCCAAATGGCCAAGGCGCCGCCGGTCGCCACGACCGTGCCGTGGAGCACCACCCCGCCCGCCAGGAACGCGAACAGGCCCTGAAAATTGTCGAACAACCGGCCCTCGACGGCATGGCGCGCGACGAGCAACGCGCCAAGCACGGGCCCCGCCGCGTTGGTTAACGAGATGATCGCGACGACGAGTGCGTCCGCGCCGAAAATGATGGAGTTTGTGATCCACGACGCGGCGAACAAAGCCGGCGCGACGCGCACCCCGCCGACCATGGCGGCAGCCAAGGCGATGCTGGCGGACAGCCAGATGGGCGAGGGAAAGAAGCCGAAAGCGGCAAAATACCGGCTGACCGCAACGCCAAAAACGACATAGAGCGCGCCGACCGCGAAATTTACGGCAATCCACCCGAGCACGGGGCGTTGGACAATGAGGGGCTCCAGCCAATCCGGGCGGATCGCGCGCCCGAGCAGGGCCTGCCCGGCCCACTCAAAACCCCAAAGCCGTGCCCGTGTCTGCGTCGCGTTCATGTTCGACCGATATTACCGGTGCGCCAGCCGCGCAACGGGGATCGATTCTATCGCAAAGCCGCCGCAAGCGCGAGACTTCCGCCACCCCGCTCCACGCCAGGCGGGCGGTCGCGGAACTGGGGCCGCACTTTATGGTTAACCCGTTCCCGACGCGAACCAAGTCACCCGAATCAGAGATATTTCGCGCGAATATCGACGGTCGATTCCCGACCAAGGCGGGCGAAATTGGCATCGAGTCAGACCCCGGCGCGCTCGCGCCCGACATCGCGCAAATGGGTGAGAAATTTCCAATCGCCGTTGAGCTTGCTCGCCACGGGTGGGAACGCGCGCGGCACATCGAGCCCGTCGCGCGGCGCGTCATCGGGCGCGAAAGAGGCGCCGCGCCAAAAGATGATCCAGCGAGAGCGCGCCCGCGCCGCGCGTCAGCATATAGGAAAAGACCGAGGCCCAAAGCAGGTGTTCGGCCCAGTTCTCGGGATAGACGAAAAACTGGATGACGAAGGTCATGCCGAGAAGAACGGCCGCGCCAAAACGCGCGCCAAGACCGAACACGAGCAGCACGGGACATGCGAGCTCGCTCGCCGCCGCGAGAGTCGCCGCAAGCTCCACGGGCAGAAGCGGCACGGCGTATTCGTTCTCGAACAAGGCGAGCGTCGCGTCCCAGCTCGCGATCTTGGTCAGACCCGATTTGAAAAACACCGCGCCCACGCCGACGCGCATCGCGAATTCGACGACGGAAAGCGGAAAGCGCGCGAGCAGGCGCCGCCCGGCATCGACGAGTTCGAGCGCGCGGCTGGCGGTATTCGCGCGCGACGCGGTCGATTTCATGGCTGTCGCGGACATGGCCGTTACCTCTTGTCCTAGGTGGGGGGAAGAATGAAGTCGGCGATGGCGCCGCAGCCGAGGAGGCCGGCGAGAGTGCCGGCGAGATCGAAGCCCGCGCCGTTGGCGGCGGCGACCGCGCGCTCGAGCGGTCGCCCCGCGCGCAGCGCGTAAAGAAAGGCGAATTCCGCGTCGCCGAGCGTCCGCCAAACCGGCTCGCCGTCCTGGCGATGGATGAGCAGGCGGCACGCGCCCTCGTCGAGCGCAATCGTCGCCTCCGAGGCGCTCGGCTGATTCGTGGCCCAGATACGCGCGACGGGAAAGCGCGAGGCGAACAAACGGCACGCGGGATGGAAAACGAAAATCAAATCGGCCTGGCGGCCGCTTTCGACGCGGCCAAGGCCCGAGGGATCGAGCGGCGGCACGTCCGGCGCGGTGCGCGAGAGGTTGAGCGCCCATTCGAGTCGCGCCACGTCGCCAAGATAGGGAAGAGCTTGGGCCTCGGGGAGCGCTTCGAGGAGCGCGGGGAAGCCTTCGCCGTATTCGAACAAACACGGGCCAGCGGGCGGCGAGGTGGCGGCGAAACGGCGCGCGACCTGGGCGAAGAACATCTCGCCCACGAGGCGCCGCGTAACAGGGAAGGTCGCGGCGAGCGCGTCGATCAAGGTGATGTAATAGTGATTGCGGTAAATCCGCAGGCGCCGCGCGGGCGCCATGAGATCGTCCATCACGACGCCGGAAAGCTCGGCGTCCTGCAACGCGGCGTTGGCGATCGGACCTAGAACATGGGCGCGTATCGTGCGTTGGATGTCATGCAGCTTCATGAACGCGGCCCCCGGTTCGACCCGCGCGCGCGGAGGGCGGGAGATCTAAATGCGTGGCCATATCGAATAACGCCCGGTCGGATAACGCCCGGTCGGACAATTTTTGGCTGGCCAGCGCGCACCGCGCGCGCGCGTCCGCCTGCGCGGCTTCGGCTAGCAACACCGAAAGCTCCGGCAGATTGCTGTCCCATTCGACGAGGGCGGGCGCATGCGGGAAATGCCGGACCGCCACCTCGTACAGCGCCCAAACTTCCGCGGACACGGCCGAGCCGTGATCGTCGATGAGAATGGATGCGCCATCGGCATCGACGACCGCGTGGCCCGCCAGGTGAATCTCGCCGACCGCCTCGGCCGGAAGGGCGGCCAAATAGGCGAACGCGTCGCCGCCGAGATTGGCCGCCGAGACGTGGATATTGTTTACGTCGCACAGAATCCCGCAGCCCGTGCGGCGCGCGAGCGCGCCCAGGAATTCGGCCTCGGGAATCGTCGAGGCGGCGAAGCGGAGATAGGCTGAAGGGTTTTCGACGAGGATGGGGCGGCGCAGCCATTCCTGCGCGGCCTCGATATTGTCGGCGACGATGGCGAGCGCCTCCTCGGTGTAGGGCAGCGGCAGAAGATCGTTGAGATAGACGCCGCCCGCGACGCTCCACGACAGATGTTCGGAAACGAGAAAGGGTTCGGTGCGCTCGACCAGGCGCGCCAGGCGCGCAAGATGGGCCGGATCGAGGCCCTCGGCCGAGCCGAGCGACAGCCCGACGCCGTGGAGCGAGATGGGCCGCTCGCGGCGCAGGCGCGCCAAGACGCGCGCCGGCGTGCCGCCGCCCATGTAATTCTCGGCATGGACTTCAAAAAATCCGACGGACGGAGGCGCGGCCAGGATATCCGCCTCGTGCGGCGCGCGAAAGCCGATGCCGGCCGGGGGTGGCGCGCCGTTGGAGAGAGGAACGAGGTCGGTCATGGCCCGCATCCGTCCGTCGGTTCGGGGTTCAGGTCTTGACCGCGCCGCCATTGATCTTGGCGCAGGTGCCGGCGGGGACGTAAATCCACGCATCGGCCTGATTGTCCTTCTTGGATGTACCCGCGCAGGACGAGGTCGCGGTCTGGCAGTCGTTCATGCCGGCTTTGATGACGCCGCCGCATTTTTCGAACTTGAAGCTCGGCTTTTCGGCGGGACCGGCCTGGGCCGCGCCGAGGGCCGCGAGCGAAAGTGCGGCGGCGAAGGCGGAGCCGAGGAGAGCGGAAGAGGTCTTCATGGCGAAACTCCTTCTAGTGGTTGAACAGATTGTCTTACGAAGGCACCTACTTGCGAGCCGGCGAAGCGCGGGCCCGACCGCCACAATGGCATCGACCCGGTGCGCTATCTGATCACGCCTTCGTGAGGCGCGATCACATTCGCGCGAGTGGGGGAGGAACCGGCCGAACCGGGGCTGGGCGTGATTGCCGCCTATGTCACCGGCAATGTGGCGGACAACCCCGTTCGGCTGGCTGCTCTCGACCCCGGTTGCCGATCAGTTGGGTATGGACCTGGGTCTGGCGTGGAATTTTTACGTCTTCGCGAGGTTGCCTCGCGCGGCGCGGCGCTGGGGCACGCGCGCCAGTTTCCGGGCCGCGGTCGCGGTCGCCGGGCTGGGCCTGCCCCTCGTCCTTCTGCCCCATCTCGGCGCGCTGCTGGCCGGACTCGCGCTCATCGGCGCGGGCACGTTCTTCGCCCAGGCGGTCGCCACGGGGTTCATCGGCCGCGCGGCCATGGGCGACGGCGCCTCGGCGAGCGGCATCTATCTTGCGAGCTATTTCCTAGGCGGCC
Organism: Rhizobium sp. Q54; assembly: GCA_945860095.1. Taxonomy (GTDB): domain Bacteria; phylum Pseudomonadota; class Alphaproteobacteria; order CADEGL01; family CADEGL01; genus CAMAPP01. The sequence goes on along the minus strand of CAMAPP010000054.1, from coordinate 6,706 downwards.
TTGCGGGCGGCGCGGCGCTGGGTGCGATTTTCATGTGCTACGGCTGGCCGGGCTGCGTCGCCGCGATCGGCGCGTCCTTGGCCGTGGCGGCCTGGCTCGCCCGGCGCCTCGATGACCCGGCGCCCTAGGCGTTCGCGCTTACGCGGCGGCGACGCTGTCCGACGACTCGGCCATGTCGTGCCCGCGATCCGACGGAAAATCGCCGAGGCTTACGCGCAGAATCACATGCTCGCCGCGGAGCGATATGGTCTTGCCGCAACTCCTCGGAACGGGGATGGATTTGGCCTTGCACAGGAGCACGATCGCCGCAGCAATTTCGGAAGCCGAGATCGTGTGCGAACGGGGTGGGAGGCCGTTGACCCGAACCACGCAACTCACTCGCCGCTTCTCGTACCGAGGTTGAACGTCGAGAATATCGCCCACGCCCAAGTTCGTGAATCGGCGCACATCCGGAATCGAGAAGGCCTCGGCCAACTCGGCGCGCGAAAACGCGATGTAGCGAATTTCCGACGGCATGGCGGTCCATCCATAAGCGAAATCGGAGTGCCTAGGGTGGCAAACTTACCGGGCGTGGCTTAAGAATTTCTTATGTCCAGAACTCGCCCGGCGCGGATCGGCCGCACGCCAAGGCTAGGCGTCGCGCGCCTAGGCCGGGCCTAGCCGACCGGCTGGGGAATCCAACTCCGCTCCTCGCCCGCGTATTCGGGGCCGGGATTTCCCATCACCGTCGTGCGCCACATGATGCGAATGTATTTGTCCGCCTCGTACCAACTCGGCGCGTGCAACAGATTGCGGTTGTCGTAAATGACGAGATCGCCCTTCGTCCAATCGTGGGCATAGACGAATTGGTCCTGGGTCATGTGGCTCATCAGCTCGTACACGAGCTTCGCCCCCTCGCCGTCCGGTCCCGGCGATAGGCCGACGATGGGGCCGTCCACCCAATCGAGCTGCCCGGATTCGCACATATAGATCGAGGGCTTTCCGGTCACCGGATGGATGCGGACCATGGATTGCTTCTGCGAGCGCTGATGGGGGAGAAGCACCTTGGGCTGAACGCCGGAGCGCACGGCTTTTTCCGAGCGGCCATTGCTCGGCAGGGTATGCAGGGCTTCCACACCTTGGATGCGCCGCTTCAGGTTCTCGGGCAGCGCCGCGTAGGCGGCGGCGCCGTCAGCGAACAAGGTCTGGCCCTGGCCCTTGGGGGTCGGCTGCACCGCGATGAACAGCGAGAAATCGGGCGGCGGGCGGCGGAAGCTCTGGTCGGAATGCCAGCCGCGCCGTTGGGGAAAGCGCGTGGGAAACTTGCCGTCCGGCGTCAGCGGCGGCTCGGGCCGCGTCATGGGCTGGTTGTTGATCGGCGGAGCATTGGTGACCAAGAGGATTTCGGGCACGTCCTCATGGATGTTGAACAAGGTTTTGTTTTCGGCGGTAAAGGTCACGAGGTTGTTCTCGACCTCGGGGCCGAACAGCCGGGACAGGCGCACGAGAAGGCGCGGCTCGTCGAAAATCTCGTCCATCAAGGGGAGAAACAAAAATCCGCCCGAGGCATAAAGCGCGTTCGCCAGCGCGTCCGGCGCCTGCTCGAGCGCGGCCGTCGCCGCGCGCGCGCCCATGCCGGATTTGAAGCGAACCACCCCGCCGAAACTCGCGCCCGGCAAGGGCGAAAGCTCGAACAACTGGGACGGCGATGTCATCGATGTCCTCCCCGGCGCGGCCCGCGGCGGGCGACCCGTCGCCGCCGCTTGGTCATAGTATTTCACCACGATCAAGCGCGCATGCCAACGACCGGGCGGCGCTGGTTCGGCGCTCTGCTCTCGACTAGCCTTGCACCCGGAGCCGTCGCTACTCGCCGAGCAAGGCGCGTTGCGAACGCAGCGGGGGAGCGAGCCATGGGCCAATACGACGCGCTGCTAAGTCCGTTCACGATCAAGCACCTGACCCTGCGCAACCGCGTGGTCAGCACCGCGCACGCCCCCGCCTATGACGAGGACCGCAAGCCCAAGGACCGCTACCAGCTCTATCACGCCGAAAAGGCCAAGGGCGGGGTTGGCCTGGTCATGTTCGGCGGCGCGACGGGTATATCCTACGAATCCGAGGCGGGCTGGGGCCAGCTTTCGGCGGCCGACGACACGATCGTGCCCTATTTCCGCCAGTTCTCCGAGCGCGTGCACGGCCACGGCGCGAAACTCATGGTCCAGCTCTCCCACATGGGGCGCAAGGTGCGCTGGGATCTGGCGAATTGGATGGTGCCGCTCGTGCCCTCGCACGTGCCGGAACGCATGAATTATCTTTACGCCAAGGTCTTCGAGGATTGGGACATCGCGCGCGTGGTGAAGGACTACGGCGCCGCCGCCGGACGGTGCCGCGAAGGCGGGCTCGACGGCATCGAGATTTGCGCCTTCGCCAATCACGTCTTCGATCAGTTCTGGTCGCCCGACGTGAACCGGCGAACCGACAATTACGGCGGCAGCTTCGAAAACCGCATCCGTTTCGGCCTCGAGGCGCTGGCCGAAATCCGGCGCGTCGCGGGCGAGGACTTCGTCGTCGGCATGCGCATGTCGGCGGACGAGCTGACCGAGCACGGCCTCACGCAAACCGAATGCCTCGAAATCGCCAAGGCCTACGCGAAAAGCGGCCTCGTCGATTTTCTCAACATTGCGGCGAGCCAAACCTACAACAACATCTCGCATGCCACGATCACGCCGAGCATGTCCTTCCCGCCGGCGGTGTTCCTACCCTATGCCAGCGCGATCAAGGCCGAGGTGGCGATCCCGATCATCCATGCCTCGCGCATCGTCGACGCCGCGACCGCCAACCGGGCGATCGCGGAGGGCCATGTCGATTTGGTCGGCATGACGCGCGCGCACATCGCCGATCCGCACATCGTGCGGAAATTGATGGCGGGGCGCGAAGACGATATCCGCCAATGCGTGGGCGCGGCCTATTGCATCGACCGCCTTTACACCGGAGGCGGCGCCGTCTGCACGCACAACGCGGCGACCAGCCGCGAACGCACGATGCCCCACGAGATTCCGAAATCCGGCGGCGCGCGGCGCACGGTCGTCGTCGTCGGCGCGGGCCCGGGCGGGCTCGAGGCGGCGCGCGTTTCGGCCGCGCGCGGGCACCGGGTCATCCTGTTCGAGGCGGCGGCGAAAACCGGCGGCCAGATCAATCTTGCAAGTCGCCTCGGCTGGCGCGAGGCCATGTCGGGGATCGTTCGCTGGCTCGACGGCCAGGTGCGAAAGCACGGCGTCGAACTCCGGCTCGGCCATGAAGCGACGGCCGCGGATGTCCTGGCCGAATCGCCCGACGTGGTGGTGATCGCGACGGGCGGCGTGCCGAACAAGGGTCGCGCGGGCGATGCCGGCCTGCTGACGACGAGTTGGGAGATCCTCGACGGCAAGGTGCCAAGCCATGCCGGGCAATCGGTGTTGATGTACGACGACGGCTCCGACACCCAGGGCGTGACCGCCGCCCAATTTCTCGCCGAAAGCGGCGCATCGGTCGAATTCGTGACGCCGCACAAAGCGCCGGGCGAGCGCCTAGGGCCGAACAACCGGCCGATTTACATCCGCAATCTCTACAAGCTTGGCGTCGTGACCACGCCGGACATGCGCCTGGTATCGGTCGCGCGCGAGGGCAACCGGTTGCTCGCCGTGCTGCGCAACGACTATCTCGCCCGCGACGAGGAACGCCTGGTCGATCTCGTCGTGGTCGAGCACGGCACGCTGCCGCGCGACGAGATTTATTTCGCGCTGAAGACGCACGCGACCAATCGCGGCGAGGTCGATCAAGACGCGCTCATGGCCGGGAGGCCGCAGAATGTCGTGCGCAACCAAGCGGGGAAGTTCCAGCTTTTCCGCGTGGGCGATGCTGTCGTGTCGCGCAATATCCACGCTGCAATCTACGACTCGCTAAGGCTGTGTAAGGATTTTTAATCTTGGGATTCCCGATCCTGGGATTTCTGAACCGAGGACTTTTGATTCTGGGATTTCCGAATCGGGGGTTTTTAACCGGGCGCCAGGCAAGGCGTCACCAGGCAAGACATCGAATAACGGTTCGGACTTGCTCCGATAATCGGCAACCGGAATTTGCGAGGCCGCCATGCGTTCGCTTGAAAATCTCATCGTCCTGATCACCGGCGCGGGCAAAGGCCTTGGCCGTTCCCACGCCCTGCTCATGGCGGAACGGGGCGCCGATGTGATCGTGCAGGATGAGAATTTGGCCGCGGTGGAGGACACGGCCGCCTTGGTAGCGAAGCTCGGGCGGCGCGCGGAGCCGATTTCCTCCGACGTCGCCGATGCCCAAGCGACCCAAAACGCCATCGCGGGCGCGGAGGCGAAGCTCGGGCGCATCGACGTGCTCGTGAACAATGCCGGCATCAGCGGCCAGCACATGGAAATTTCGGACATCGAGCCCGCGCGCCTTGCGCGCATGTTGGCGGTTCACGTCGGCGGCGCCTTCCATTGCGTGCAGGCGGTCGTGCCGGGCATGAAGCGGCGCCGGTCGGGCGCGATCGTCAACACGTCCTCGGCCTGGGGCATGACGGGCTGGCCGGTATCCTCGCATTATTGCGCGGCCAAGGCGGCGCTCTTGGGCGCGACCAAGGCCTGGGCCAAGGAATTCGCGCCCTACAATATCCGCGTCAATGCCATAGCGCCGGGTTGGATCGACACGGGCAAGTTTCCCGCCGGCAAGGTCGAGCAATGGACGCGCGGCATTCCGCTCGGCCGCTTCGGACGCCCGATCGAGATTTCCGCCCTCGTCGCGTTTCTAGCCTCGCCCGAATCGGCTTTCATCACCGGCCAGGTCGTCAGCCCCAATGGCGGCGAGACGATCGTCGGGATTTGACGCGCCGGGGATTTGACGCGCCGGGGGTTTGAGGCGCGGGGGGTTTGCGGCGTGGGGATTTAAGGCGTGGGGATTTGAGGGGCGCGGGAATTTGAGCGGCGTCGGGACCCGGAGCGCGCCGGGCTTTAAGCGGAGATTTCCGCCCCCCTGGCACGCGACGCGATATGCCGGGTGTTTTCTACCCGCCCCAGATGCGCGCCAAAACCCGGATCAAATTCTCGCCGAGCAGGGCGCGGATGTCCCCCTCGCGCCAGCCGCGCGCAACCAGCGCCGCCGTCAGATTCGGGAGTTCCGCCGGCGAGGCGCAGTCCGACAGATAGCGCGTGCGCACGTCGTTGCCGAAAGCGGCGGCGTATTTCGTCACGGCGCCGGGATAGCGCGCCATGGTGCGCTCGATGATATGGCTCACCTTGGACAAATCGCCGACGATGGGAAAATCGGTGCCGAGCGAGACATGCGCGATGCCGACCAGATCGACGATGTATTCCAAATGGCGGACATAGTCCGAGAGATTCGGCCGGCGCGCGCCGTCGCCGTTCCAGCACATCGGGCCATAGACGCTGGTGCCGATCAATCCGCCCGTTGCGGCGACCGCCTTGATCGCCGCGTCGGATTTGTTGCGCGGCACGTTCGACACGGCCTTGGCGTTTGCGTGGGTGATAAGGACGGGCTGGGACGACGAAGAAGCCGCGTCGAGACAACTTCGCTCGCCCACATGGCTTAGATCGAGCGCGATCCCGAGGCGGTTCATCTCCGCGACCGCGCGCCTGCCGAACGCGCTCAAGCCGTCGTCCACGGGTTCGAGACAGCCGCTGGCGATGAAGTTCCGCTCGTTATAGGTCAGCTGCATGACCCGCACGCCCAAACGCTGGAACAGGCAGAGCCGTTCCAGCCTGTCGGCGATGGGGCGCATGTTCTGCCAGCCCATGATGAGGCCGATCTTGCCCGCGGCACGCGCCGCCGCGATATCGCCGGTTCGCAGAACCAGATGCCACGGGCTGCCCGGCGCGGCCAGGCGCGCGCACCAAATCGCCATGTCGTCGCAGCATTTCTCGAAATCGCCGGTGACGTCGACCACCGTGATGTTGATCGCGGCGACATTGCCTTCCCGGAGCGCCCCGGCATAGCCGTCGGAGCCGAAGCCAAGACCGTCCACGATGACGGCGTCGCGGTGGATGTCGGCGGCGGCGCGCGCGGTCATGGGGCGATATGCGGCATCACGCGTGTTGCGAACAATTCGAGCGAGCGCATCACGTCGCGGTGCGTGGCGCCGAAATTCATATTGAGCATCAGATTGTCGATGCCGAGCGCGCGGTAGCGCTCGAGCATCTCGATACAGCGCTCGGGCGTGCCGATGATGATGTTGTTGGCGATCTCCGCCTCCGTCAGCGCGATGTCGAGGAGCTTGATCTTGCCGCGATAAACCTCGCCGGGGGTGTTGAACACATTGGCGAACTGGCGCTGCTTGGTGTGCCCGAAGCGCACCTTCTCGCGGATATCCGCCTCGGTCGTGCCGACATAGGCGTTGCGCAGCATCGACATGCGCGAGGACCGGGCGACCGCCCCCGCCCGCGCCTTGGCGGCGGTGAAGGCGTCGGCCTGCATCTTGGCGGCGGCGAAGGGATCGCGCAGCGGCGTGGTCATGACGGGAAAACCGTTCTCGACCGCCCAGGAAATGCTGGCCTCGTGCATCGCCGCGACCCAGATGGGCGGATGGGGCTTTTGCATCGGACGCGGCGTGATCGTGAGCGGCGCGAAATTGTAGTACTTGCTCGACCAGGAGACCTCTTCTTCCGTCAGCAGCTTGACGAGCAGTTGCAGCGCATCGTCGAACCGCTCGCGCGCTTCTTCCATG
>CAMAPP010000053.1 GCA_945860095.1 Rhizobium sp. Q54 | reverse complement strand
GCGCGGCGGCCGCCGGCGTGGTCGAGGCCCAGATCGGCCTGGCGCGCTTCTATCTCGCCGGACGCGGTGTCGCGGCCGATCCCGCGCGCGCGGCGGCGCTTCTGGGCCAGGCGGCGGCGCGCGGCGACGCCGAATCGGCCGAGGACCTGGCCGGGCTCTTGCTGTCGGGCCACGGCGTTGGGCGCAACGACGCCCAAGCGGTCGCCTTGCTGAAGGCGGCGGCCGATGGCGGGCGGGCCACGGCGGCGTTGCGCCTCTCGAACATCCTGTCGAAGGGCGAGATCGTGCCGCGCGACGAGGAAGCGGCGGCGAAATTTTTGGCCAAGGCCGCCGCCCTGGGCCTGCCCGAAGCGCAAGCGCGCATCGGTGCGGAAAAAAGCAGCCAAGGCACGGCGGCCGCGCGCGATTATTCCCGAGCGCTCGAGACGCTCATCCCCGCCGCCGAGCGCGGCGACGCCGAGGCCCAGTTTCAGCTCGGAATTCTTTTCGCCGAAGGGCAAGGTGTCGCGCCCGATCCCGTGGTCGCGCGCCAATGGCTCGAACGCGCGGCGGCCCAAGGCCTGCAATCGGCCCAATTCGGTCTCGCCACGCTCTATCTTGAGGGCCGGGGCGGCGCGCGCGACCCGAATCGCGCGGCCGAACTGTTGACCAAGGCCGGCGAGGCGGGGCACGTCGCGGCCATGTTCAATCTCGCCCAGCAATACCGGCGCGGCGACGGCGTGACCGCGAACAGCCTCGAGGCCGCGCGCTGGTACGAACGCGCCGCCGAAAAGGGCAATGTCCCCGCCCAATACGCGCTCGGCCTCATGCGCTATCGCGGCCGCGGCATCGACAAGGACTTCGCCCTCGCCGCGCACTGGTTCCGCCGTGCGGCCGAGCAGGGCGACGCGCAGGCCCAATACAATCTCGCGGTCATGCTCTCGCGCGGCGATGGCGGAACAACCAACCAGGCCGAGGCCTATGTCCTGGCGGACCGCGCGGCACGGCGCGGCTTCGAGCCGGCGGTGGCCGCGCGCGAGGCCATCGTGCAGCGCTTCAAGGAAGACGAACGCGGCGTGTTCGTCGAAATCGCCGAACAGTACGAAAAGGCCGCCGCCGGCGACACCGCGGCACAGACCGCGCTCGCCCGCGCCTACGAGACGGGCGATCCCTACGAGAAGGATATTTCCTTGGCCGCGGATTGGTATCGCCGCGCCGCCGAACGGGGCCATGCGGAAGCGCAATTTCGCCTTGGGAATCTGTATTTAGCCGGCGACGGCGTGGCGCGCGACACCCTGGAGGCCGCGATGTGGCTGGCGCTCGCCGCGCGCGCCAAATATCCCGGCGCCGAGGCGCTCTTGCGCCGCGCGATGCGGGCGGTTGACGAATCCAAGCGCCCCGAAATCGAATCGCGCGTCAACGCCTGGAAGCCGAAAACCTAGTTCCCAGCCGGCCGGCCGCGCCCTTCGTCCCCGCGCGCCGCGGATCGTTTGACGCGCTCCCGCTCGGCCCGATCATGGTCTAAGCTGGGCAAAACGAGGCGAGAGTTGACCGGCCATCCCTACGATACCGATCTCGAGCGCGGCCCGGCGAACCATGTACCCCTGACGCCGCTGACCCAGCTCCAGCGCGTGGCGTCCACCTGGCCCGACAAGCTCGCCGTCGTCCACGGCGCGCGCCGCTACGACTATGGCGAGTTTTATGCGCGCTGTCGGAGGCTCGCATCCGCGCTTGCCGCGCGCGGCATCGGCAAGGGCGATACGGTTTCGGTCATGGCCCCGAACGTGCCGGCGCTGCTCGAGGCGCATTTCGGCGTGCCCATGACGGGGGCGGTGTTGAACGCGCTGAATACGCGGCTTGATGCGCGCGCCATCGCCTTCACGCTCGCCCACGCCGGCAGCAAGATCCTGATCGCCGATCGCTGCTTCAGCGCCGTCGTGAAGCCGGCCCTGGCGGAAACCGCGGCCAAGCCCCTCGTCATCGATATCGACGACCCGCTCGATTCCTCGGGCGAGCTTCTGGGCGCGTGCGATTACGAATCGTTCATCGCCAGCGGCGATCCCGAATTCGCCTGGCGCATGCCCGACGACGAATGGGACGCCATCGCGCTCAATTACACCTCGGGCACCACGGGAAATCCCAAGGGCGTCGTTTTTCATCACCGGGGCGCGGCCTTGAACGCCATCGGGCAGATCCTCGCCTTCCAGCTCAGGGCCGATACGTCCTATCTGTGGACGCTGCCGATGTTCCACTGCAATGGCTGGTGCTACACCTGGGCGGTCACCGCCGCGGGCGGAACGCATGTCTGTCTGCGGCGCGTCGAGCCGAAGGCGATTTTCGATTCGATCCTGGCCAACCGCGTGACCCATTTATGCGGCGCGCCCATCGTTCTCAACATGCTGGTGCACGCGCCCGATGCCGACCGCAAAGCGCCGGCGCAAACCGTCCAGGTGGCGACCGGCGGCGCCGCTCCGCCCTCGGCCGTGATCGAGGCCATGGAGCGCATGGGCTTTCGCGTCCATCACCTTTACGGCCTCACCGAAACCTACGGCCCGGCGGCGCTGTGCGCGTGGCAAGACGAGTGGGACACGCTTGATAAGGCCGGACAGGCCGCCATGGTCGCGCGCCAAGGGGTCGCATATCCCACGCTCGACGCCTTGATGGTGGCCGATCCCGACAGCCTCGCGCCCGTGCCCGCGGACGGCACGACGATCGGCGAGCTGATGGTTCGCGGCAACACGGTGATGAAGGGCTATCTCAAGAACCCGACGGCCACGGCGGCGGCGTTCGCGGGCGGCTGGTTCCATACCGGCGATCTCGCGGTGCGCCATCCCGACGGTTATGTCGAGATCAAGGATCGCTCGAAGGACATCATCATCTCGGGCGGCGAGAACATCTCGAGCCTCGAGGTCGAGGAGGTGCTGTACCGCCACCCCGAGATCATGGAGGCCGCGGTCGTCGCCCGGCCCGACCCCAAATGGGGCGAATCGCCTTGCGCCTTCGTGACCCTCAAGCCGGGCGCCAAGAAAACCGACCCGGACGGCGTCATTGCCTATTGCCGCGCCCATATGGCCCATTACAAGATACCGAGGACGGTGATATTCGGCCCATTGCCCAAGACGTCCACAGGCAAAATCCAGAAATTCGTGCTGCGCGAACGGGCGGCGAAGCTCTAATCCTCGCCCCCTTGGAGGGTTCCATGCGTCTTCGGGACAAAGTCGCCATCGTGACCGGCGCGGGTTCGGGTTTCGGCGAAGCCATCGCCCGGCGTTATGCCGAGGAAGGGGCGAAGGTCATCGTCAACGACGTCGATCCAGCGAGCGCCAAGCGCGTCGCGGGCTCGATCGTGCAAGAGGGCGGCAAGGCCGCGGCCCAGCAGGGCGACGTGACCCAGAGCGCCCAGGTCAAGGCGATGGTGCAATGCGCCCTCGACCAATACGGCGGCCTCGACATCGTCGTGAACAACGCGGGCTATACCCACGTCAACCAGCCGATGCTGAACGTGGACGAGGAAACCTTCGATCGCATCTATGCGGTCAACGTGAAGGGCATCTATCTCGCCGCCGTCCATGCCGTGCCCGTGTTCCGCAAACAGGGTCGGGGTGGGTGCATCATCACCACCGCATCCACCGCCGGTCTGCGGCCGCGTCCGGGCCTGACCTGGTACAATGGCAGCAAGGGCGCCGCGATCACGCTGACCAAATCCATGGCCGCCGAACTAGGGCCGGAAAAAATCCGCGTGAACTGCATTTGCCCGGTTGCCGGCGACACGGCGATGCTGCACAAATTTCTCGGCGGCGACACACCCGAACACCGGGCGCGATTCATCGCGACGGTGCCCATGGGGCGGCTGTCCAAGCCCATCGACATCGCCAACGCCGCGCTTTATCTCGCATCCGACGAAGCCGATTTCATCACGGGCGTCGCGCTCGAGGTGGACGGCGGCCGCTGCATTTAGGTTTTTCCCGAGGAGATCACCATGGCCGAAGACGCAAAGACGCCGACGCCCACCGTCGATGGACCGCAGGAGCGCCAGCCGGGCCTGCCGCTGTTCTATCGCGACCCGCAGCCGGTGGCGCGCGATCGTCACAAGGGCAAGGGGCTCAAGGCCACGGTCAATCTCGCCTTCGCGGCGGGTTCCAATTCCGTGCCCGTGACGATGGAGGAGTTTTCCGCCATCGCGCGCGACTATCCGATCGTCTTCAGCATGGAGCGCCCGGCGGTGCCGGTCGCGGTGCTCGGCTTCCGGCGCGGCGAGAACATCTATGTCGATGGCCAGGGCGGCTGGGCCGAACATCACTACATCCCCGGATATGTTCGCCGCTATCCGTTCATCTTCATGGAGATGAAGGACCAGAACAAGTTCACGCTGTGCATCGACGAGGCCTCGGGCCTGATCACGGAAGGCGGCGACCGGCCGATGTTCGAGGGCGAGGAGCCGTCGGAGCTGACCAAGAAAGCGCTCGAGTTCTGCGCCGCCTATCACCGCCAGTACGTGATGACGCGCACCTTCACCGAGGAGCTCGAGGCCAAGGGCCTGCTCTCGGCCAAGACGGCGAACATCACCCTGCCCGGCCAGCGCCAGATGGCGCTTCAAGGCATCCGCCAAATCGACGAGGAAAAATTCCGCGCGATCGACGACGCCACCATCGCCGCCTGGCACAAGAACGGCTATCTGTTCGCCATCCACGCCCATTTCATCTCGCAGGGCAATTGGCAGCCGCTCGCCCAGCGCATGGGAAGGCGCGTGCGCACGGAAAAGCCCGCGGGCAACGCCTAGCCACTTCGACGGCCGCGCCATGAGCGATAAGCCCGCGCTTGTCGGGCACCCGTTCGAGGATTTCACGCCCGGCAAGATTTGGCGCGCCGGGCCCTCCGAGCCCTTCACCGAGACCTCGATCATCGCCTACGCGAAGGATTGGGACCGCCAGCGCTTTCATCTCGACGCCGAGGCTGCGAAGAAGTCCATCTATGGCGGGTTGATCGCCAGCGGCATGCACACCTTTTCGGTGATTTTTCGCCTGTTCGACGAGGCACGCGTCTTCGGCGATTATTTCGAGGGCGGCATCGGCGCCAACGATATTCGCTGGTCACGCCCGGTGCGCCCGGGCGACTCCTTGACCGCCATCATGGAAATCGCCGAGGCGCGTCCGTCGCGCTCGGTGGCGAATTGCGGTGTCGTCAAAAGCCGCGTGCGCGCGGAAAACCAGCGCGGCGAGGAGGTGATGTCGATGCTGTCGGTGGACCTTTTGCGCCGGCGCGACGGCTAGGACGGCGTTCGATTTCGGCCACGGTCCGCGCGAGGGCCGCGAATGACCCAGGCGCGCTTGCGTCCGAGACGCCGATGGCCTAGCGCAGTTTGGTGCGCTCGAAGATGACGGCCTTGGCCGACACAAGCTCCTCGATCGCCTTATCGTCGTAGCCCGCTTCCTCGAGGATTTCCCGCCCCTGCCCCGCAAATTGCGGCGGTGCCGAGCGCACGGCGCCGGGCGTGCGCGCCATCTTCACCGGAATGCCGGTGAAGCGGAAGCCATCCTTCTCGACCACCATCTCGCGATGCACGGTGTGGGGATGGGCGACCACCTCGGGCATGCGCTGCACCGCCCCCGCGGGCACGCCAGCCTCGAGCAGGCGCTTGCACAAATCCTCGGCATCGGCTTCCAGCATGGCCGAGCGCAGGATGTCGTCGAGTTCCTGGCGGTTCTTCAGCCGCTCGCTATTGGTGCGAAAGCGCGCGTCCTCGGCAAGTTCCGCCTTGCCGATGGCCGCGCACAGGATGCGGAACTGCCGGTCATTGCCCGCGCCGATGAAGACGTTGCGCGTTTTGGTCTTGTACTGGTCGTAGGGCGTGAGATTGGGATGGGCGTCGCCCGTCGGCGCGGGCGTCTTGCCCGACATGAAGTAGTTCTGTGCGTGGGGGTGCAGCAAGGCCACACCCGTGTCGTAGAGCGAGACTTCGAGAAATTGGCCCTTGCCCGAACGCGCACGCTCCTGCAGCGCCATGAGCACGCCGATGGCGCCGTTCATGCCCGCGCACAGATCGACGATCGGAATGCCGACGCGCACCGGCCCCGATTGCGGCGTGCCGTTGATGCTCATGAGGCCCGACAACGCCTGGGCCACCGCGTCGTAGCCGGGAAAGCCGCCAAACGGTCCGTCCGCGCCGAAGCCGGTGATGCGGCAATGGATGAGCTTGGGATAGCGCTTGGACAAGGCCTCGTAGCCGATGCCCCAGCGCTCCATCGTGCCGGTCTTGAAGTTCTCGACCAGCACGTCCGCGCCTTCGAGCAGGCGGTGAAGCACCTCGCGCCCCCGCTCCGAGCCGAGATCGAGGGCGATCGAGCGCTTGTTGCGGTTGAGCCCCGCGAAATACGAGCTCAAGCCCTCCTGGAACGGCGGGCCCCATTCGCGGGTGTCGTCGCCCTGGGGCGGCTCGACCTTGATCACCTCGGCGCCGTGATCGGCGAGGATCTGGGCGCAATATGGCCCGCCGAGCACGCGCGAGATATCGACGACGCGCAGGCCCGAAAGGGCCCCTTGATGTGCGGTCATGTCTTGGACTCCGTCGCTAGGGCGCCGACAACGCGGTGGCGGCGAACTGGGGATAGGTCTCGGCGATCTCGTCGCGCACGCGCCCGCGCAACAATGCGAGCCATTCCGCGGGCGGTCCCGGCGTTGGGCCGATATCGGGCGCGCGGTCGTACTCGAATCCGGTGTTCGCCGCCACGTCCTCGACCGAGGAAAAGGGATGGACGCTTTCGAGGCGAAAACGCCGAAGCGCGCGATCGAACAGGAATAAAGCCTTGCCGGTGAGCAACGCATAGGGCCCGCCGGGGCGGTAGATATTCGCCGCCGAGGTTCCGGGTGCGCTTATGAAATCGACCTTGGGCACGAGGGTGCGCACGCTGTGTTCCTCGCGGAATAGGATGACGCGCGGCACGAGAAAATAGAGATAGGCCGAGCCGAACGAACCCGGCCAGCGCACGTCGAGCTTGGGATAGGGCCCGATACCGACGAGATTGATATTGCCCTGGCCATCGATTTGCCCGCCGCCGAGGAAGAAGGCGTCGATGCGCCCTTGCGCCGCGCAGTCGAACAATTCGCGCCCGCCATCGGTGAAAAAATTGTTCGTCCGGCTGCCGAGCACGGAGACGCGCATCCGCCCGCCCGACAACGCGCGCGCAAGCAGGGCGGCCGCCCCCTGGATGGGCGAGGACGCACCGACCGCGACATGGCGCAAACCTTCGAGCATGCGCGCGACCGCGCCGACCAGAAGTTCGGTGTGCGAGAACTCCGCCACGTCACGCCGCCCGGCGTTCGACGAGAACGTGCTCGGCCAGATAGCGCCGGAAACCGTCCTCCGTGCGCGCCGCGCGCACGTACAGTGCCAGATGTTCGCCGTCCGCCTCGTACCGACCTTCGAGACCGATGGGCCAGGCGCCGCGCGGCGCCTCGGCGACGGCGCCGATATAGAGCGACGGGATGGTGCCCGACGCCATGCGCTCGTCGGCGAGCAAATCGTCGTCGTGGATTTCCTCGACCGTGACAAGCGTGCGGCGCGCGGCATGGGCCATGACCATGAGCTCGCGCCGCCTGCCGATCCAGACATTGCCCGCCCGATCCGCAAGCGGCGCGTGAAACAGGGCGATATCGGGCCGGAGCGCCGGCAACAGCACCACCGGATCGTTGTCGCCGAAGGGATTTTCGGCCACGCGCCAATCGGGGCGGAAGGCCAGGATGTCCGAACCGATGAGGCCGCGCAGCGGCATGAAGGGCAGGCCCTTTTCGGCCGCCTGGAGTGCCGCGTGAATCGCGGGGCAAGTCGAATCCTTGAGCGCGAAGGCGCCGGATTTGACCAAGGCGGTGAAGCGCGGCGCGGGGCCAAGCTCGCCCATCGTCACCGCCGCCGCCTCGAGCGTCGAGACGGCGCCGGCGCCGATCAGCAATTCGGCCTGAATTCCGCTCGTCGGCACGGCCAGAAGATGGAGATTCTTCACGCCCCGGCGGATGAGCGCCCGCGTCGCCGCCATTGCCACGCCCGAATAATCGGGCGGCACGGCGAGCATGATGCCGTCGGGAATCTCGGCGACCAAGTCTTCGAGCGAGAGAAAGGGCGCGTCCATGGCCCTTGTCTTAGCCGATTTCCCATGCGCCCGTAAGCCTGGGACCGCGGCACCGCCGACCGCGATCCGGCCTGCGGCGCGCCGTCCTCGACCCAGACGAATGGTCCTATTCGAATTGCTTGAACTGGTCGTCGCGCCACTTCATGGCGGCGGCCAGCGACACGGTGTTGCGCAAGCGGTTGAACTCCTTGAGCTCGGGGGTCTCGGTCGCATCGAGAATGGCGCCGGCTTCCGCGCCGTATTGCAGCGCCGAGGCCATGCCCTGCGCCACCTGGGTTTGGTTCAACGCGCGCTTGTTCCATTGCAAGCAGGCGAGCGCCACGCGGCTCATGCGCTTGGCGATCTTCATGGTCTCGGCGTGGAACTCGGCCTTCTTGAACACCCGGCTGACGAGGCCCAAGCGCAAGGCCTCGTCGGCGCCGAAGATATCGCCCGTGTATATCAGCTCGCGCGCGCGCGCGCCGATGACCCAGGGCATGGACAGGCAAGCGATGGCGGCGGAGAAGCGCGTTTCGACCACGCCGAAGCGCGCATCGTCCGAGCAATAGCGCACATCGCACATCTGGGCGAGTTCGAGCGCGCCCGCGAGACAAAAGCCGTCGACCGCGGCGATCACGGGCTTCGAGCAGCGCCAGACCGAGTAGTTGTAGTCGAGATCGTGATTCATCCGCCAATGCCAGCCCTCGATGCCCCGGTCGCGGTAGGACTTGGCCTTGGGATCGGCGAGATCGTAGCCGGCCGAGAACGCCTTGCCGCCCGCTCCCGTGAGGATGACCACGCGCACCTCGGGATCGGCGTCGGCGGCCGCGACCGCCGCCTTCACCTCGGCGCACAGATCGAGGCTCATGGCGTTCATCTTGGTCGGGCGGTTCATCGTGATGGTCGCCACCCGATCGTCGGTCGCGTACAGGATATGTTCGTAAGCCATGCCGTCCTCCTTCGTTTTACGATTGGGTTTTACGATTGGAAAAACTCAGCGCCGCGCCTCGAACACCACGTCCACGCCGACCACACCCTGGCCCTTGGGCAGGACGATCAGCGGATTGATCTCGATGGCGGCGAACAGATCCGCCGTCGCGGCCGCGAATTGGGAGAACGCGGCGACGGCCCTCGCCGCCGCGTCCACATCGTAGGGCCCGCGCCCGCGCATCCCCGCCAGAATCTTGCCCACGGCGCCGGCCTTGAGAATCCCGGACGCCTCCTCGATGCCGATGGGCGCCATGCGGAGCGTCGCCGCGCGAAAGACCTCGACATAGGTGCCGCCCAAGCCGACCACGATGACGGACCCGAAACCGGGCTCGGTGCGCGCCCCAAGAATGAGTTCGACCCCCGGCCCCGCCATGGGCTGCACGAATACGGTCGTGCCCGCGACCTTGCCCGAGAGCTCGGCGAAGGCCGCCTTTACCGAGTCCGCGCCGTCGAGCCCGAGGCGCACCAGACCCAACTCGGTCTTGTGCAGGATGTGCGGCGCCGTCGCCTTCATCGCCACCGGGCAGCCGAAGCGCCTTTGCGCGGCCACGGCTTCCCCGGCGCTGGCGACCGCCTCGCAGGCGATCATGGGCACATCCGCCGCGCGCAACATTTCGAAACGCTCGGATTCCCCCAGGCTCTCGGCACCCTCGGCCGCGCGGCGGAGGATGGCCGCCAATTTGCGCGGCGCCGGCGCCGGCGGGCGCGGGCACGCGCGCGCCGCCCAAGCACCGATGGCGGCGAAGGCGTGACCCATGCCGGAGAGGACCGGAATGCCATGCCGGTTGAGGATCGAGCGCATGTCCTCGCTCCGCCCGCCCGCCGCCATGTTGTTGAAGAAAACGAACTTGGCATCGGTCCTGTCCTTGAGCCGGCCGCACATCGCGGCCACCGCCTTGGCATAGGGGCCATCGGCCGCGCCCGTGGCCGGCGCATCGAACGCGATCGCGATGGTGCCGTAAGTGGGATCGAAAGCGAGCGCCGTGAGGATCGCCTCGACGCGCGCCTCGTCCCAGCCGAGGCCGAAGGCATCCAGCGGATTGCGGGGGCGTTGGAAGTCGGGGATGTGCGGCTGCAAGGCGGCGGCGAGCGCGGGCGGCAAGGGCGCGAGGCTCACCCCGTGATGACCCGCCAAATCGGCAAGCAGCGCCGCCTCGCCGCCCGAGAGCGTGATCGGAATGACGTGCGGGTTCTTGGGCGGCTTGGGATAGGACGACAGCAAGACCGCCAATTCCTGCATGGCGTCGAGTTCGTGCGCGACCATGACGCCGTGGGCGTCGAAGAAGGCACCGTAGAGCGCCGCGTCACCGGCGATGGCACCGGTGTGCGCGGCGACGGCGCGCGCGCCGTCTTCGCTGCGCCCGACCTTGAGCGCGACCACGGGCTTGCCGAGTTCGCGGGCGCGTTCCGCCGCACGCGCGAAGCGTTCGGGCGCACGCAGGGCTTCGAGGAACAGGAGAACGACCGAAACGCGCGGATCCTCGATGAAATAGGCGAGATAATCGGCGGCGGTCAGGCCGGTTTCGTTACCCGCGGTCACGAGATAGGCGAGGCCCAGCTTGCGCTCGTCCTGCGAGAGCAAGATGCCGATCGAGCCGCTCTGCGTGACGACGGCGATCCCGCCCTTGTCGGGCCGCACGGTGGATGCGGGCGGCCAGGCGATCACGTCGTCGAGCGCGTTGATGAAACCCATGTTGTTGGGGCCGCACAGCGCGATGTCCGCCTCCGCCGCGATGGCCTTGAGACGCGCCTCGCGCGCGAGGCCCTCCGCCCCCGCCTCGGCGTAACCGGCGGCGCCAATCTCGACGGCGGGGACGCCGAGACGCGCGCATTCGAGGAGCAGCTCCTCCGTGCGCGCGGCGCCCACGGCGATGAATGCCAGGTCCGGCACCTCGGGCAAGGCCGAAAGCGAGGGGTAACATTTGTCGCCCTCGAAGCTTTCCGCGCGGGGATGGACGGGGTAGAGGCGGCCCGGATAGCCGAGGCGTTTCATGTTGCGATAGGTACGCGAGGCGACGAGCGGGCGGTCGGCCGAAACGCCGATGAAGGCCACCGAGGCGGGTTTGAACAATTTGTCGAGATTGGGCATGCGCATTCCTTGGCCCCGCGGTATCGGCCCCGCGGTATCGGCCCCGCAGTATCGGCCCCGCAGTATCGGCCCCGCAGTATCGGCCATGAGCTTAACCAGCGAAAGCACGACGCGCCACGGCGCCGGAAGCGGGCGCGCCGCGTATCGTCGAGAAATATCGCATGCTAGGCTTGGCGCCCATCGAGGGAAGCCCGTAGCGAGGGGAGAGCCGCATGGCGCAGTGGACGCGCGTATTTCCCGCCTTCACCACCCAGTTCAAGGACGACGAGCGGCTCGACATCGACGCGATGGAGCGCCACATCGACGCCCTCATCGAGGCCGGCATCGGCGGCCTCACGGTGTGCGGCAGCGTCGGCGAGAACTACGCCCTCGACGCCGGCGAAAAACTCGAAATCGTCAAGCTCGCGGTGCGCGCGACCGCGGGCCGCGTGCCCATCGTCGCGGGCGTCGCCGAGACCACGACGCGGTTTTGCCTGGGGTACATGGCGGCGTGCGAGCGCGAGGGCGTGGACGGCTTCATGGTCCTCCCCACCCTCGTGTACAAGCTCTCGCCGAACGAGGTCATGCGCCATTTCCGCACGGTCGCGCGCGCGACCGATAAAAACATCATGATCTACAACAACCCGCCGGCGTATGGCGGCGATGTCACGCCCACGATGTTCCGCGATCTCGCCGACGAGGCGAACATCGTCGCGCTCAAGGAAAGCTCGACCGATATCCGCCGCATCCAGCAGATCAAGACGCTGTGCGGCGAGCGCTTCACCGTCTTTGCCGGCATGGACGATATCGCGGTCGAAAGCGTGCTCGGCGGCGCGCGCGGCTTCGTCGCGGGCGTGGTCAACGCCTTCCCCGCGGAAACCATCGCGCTGTTCGATTTGGCGTGCGCCGGGCGCTACGACGAGGCCATGGCGATCAATGCCTGGCTCGCGCCCATCGTGCGTTACGACAACGATCCGCGCTTCGTGCACTACATGAAGCTGTTCACCGCGCTCGCGGGGCATGGTTCGGAAAAGCTGCGCCTGCCGCGCTTGCAACTCGACGGCAAGGACCGGGCGGAGGCCGTGGCCGCGTTCGAGCGCGCCGTCGCCACGCGCCCCAATCTGCCGAATGTCGCGCGCGCCGCCGAGTAGCGCGCATGGACCCGCTCGATACCCTGCTCGGCCCGTTCGAGCGCTTGCGCGATCTGTGGCGCCGGATTCTCGGCGTCGAGGGCGAAGGCTGGCGCGAGGTACCGTCGAGCGCGAAGCTCGGCCCCATCGAGGTCGATTCCGGGCATTGGGGCCTCGATATCGCCGGCGTGGTCCTGATCGCGCTTGTGCTCTACGCGGGAAAAAACCTCATCGACCGGACGCTCGCCGCGCTGCGCGCGAAAGACAAACCCAAGCCCTAGCGCGCGCCGCCGCCACGCGCCCCGATCTGCCGAAAATCGCGTGCGCCGACGAATGGCGTTGCGCCGACGAATGGCGTTGCGCCGACGAATGGCGTGCGCCGACGAATGGCGCGCCTAGCGCCGCCTTCGGGGCGGGTGGCGATTGGCGTCCTTGTAGCCCAGCGCATCCTCGGCGATGAGCACGCGCTGCACCGCCGGCGCGCCCTCGCCGACGTTCAGCACGTTGACATAGGCGGCGAATTTCTTGATCGGGAATTCGTCGGTCAGCGCGTAGGCGCCGTGGACTTCCGCCGCCGCCGCCGCCGCACCCTTCGCCGCCTTGGAGGCGAAGAATTTCGCCTGCGCCGCCTCGCGCGTCGCGGGCTGGCCCGCGTCCATCGTCCAGGCGAGGCGGTACAGCATGAGACGCGCGGCCTCGACCTCGATCACCGTGTCGGCGATGAGCTGCTGCACCATCTGGAAACGGCCGATTTCCTGGCCGCGCACGATGCGCTCGCGCGCATAGCGCTTGGCCATGTCGAGACAGGCCTGCGCCATGCCGAGAAGACGCGCGGTCACGGTGAGCCGACCGTAATCGAGCGCGCTCATGGCGACCTTGAAGCCCTCGCCCGCCTCGCCCAAGCGGTTTTCGGCGGGCACGGCGAAATCGTCGAGGAACACGGCGCAGGAATTGAAGCACGGCGAGAGCCCGCCCATGACGATGGGCTTCGCGGTGAAGCCGGGCACGCGCTTGGGTTCGACGATGAAGGCCGTGATGCCGCGATGGCCGGCGGCGGGGTCGGTCTTGGCGAACAAGACGCCCGCATCGCATTGGTCGGCGAACGTGATCCACTGTTTCGAGCCGTTGAGGCGATAGCCATCGCCCACGCGCTTGGCCGTGGTTTTCATCGCGCCCGCGGCGTCCGAGCCCCCGCCCGGCTCCGACAGCGCGAACATGCCGATCTTCCGGCCCGCGATGAGATCGGGCACGAAGCGGCGCACCTGTTCCGCCGTGCCCCAATTGAAGATCGTGAACGGGCAGGTCATCGCCTGCATGTTCATCGCATAGCCCCATTCGGGAGCGAGGCGCGAAATTTCCTCGGCGATGAGCGCGACCGCGAGGAAGCCCATATCCGTGCCGCCCACATCCTCGGGGAAGGCGGCGCCGAACACGCCCGCCTCGCCCAAACGGGCGATAAGAGCGCGCGGAAATTCCCGCCGTTCCTCATGGCCGGGCATGGCGGGCAGGATTTCGCCCTCGAACAGCCGCGTCACGCTGTCGCGCGCGGCCAGGATGTGCTCGGGGATCGTCAGGTCCATAGCACCACCTTGCCACGCGCCGCCCCCATGCGCCAACGCGCCAAGACCGTGCACCAACGCGCAAGCTCACCGTGCCAACGCGCCCAGACCGTGCGCCCACGCGCGAACCCGCCGCGCCAATGCCCCAAGACCTTGGGCCAACGCCCCAAGACCTTGGGGCAACGCGCCCAGACCGTGCACCAACGCGCAAGCCCGCCGCACCAACGCACCAAGACCGTGCGCCAACGCGCAAGCCCGCCGCGCTTCACCCGCCGGCCTTATCGTCGAGCCCGCGATTCATGCGCGCGTTCACGGCCGCGAGCGCCTCGCGCCAGGGGCCGAACGCGCCCGAAGCGCGCAATAGCGCGATCGCCTGTTCGTTGATCCCGCCGGGCGTCTGGGCCTGGCGGGCAAGATCGTCGAGCTTCCCGTCCTGGGCCATGGCGGAAAGACATTGGAACAGCGCGCGCACATAGCCTTGTTCCGCCTCGCGCGCAACGCCGCCTTCCTCCGCCCAGGACGCGAGCGATTCCATGAGGGCGTAATAGGGCGCGATCAATCCGGTGAGCGACCACAACCGATGGAAGGCGCGTTCGTCGGCGGCGAGCACCGGCGTGCCGATGCGCGCGAAGATCGCCCTCGCGCGCGCACTCTCGGGAAAATACGCGATGGGGCCGAGGCGGCGCGCGTTCGAAGGCAAGGGTACGGCGCGCACCAGATGCCGGGCGGGGGAAACGAGCGCGCGCATCTCCCCCTCGGGCCGCAGTGCGACGAGGGACACGACGATATGATCGGCGCGAAAGCGGAGCGCCCGCACGATCTCCGGCGCGACATCCGGGCGCACGGCGAGAAAAACGATCTCGCTGGCCTCGACCACCGCCTGATTGTCCGCCGCCACCGTCACGCGGGGAAAGCGCGCCACCAGCTTCGACGCCACACCCGCATTACGCGGCGACAGCACGATGTCCTCGGGCGAGTCCGCCGCCCGCAGGCCCTCGACCATGGCGGCGGCGATGTGTCCCGCGCCGATGAAGCCGAGCGCCGTCATGGGGCCTAGCGCTGGGCGTGGATGGGCGTCGCCATGGCAACTAGCGCTGGGCGTAGATGGGCGTGCGCCACTCGGAGAATGCGTTGTCGCGCCCGCGCACGACGTCCTCGTAGGCGCGCCACAGCGCGTTCGTCGCGGTCCCGATTTGACCGTCGGCGATGGGCAAGCGATCGACATCGACGATGGGCGTGATTTCGTAGGCCGTGCCGCACAGGAACAATTCGTCGGCGACGTACAGCTCGGTGCGGTCGATATCGCGCTCGACCACGGCCTTGCCGAACTTCTTCTCGAACAGCGCGATGAGCGAGGCGCGCGTCACGCTTTCGAGGATGCCGCCGGTGACGGACGGTGTTGTGGGCACGCCGTCGCGCACCATGAACAGGCAGGCGCCGCCGGACTCGGCAACCTTGCCCTGCTGAGTCAAGAATATCGGCTCGGAATAGCCGTCGGCGCGCGCCTGGAGCGTTCCGAAGCGGCCGTTATTGTAGTTCGCCGCCGATTTCACGCGCGGCGGCATGGTCGTGTCGTCGATGCGCCGCCAGGAACTGACCTGGGCCTTGATGGCCTTCTCGGCTATGGGCTTGGCGGCGCGTTCCTCGCTCACGCAGGCGAATTGGATGGGTCCGGCCGTGTCCATGGCGCCCTCGCCCATGACGAGGGCGTTGAAGCGGATATGGCAATCGGTCTTGTGGCCGTTGGCGCGCATGTGGACGAGCAATTGCTCGCACAATTCGTCCACCCCGATCGTGGTGCGAAAGCGCATGATCTTCATCGACTGAACGAGACGCACCATGTGCTCGCGCAGGCGGAAGACATACAGCTCGCCGCGCTCGACGTTCCAATAGGCGCGCAAGCCCTCGAACACCGAGGCGCCGTATTTGACCGCCGCTGAGTGGACGTGGACAACCGCTTGCTCGTACGCGCGCGGCACGCCGTCGACCGTGATGAACTTCGCCTTGGCCATGGTGGATTCTCCGGATTGGGCGGACCGGGGCACAATAGCGGTTCACAAGGCACCGGCGCCAGGCTCCGGCCGAGCTACCGCGAACTACGCGCGAAATATTATTCCTCAGGCCGGATGGGCCTGCGTGCGGCGTTGAATCGCGATATATTGGGCAATTCCCGGCCAGAGCGCGGAAGCGATTTCCATGCCCAGCAATATCAGAGCGGTAGAAATAACAATCCCCGACGCAGAGCCGCTCGCCGATCTGTACGGAATTGCATACGACCTGAATAACGCGAAGTATCTATGCGATAAGGCGCGCGAGTTTTTCCACCCTCGCCGACATGACGTTCAAATTGTCGATGGCTTAATCGCCGCCGCAATCATCAAATATATTCGTTGTTTTTCTACGAGGCCCAGGACGGGTCTGTGCCCAAGCGACATTTCCGCGCTCTCGCAAGAAAACCAAGAAGCGCGCAAGTTTATCAAGACACTCCGCGACAAACACATCGCGCATCCGGTCAATTCATTCGACGAAGCTTACGTTACCGCGACCGTCGCCGAACGGAATGGAATAAAAAAACCCAATACGAGCAATTCATCCGGGCCGCGCCAGAATTTTATTAGCGGCAGAATTCAGCAATAAATTGTCTCGGCTGATCTCGAATGTCTTGGACCTCGTCAATAAGCGTATTGTTACCGAAGAATGCGAGCTTTTGTCCAAAATTCAGGGGATGGATCCGAAAATTTTTCACGACGGCGATCTCCATAGCTTCCAAGTCAGCCTGGCCGATGTCGGTAAATCTCGAAAACAGCGCGCCCGTTCGGGCCGGGCGTCAGGTCCGACGGCACAAAAGGCGAGGCACCATTTGACATAGGTCGCAGTTCATCGGTGTCCTGCGGTTGGCTTTCCTCAAAAATCCTTCGCGAGGCGCAGCGAGTCGAAGATCGCCGCGTGGATATTGCGCGAGGCGACGCAGTCGCCGACCCGGAACAAGCGATATGCGCCCGCGGGATTGCGCACGACGTTCTGTTTCTCGGCGCGCGCGAGGGCGCGCAGATCGACCTCGCCGTTATTGGTCGAGCCGGATTTCAGCGACAAATACAATTCGTCCTCGGCCAGCGTGCCGTGCTCCGCCACCACCTGATCGACCAGGCGTTCTTCCTCCTCGCCGGTGTATTCGTTGCGCAAGATCGCGAGGATGCGCCCGTCCTCGCGCGCAAGGCGCACGAGACGGAGATCGGGCGAAAGCGCCACGCCCATCTTGTATAGCTCGCGGAGATGGATGGGGAAATTGGTCGCGCCGAACTCGACGCCCACCGCGCGTTCGGGCGTGGCGATTTCCACGCGTGCGCCGCGCTTGGCCAGAACTTCCGCGACCGATGGCCCGGCATGGCCGCCGTGATCGTCGTAGAGCAGCACGTTCGCCCCCGGCTCGGCGGTGCCCGCGAGGATGTCCCAGGTCGAGATTGCCAGCTCCGCGCCCGCGAATGCGCCCTTGTTCGGCCGACCGCCCGTGGCGATCACCACCTCGTCGGGGGCCAGCGCCTGCACGTCCTCGGCGCCCGCCTTCGTTGCGAGCCTGAGATCGACGCCCAGTTTCCGCACTTGGCCGTCGAGCCAGCGTGGAATGCCCGCCAAGCCCTCGCGCCAGGTCGCGCGCGCCGCGAGATTGACCTGGCCGCCCGTGCGCGCGCCGGCCTCGAACAAGACGACCTTGTGCCCACGCTCGGCCGAGACGCGCGCGGCCTCGAGCCCGGCGACGCCCGCGCCGACGACAACCACGGTTTTCGCCCGCGCGGCCCTGGGCACGACGTGCGGCATGGTCGCCTCGCGCCCGGTCGCCGGGTTCTGGATGCACAAGGCCTCGCCGCCGGTGTAGATGCGGTCGATGCAATAATTCGCGCCCACGCATTGGCGCACGTCCTCGGCCCGGCCCTCGCGCAATTTCCGCACGATGTGCGGGTCGGCCAGATGGGCGCGCGTCATCGCCACCATGTCGAGATGGCCGTCTTGAATCGCGCGCGCCGCGGTTTCGAGATCGGCGATGCGCCCGGCGTGAAACACGGGGATGTCGATTTCCGCCTTGATGAGACTGGCGAGATACAGGTACTGCGCCGCGGGGAAGGACATATTGGGAATGACGATGGCGAGATTGCGGTAATCCTCGGGCGTGCCGTGCATGACGTTCATGAAATCCGCCATGCCGGATTTGGCGAGCCGCCGGCAAATCTCGACGCCGTCCTCTTGCGAGAGGCCTTCCTTGACGAGTTCGTCCACCACCACGCGCACGCCGACGATGAAATCCTCGCCCACGCATCGGCGCACCTCGGCCAGGATCTCGAGCGCAAAGCGCATGCGGTTCTCGATGCCGCCGCCGTAATCGTCGGTGCGCGTGTTGGTCCAGGTCGAGAAGAACTGCGCGGCCAGGTGGGCGGCGGAGAAATACACCTCCATGCCGTCGAGCCCGCCGTCCCGGCAGCGCCGCGCGGCCTGGCCGAAATCCTTGACGATGCGGCGGATGTCCCAGTCCTCCATCGCCTTGGGGAAGGAGCGGTGCTCGGGCTCGCGCAGGGGCGAGGGCGACACTGGCGGCAGCCAATTCCCCGCGTCCCAGCGCGTGCGCCGCCCCATGTGCGAGAGCTGGCACATCAGCGCGCCGCCGTGCGCGTGGACGCGCGCGGCGAAGGCGCGAAAATGGGGCACGATGTCGTCGTGGGCGACCGAAAGCTGGCCGAAGGTCGAGGGGCAATCGAGCGAGACGACCGAGGAGCCGCCGAACATGGTAAGGCCGATGCCGCCCTTGGCCTTCTCGGCGTGATAGAGCTGATAGCGTTCCTGCGGCAGCGCGTCCTTGGCATAGGCGGGGGCGTGGCTCGTGCTCATGATCCGGTTGCGGAGCGTGAGATGCTTGATCCGGAGCGGCTTCAGCAGAACATCCGTCGCGGCCATGCTCAAAACTCCTTGCACAGCCGCAGCGAGTCGTAGATCGCCGCATGAATATTGCGCGATGCCACGCAATCGCCGGCGCGGAACAGCCGGAACAGGCCTGCACGATTGTTGACGATATTCTGCGCGCGGCCCTCGATAAGCGCGGGCAGATCGACCTCGCCCAGATTGATCGAGTTCGGCCGGAGCGCGAAATACAGCTCCTCGCGCGCCAGCGTCCCGTGCTCGGCCACCACCTGATCGATCTCGCGCTCTTCCTCCTCGCGCGAATATTCGTTGCGCAGCACCGCGATCAGCCGGTTACCCTCGCGGTAAAGCCGGCGCAGGCGCACATCGGGGCTGAGCACGACGCGCGCCTTGTAGAGCTCGCGCAGATGGATGGGAAAATTGGTCGCGCCGATCTCGATCATCATCTGCCGCTCGGGCGCGGCCAATTCGACCTTGCTGCCGCGCTTGGCCATGAACTCGGCGACCGACGCCGCCTGATGGCCGCCATGGTCGTCGTAAACCAGCACGGTTTCGGCGGGCGCCGCCCGGCCTTCGAGAATGTCCCAGGTGGACACGGCGTGTTCCGCGCCCTCGAAGCGGCCCCGATTGGGCGCCCCGCCCGTGGCGATGACGACGATATCGGGGCTTTCGGCCAGCACGCGCTCGGCGTTGGCTTCGGCCGAAAGGCGCAGATCGACGCCGAGTTTCCGCACCTGCATATCGAGCCAGCGCGAGATGCCCGCGAGCTGTTCGCGCCACGGCGCCTTGGCCGCGATATTGATTTGTCCGCCCGTGGCGCTGGCCGCCTCGAACAAGACGACCCTGTGCCCGCGCTCGGCCGAAACCCGCGCGGCCTCGAGCCCTGCGGGCCCCGCGCCCACGACGACGACGGTCTTGCCCCCGCTCCCGCGCGGCACGACGTGCGGCATCGTCGCCTCGCGCCCGGTCGCGGGGTTTTGCACACACAAGGCCTCGCCGCCGAGCAACAGGCGATCGACGCAATAGCCCGCGCCGACGCATTGGCGAATGTCCTCGCCGAGGCCGGTCGCGAGCTTGCGCACCAAATGCGGGTCGGCCAAATGCGCGCGCGTCATGGCGACCATGTCCACGTGGCCCTCGCCCACCGCGCGCGCGGCGGTCGCCATGTCCACGATGCGTCCGGCATGCATGACCGGCAAATCGATCTCGGCCTTGATCGCGCTGGCCAGATACAGGAACGGCGCCATCGGATAGGCCATGTTCGGCTGCGTGGTCGCGAGCGAGGGATAGTCCGTGGGCGTGCCGTGCATCACGTTCATAAAATCGACGAGGCCTGATTTCGCCAACACCTTAGCGATCGCCAGGGCCTCCTCCTGGTCGATGCCGTCCTCCTTCAGCTCGTCGCCCGAAAACCGCACGCCGACGATGAAGTCCGCGCCCACCTGGCGGCGTACCTCCGCCAGCACCTCGAGCGAGAAGCGCATGCGGTTCTCCAAACCGCCGCCGTAATCGTCGGTGCGCGCGTTCGTGCCCTTCGACCAGAACTGCGCGATCAGATGCGAGGCGGAATAGGACAGCTCGATGCCGTCGAGGCCGCCGTCCTTGCAGCGCAAGGCCGCCGCGCCGAAATCGCCAAGGACGCGCGCGATGTCCCAGTCCTCCATCACCTTGGGGAAGGTGCGATGCTCGGGCTCGCGCACCGAGGAAGGCGCGGTCGGGGCGAGGAACGGCCCCACGTCCCAGCGCGCGCGGCGGCCCATATGGGTGAGCTGGCAGAACAGCGCCGCGCCGTGGCGGTGCACGCGTTCGGACAGCTCGCGGAAATAGGGCACGATGCGATCCTCGGAGGCGTCGAGCTGGCCGAATACCGCCGGACAATCGGGCGAGACCACGGTCGAGCCGC
>CAMAPP010000052.1 GCA_945860095.1 Rhizobium sp. Q54 | reverse complement strand
ATCGACGCCCCGGCCGTCCTCGGCGACGATGTCGACGACGCCCATCGCCTTCAGTTCCTCGGCGTCGTAGATGCGGCCGGACAGGATCATGTCCTCGGCCTTCGCGGGGCCGATGCGGCGCGCGAGAAGGCTATAGGCGCCCATGCCCGGGAACAGATTGAACAGGATTTCCGGCAAGCCGAACTTGGCGCGCTTCTCGGCGACGATGATGTCGCCGGCGAGCGCGCATTCGAAACCGCCGCCCAGCGCATCGCCCTGAACCAGCGAAATGCTGGTCAACGGCAATCCCATGTTCGTCGCGCGCGGGTGCTGCACGTCGATGCAGGCATGGGCATAGCGGCGCAGTCCGGCCTTGTCCTTGGCACGGATGAGTTCGACGAAATGCGGCAGATCGCCGCCGAGATTGAAGATGCCGGGCATCTTCGACGCCATGACGACATGGCGAATCGGCTTCTCGCCCTCGCCGGCGGCGGCGAACGCGGATTCGATCCAGCGTTGCGCGGCGCGCATTTCACCGAGCAGGCCGAAGGTGAAGCTCGGCCGGCTCGCCGGCTTCATGTATTGCCAGAAGGTGCGCGTGTGCACGTCGAGGCGCACCTCAAGTTCGTTCAGGCGCGGCATGTCGCCGACTTGCACCGGCTCGTCGCTCACGGAGCGAATGGCGCGCACGGTTCCGAAAGGCGGGAAATTCTGCTTCACGACAGTCATTTGGTTTCTCCACGATGTCGGGGTTCGATTGCGCGGGAACCGCCGTTCCCGCACGAAAAGGATGCGCGGGCTGCATGACGGGCGCAAGATGGCGGACGGCCCAAAGGGTTAAAAAACCGTTGATAGCATTGCGATTTTCCGGACTTTCCCCGGTCGCCGCGTGGCGATTTGCGAGCCCGATTTTCGGCCGTGCGGCGCGTCTTTGGCGCGTCTTTGGCGCCGATATGGGGCCGCGAAGGCGCATTTTGCCCGCAGGTTCCGCGAAATCTCGCGCGCGCCGCGACGAGACGTCCGAAATGCCACGGCGCGCATTGCGATTTGCACCAACCCTTGCCCCTTGGGTAGGTTGTGCTTGCGCGCGCGAACCGCCCTTGCCCGAACGGCAGGGGCGGGCTGGCCGCGCTCCCCCTCGCCGATCGCGCCGGTTGCGCGGTCGCCGTCCGGGGCTAATCTCGCCATCGCGCGCGACGGCGCCGTTCATCGCCGCGCGTTCATCGTCCGGCGTCAATCGAGTGGGGAATTCCGTGCAATACGACATCGTCATAGTGGGCGGCGGGTCCGCCGGCTGCGTGCTTGCCAATCGTCTATCGGCGGATGCCCGGCGCGAGGTCGCGCTGCTCGAAGCCGGTCCCGATACGCCGGCCGAGCACATGCCCCTGTCGCTCTACGACGCGTCCTTCTTGCCCGATTACTTCGAGCCGACGCGCTACTGGACGAAGCTCGAGGCCTATATGGATCCCATCGGCAACAAGACGCCGGAGGAGCTCGCGGCCACGACGAAGGCGCGGCGCTACGAACAGGCGCGCGTGCTCGGCGGCGGCTCGGCGGTCAACGGCCAGGTCGCGATCCGCGGCATCCCCTCGGATTACGACGAGTGGGAAGCGATGGGTGCGACGGGCTGGTCGTTCAAGGATTGCCTGCCGTACTTCAACAAGCTCGAACGCGATCTCGATTTCGACGGCCCCTATCACGGCAAGCAGGGGCCGATCCCCATCCACCGCATCTTCCCGCCCGATTGGGGCGGCTTGTCGATCGGCTTTCGCGACGAGGTGGTGCGCCGCGGCGTGCCCTATGTCGACGATTGCCACGCCCATTTCGGCGATCAGGTCTTTCCCTTCACGCGCAACAACGCCTATTTGCACCGCGTCTCGACCGCGACGGGCTATCTCGACGGTGCCACGCGCCTGCGCAAGAACCTGCACATCCTCGGCGGCAGCTTCGTCGATTCGCTCGTCTTCGAGGGCCGCCGCGCGGTCGGCGTGCGCGTGCGCCGGCAGGGCAAGACCGAGACGATTTTGGGCCGTGAGATCATCGTGTCGTGCGGCGCCATCCATTCGCCCGCGCTCTTGATGCGCGCGGGCATCGGCCCGGGCGACCACCTGAAGGCCATGGACATCGCGGTGCGCCTCGACCGGCCGGGCGTGGGCGCGAATCTTCAGGACCACCCCCTTGTCGGCTTCGGCCTGCATCTCACGCCCGAGGGCCGCATGGCCGAGACCCTGCGCTGCAATTTCCTCATGCACATGCGCTGGTCGTCGAACTTCGAGGGCTGCGCCGCGACCGACATGAAGCTGTCGATTTCGAATCGTTTCGCCTGGAGCCGCATGGGCCACCGCCTGGGCACGGTCCAGTTCGGTCCGAACAAGGCGTATTCCAAGGGCTTCGTGCGCCTGAAGACGTCGTTGCCCGACGACGAGCCGCTGGTCGCGTTCAACCTGTTGTCGGATCCGCGCGATCTCGGGCGCGCCAAATACGCCGCGCGCTACGTTTACGACATCCTGATGAACAGCCCGGTCAAGGCGATGTACCACGAGGTTTGGCCGGGGATTTACGCCGATTCGGTGCGCAACCTCCAGCCGCAGACCAAGCTCAACGAACTCAAGACGAATATCGCCGCCTATCTGCTCGATCTCGGAGGGCCCGCCCGGCGTTTCGTGCTCGACAGGGCGATCAATCGCCGCTACGGCATTCACGCCATCATCAAGGACGAAAAGCTGATGGAGGAATGGCTGCGCGAGGGCGTGCAGGGCGATTGGCATGCCTGCGGCACCTGCCGGATGGGCCGCGCCGACGACCGGATGGCGGTGGTCGATCCGGTCGGCCGCGTTCACGGCCTCGATGGCTTGCGTGTGATCGACGCCTCGATCATGCCGTCCGTGCCGTGCGCCAACACCAACATCTCGACCATCATGATCGGCGAAAAGCTCGCCGACGCGATCGCGGGACAAGCGGTGGCCGCATCATGACGCGGGGGGCGGCCATCTTCACGGCGCTCGCCGGCGCGGCCATCGCGACCGCTTCTGCGATGGCGCTGCGTTACTACTTCATCGAACCGGCTGCGATGGGCCAGGCATGCCTTGCCTCGCCTCTGCCGTGGTGGTGTCCGTTGCGCGACTTGGTGGTGCGCGCCTTCCGCTCCGAGGTTTTCGGTATTCTGGCGCTTGCCATGGCGGCCGCCGCGCTGTTGCTGCCGGCGCGAGCGTGGGGCGTGCTGGCGGTCTTTGCGGGCGTGTTCGGCCTCGTGCTTTACAATGCCGGGCTCGGTGCCGTCGGTTTGCTCGTCGGCTTGCTTAGGGTGGTTCGTCCCTAGCCGGGGCGGGCGGTTCGCGCCTAGTTGGAGTTGGGCGAACGCTGTCCCCAGTCGATCGCGCGCGCCAGGCCGCTCCACGGCCAGGCAAGCAGCAGCGCCGTCGCGCACCAGCCGATCGCCTGCCAGTTCTCCGGCCCCTCGCGCACGCCCACGGCCACCGCCGCGGCCGCTAGGATGCGGCCGAGCCAACGTTCCTCCGTGCCGTCGGCGGCGGGGGTTGCGCCCATCAGCGCGAAGGCGAAGGCGGGAACGACGAAGGCCGCGGTCGGGAAATCGCGGTAGCGCGGATCGACCGCGAGCGCGAGGCAGATCGCCGCCGCGCCGAGAACGGCCGCGGCTTGCAGCGCGCCGAGCCAAAGCCCGCCTTCGGGCGTCGTCCGCCAGGGCCGCGCCGCGCGCTCGAGCACGGCACGCAAGGATGCGCGTGGGCCGCTTCGCAGCGTGCCGCGCGCAGCCCCCTCGCACGCGATCCACGCGCTCGCAGCCGCCAGGGCCAAGGTCAGCGCGCCCAACAGCCAGGCGCGCGCGCCCAGACTCGTGACCGCGACGAAGCGCGCGTGTTCGACCATGGAAGCGGCAGCGGCGAAGGCGAGCAAGGCATAGCCCGCCCAGCCCCAGCGGCTAAAGCGCGCCTTCCGCGACAAGGCGAGCGCGAGGGCAAGCCCGCCGAGCGCGCACGTCGCCAGCCAATACGCGCGCCACGCGCCCACTTCGCGCACCGGGCCCGAAAAGGCGAACTTCGCCGCGCGCGCGCCGTCGTACAGCCCCCAATAGCCGCCGACCGTGCCTTCCTGGCCGCGCTTCCAGGGCTGATCGAACGCCTCGATGAGATTGTATTCGAGGCCCCGTTCCTCGGCGAAGGCGACGAATTCGCGCACAAAGCGCGCCTGGTTGACCAGGCCCGGCCGCGCGCCCTCGCGCATGCGCCCGGCGCTCGGCCAGCCGGTTTCGCCGATCAGCAGGGTTTTGCCGGCGAAGGCGGCGGTCATTTTCGCCAGGATATTGCGCACATGGTCGGTCGCGCGCGCGATATCGATGGGGTCGTCCTCCCAATAGGGCAGAATGTGAATGGTGACGAAATCGACCGATTCGGCGAGCGGAGCGTTGCGCAGCCAGAATTCCCAGACATCGGCATAGCTCACGGGCACGGACGTTCCGTCCTTGGCCCGGCGCAGCATCACGCCCAGCGCCTCGGGCGGCAGTTCGCGGCGCAGCAGGGTCTCGTTGCCGATGACGAGCGCGCGCACCGTGTCGGGGTATTGGTTGGCCAGCGCGATCGTGCGCGCAAGCTCGGCCTCGTTGCGCGCGGCGTCCCGGCCGATCCAGGCGCCGAGAATGACCTTGAGGCCGTGGTGTGCGGCGATCGGCACCACCTCGTCCTGGCCGTGGGCGGTCGAGTAGGTGCGCACGCATTCGAAACGCTGGGCCAGCAAGGCAAGATCGGCATCGATCTGGGCGGGTGCAATCATCAGGGCGGGATCGGCGGGGCTTTGGGCGTCGCGGAAGGGCGCGTAGGACACGCAATGCAGTTTCGGATGAGGCACGTCGGCGAGCGAGACGGGCCGACCCTGCCACCACCAATAGCCGAAGCTGACGGCGATCGCGGCCGCGAACGCGGGCAGGGCCCACCAGCGCCGAGCGGAAGTCGAAGCGCTCACTTCGTCCTCCCTTAGAGGTCTATGCCGATCGCGCGGAAGAAGCCGACGAATACGGCCAAGGCCGTACCGATGATCGCGCCGACGACGATAACCGAAATGATGGACGTGATGAAGCCGATCAGCACGGCGAGACCGTCATATTCGATGATCCCGAGCGCCATGATCACGATGGCGATCGCGGGCAAAAGATTGCCGCCGAGAATCGGCAGGGTGAGAACCAGGCCGAGGCCGACCATGAGGACGCCCAGCAAGCGCTCCGCGATGCCGCTCGCCGCAAAGCGCCAGCGCGGCCTGCAATAGCGCTCGAGGCGTGCGATATGCGGCAGGGCCTTGGCGATCATGCGGTTGAAATCGGCACGCGCGACGCTTTGGCTCAAGATAAAGCCGGGCAGCCAAGGCCGGGCGAAGCCCAGGATCATCTGAATCCCGGTGAGCACGATCAGCAGACCTAAGGGGGTGGATAGGCCCGGAATCGGAATGGCGCAGGGCAGGGCCCAAAGGCATAAAAGCACGCCGAAGCCGCGATCCCCCAGCCGCTCGGCCAGATCGGCCATGGCAATGCGCTCGGCGGCCGTATCCTCGGCCAAACGCAGCAAGATTTCCGAGGTCCTTTCGGGGGACGCGGGCACAAGCTCTCCGCCAATTCGGCCGCGCGGCGCGCGCCCAGCGCACATAGATAGCGGCGAATTTCCGCCCGTCAATGCGGCGTTTGCGCGTGCGACATGGAGGTTGGCCTCCATGCCCGCCCGATGACGCCGTCGCGGCGCCGGCCGCGGCCGCGGCCGCGCGGGTCTTTATCGCTTGCCAGAACGCGCATGCTCTCCGCTATGATCCGGGCGTTTTTCGGCGGGGGGACGATGCGCCATGGAAATCAAGCGGCCCTATCTCATGTTTCTCGGCGACGCGCCCGATCCGCTCGCCGCCAAGACGGCGTACGGCGTCGCCTATTGGCGCCCGGATTGGTGCGTGGGCCAGTTGCGCCTGCCCGGGTGCCAGGCCGATTTGAAGCTCAAGGACATGACCATCGCCGAGGCGCAAGGCGCGGGGGTGAAGACCGTGATCGTCGGCGTCGCCAATCGCGGCGGCGTGTTTTCGGACGTTTGGGTCGATGTGCTGGTCGAGGCGCTGGAGCGCGGCATGGACCTGGCCGCGGGCCTGCACGGCCGGTTGCGCGACGTGCCGCGCATTCGCGAAGCCGCCGAACGATGCGGCCGCGCGCTGTTCGACGTGCGTCATCCGACGCGCGTCTTTCCCGTCGGCAACGGCAAGAAGCGCACGGGCAAGCGGCTGCTGACCGTCGGCACCGACGTGTCCTCGGGCAAGAAATACACGGCGCTCGCCATCGAGCTCGAGATGCGCAAGCGCGGCATGAAGGCCGATTTCCGCGCGACGGGGCAGACCGGCGTGCTGATCGCGGGATCGGGCACGGCGATCGATGCGGTCGTGGCCGATTTCATCTCCGGCGCGGTCGAGACGCTCGCTCCCGACAACGCGCCCGACCATTGGGACGTGATCGAGGGCCAGGGTTCGCTGTTCCATCCGTCCTATTCCGGCGTCACGATGGGTCTCATCCACGGCGCGCAGCCCGATTTCCTGGTCATGTGCCACGAACCGACCCGCCGGCACGTGCGCGGCTTGCCGCATTATGCGCTGCCCACCCTCGAGGAATGCATCGAGGCGAACGTGTGGGCGGCGCGGCGCACCAATCCCGCAGCCAAATGCGCGGGCATTTCGCTTAACACCTGGCAATTGTCCGAGGCCGATGCGCTGCGCACCATCGACGAGATCGAGAATCGCCTCGGCCTGCCGACCGTCGATTCGGTGCGCACCGGCACGGCCAAGATCGTCGATGCGGTCGTCTAGGCGATGACGGCCCTGGCGTTTGGGCGATGACCTCGCTGGCGGTTGCGCGAGAAAGCTGGAAGCTGCGCGCGGCGTTTGCGATTTCGCGCGGCAGCCGCACCACGGCCGAGGTCGTGACGGTGGAATTGCGCGCGGGCGGTCAGACGGGGCGCGGCGAATGCCTGCCCTATGCGCGCTACGGCGAAAGCGTCGAGAGCGTGATCGGCGAAATCGAGGCCATGCGTTCGGCGCTCACCGGCGGCCTCGATCGCGCGGGCTTGCAGCGCGCGATGAAGCCGGGTGCCGCGCGCAATGCGCTCGATTGCGCCTTCTGGGATCTCGAGGCCAAGCGCGCTTGTTCCAGCGCGGCCGCGCTCGCGGGCCTTCCTCCGCCCGGGCCGCTCGTCACCTGCTACACCTTGTCGCTCGGCACGGCCGAGGAGATGGGCCGGGCGGCGGCGGAGAACGCCCATCGTCCGGTGTTGAAGCTCAAGGTCACGGGCGAAGGCGATCTCGAACGCGTGGCGGCGGTGCACCAAAATGCGCCGCGCGCGCGTCTCGTGGTCGATGCCAATGAGGGCTGGACGGCGGCGCAATATGTGCGCTTTGCGCCCGAACTCGCGCGCTTGGGCGTCGAGATGATCGAACAGCCCTTGCCGGCTAAGGACGACCTCGCGCTTGCCGGCATCGCCCATCCCATTCCGGTGTGCGCCGATGAATCCTGCCACGGCCTGGACTCGCTCGCGCATCTCGCGGGCCGGTACGAGATGATCAATATCAAGCTCGACAAGACGGGCGGGCTGACCGAGGCCTTGGCCTTGAAGCGCGCGGCGGAGGCGATGGGCTTCGGCGTCATGGTCGGATGCATGATCGCGACCTCGCTGTCGATGGCGCCCGCGATGCTCGTGGCCCAGGGCGCGCGCGTCGTCGATCTCGACGGCCCCTTGCTGCTGGCCAGCGACCGCGCCGACGGCCTGCGTTACGACGGCTCGACCGTGTATCCGCCCACGCCCGCGCTCTGGGGCTAGCGGCTAAGTCGAAATCCCGTCCTGTTCCGCGAGACCTCGGTTGAGAGAATCGATGAAGACCCCTGGCGCTGGGCGAGCTGGAAGACGTTATTGTCAGTCACGGCGCATCACTCCTTTGCTGGAGAAGTGGAGGCGTCGAACAACCCCACGATACGCCGCCTTACCCCGTCACGCCGTCACCAACTTCTGGTCATCTCGCACAAGTTTCATGGGCGCTAAACGATCGTGCCCAATTCGCGGCGTAGCTTGATGAGCGCGATCAGGCGCGTGTCGCGCTCCGCCGCGATCTCGCGCATGGACCGGCCCTTGAGCATCTCGTCCACGCCCTCGATCAGCATTTGGCGCTGCTCGGGCGTGAGCTGGATGCGCGCGGCGCGGTCGGTGCTCATGGCGTCGCGCGGACCGAACATCTCGAAGGTGCGCGCAAGGCCGCCTTCGCCGCCCGCGAGGGCATAGGTCAGGAACGGGCCGAGAAAGGCCCAGCGCATGCCCGGCCCGTTGGTCACGGCGATGTCCACGTCCTCGGGCGTGCAATAGCCCTGCAGCACGAGACGCACGGCCTCGTTCCAGATCACGTATTGCAGGCGGTTGGCGATGTGGCCGTAGATCTCCTTTTTCAGCACGACCGGCTTCAGGCCGTGCGCGGCGTAGAACGCGCGCGCGAATTCGACGGCCTCGGGATCGGTGCGGTCCCCGCCCGCAAGCTCCATGAGCGGCAACAGATAGGGCGGGTGGATGGGGTGCGCGAGCACGCAGCGCTCGGGATGGCGGGTCTTCACGGCAAGGCGCGACATGACGAGCGCCGAGGTCGAGGAGGCGATGACCTTGCCGGCGGGTAGGGCGGCGTCGATTTCGGCCAGCACCTCGATCTTGAGCGCCTCGGTTTCGGGCGCGTTTTCCTGTACGAAATCCGCGCGCGCGACGCATGCCCCGACCGTCTTGTGATAGGCGAAATCGGGTGCCTTGGGCGCGCTCGCGAGACCCAGTTCGCGCAATTGCTCCC
This sequence comes from Rhizobium sp. Q54, assembly GCA_945860095.1. Taxonomy (GTDB): domain Bacteria; phylum Pseudomonadota; class Alphaproteobacteria; order CADEGL01; family CADEGL01; genus CAMAPP01. The sequence continues at coordinate 11,835 of CAMAPP010000052.1, read as the reverse complement.
AAGCGCGGGCGACGAAGGCGCGGCACTTCGTCTCGCCGTCGGGCGCGGGATCGGTCACGTCCACCGCCAGGCCGCGCGACAAAAAATGAGCGGCGAAGCCGCCGCCGATGGTGCCGGCGCCGACGATGGCGATGCGCTTCACGGGGGCCGTGTCGATCATGGAGAACTCCTGGGGATGGGACGGAAAGCGGATGGGGCGGAAAGCCGATGGGGCGAAAAGCCGATGGAGGATGCGACGGAAAGCGGATGGGGGATGGGACGGAAAGCGGATGGTTGCTAGTGGACCGTCTTCTTCGGCGGCGGCTCGGGCTTGCGCGGCCTATCGGTCGTGGGGCCGGCATGATGGTGCACCATGCGCCACGCCCCGTCCTCGCGCGCGAAGATATTGGTGGCGATGAGGTAATCGGCGCCCAGCGCCTCGAAGCAGATCACGAAGGCAAGCTCGCCGAACATCCAGACGCGCGGCGCGGCGCAGGCGATCTTGGGCGCGCCCGGATTGGTCAGGATTTGCCGCCAGCTTTGCATCACCGCCGCGCGTTCGACGAGAGGCCCCCAGCCGGGATGAAGGCAGGCAACCTCGTGCCGGCGCGCCCAAAGCCCGTCCATCGCCGCGAAATCGCGCGCGGCGAAGGCGCGATAGAACGCTTCATTGGCCAGCAAAACCTTGTCGTCCTCGGATTTGTCCGCCATGGCTTCCTTCCCCCGCGAAGATGCCCCGTGCGGCCGTTCTTCGCAATCGCATCGTAATAGGGGTGCCGTGTTTTGGCCGGGCCGTCCGGTCGCCAATCGCGTCCTTGCCCGCTATGCTTGCCGCTTGCCTGCCATGCTCTCGGTGCGCGGCGGGCGTGGCCGCCCGGGGGGATGGCCACGGCGCGATGGACGACGATGGAGAAGAAGCTAATGGCGCGCGCGGCTCTGGGCGATCTCGACGGCAAGGGTTTCGACGTGGCCGTGGTGGGCGCCGGGCTCAACGGCATCAGCTCCGCCCAGCATCTGGCGGCCGCGGGCTATTCCGTGCTTCTGGTCGATAAGGGCGATTTCGGCGCGGGCGCCTCCTCGCGCTCGAGCCGCATGATGTCGTGCGGCATCCGCTATCTCGAACGCGGCCAGTCGATGTGGGCCTTTTTGCGCCAACCGCATTTCCTGTACGCCTCGCTCAAGATGGCGCGCGCGGCGATGCACACCCGCAGCCAGTTCATCAACACGGCACCCGAGCACGTGCGCCAGGTCCAGTTCGCCTTTCCGATCTTCGACACCGATCACTACAAGCCTTGGCAGGTGCGGCTTGCGTTCAAGACGCTCGAGATTCTCGGGCCCGGCGACGTGCCGATCGATTTCAAATTCGTGCCGCCATCCGGGATCGCCAAGTTGCCGCTCGTCTCCATGATGCGCGACCGCGAGCGCATGCGCGGAGCGGCGCTGTTCCGCGAATACCATTTCGATTGGCCCGAGCGCGTGGCGATGGACGCCGTGCTCGACGCCGAGCGCCTGGGCGCGGTCGTGCGCAATTACACCCCTGTCACGGCCATGCGCCGCGACACCGACGGCGCCTGGCGCCTTGCCCTCGCCGACGCGCTTTCGCCGGGGGCGGAAGCGAACGTGCGCGCCAAGGTCGTGCTCAACATGGCCGGCACCTGGATCGACAAGGTGAATGCGCTGGCCTCGGATACCGCCAAGCGCAAGATCTGCGGCACCAAGGGCGTCCACATCGCGGTGCGCATGCCCCCCGAATGCCAAGGGCACGGCGTCATGGGCCATCACCGCGAGGGCGAGCATCTTTATTGCTTCCCCTGGCGCGACTTCCACTATTTCGGCCCGACCGAAACGCTGTACGAGGGCGATATCGACGATATCCGCGCGTCCGACGACGAAATCGACTGGATCATCGCCGAGGCGAACCATCTGTTCCCGGCGATGAACTTGAAGCGCGAGGACGTGCTGTTCACCTGGGCGGGCGTGCGGCCGCTGAGTTACGATCCACGCTATCCCAAGGGTTCGCGCGATCGCATCGTTCACGATCTCGGGGCCGAGGGCCTGCCGAACGTCTTCGCCATGACGGCGGGGCCGATCATGACCCATCGCTCGGCGGGGCAAGTCATGTGCGCCAAGGTGCGCGGGCGCATCGTGCCTTCCGGCCCGGCGCAGGCTATCGATTATTCCGCGCGCGCCTTCCCCGAAAACCAAAACTCGCCGCCCATCGTCGAGCACTGGACCGACCGCAAGCTCGCCGATTTGCAGCACGTCGCCAAGACCGAGTATCCGGCGACGCTCGTCGATGCCATCCGGCGCGTCGGCGCGCACTGGACCCAAACCATGGCGGTCGAGGCGGCGGATAAGGCGGCCCAGGCCATCGCGCCCGAAATGGGCTGGGACCAAGCGCGCGCCGGAAAAGAGGCGCGGGACTTCGCCGCCTATCTCGCGCATACCCATAGGCGCGGGCCTTCGGGCCTAGTGCCGCGCGGGCAATAGAATAACGTGCCGCGCGGGCCATAAGATAAACGGGCGGCCTCAAGGGGCCGATACGTGGGAGGAAAACATGACACGCCCGGCACTCAAGGACTTGGATGGCCGCGAATTCGATGCCGTCGTCATCGGCGGCGGGGTGAACGGCGCCTCGGGCGCCCACCATCTGGCCGCCGAGGGCTATAGCGTTCTGATCGTGGACAAGGGCGACTTTGCCTCGGGCTCGTCCTCGCGCTCGAGCCGGTTGCTGCATTGCGGCCTGCGCTTCATCGAGCCCGGCGAGGGGCTCGGCTACCGCAATCCCTCGATGTGGGATTATTTCGTGAAGCCGCGCGACACCCTGCGCAACTTGAAGCGCGCGCGCGATGCCATGGTCGGGCGCAGCGAACTTGCGACCACCATGCCCGAGCGGGTGAAGGCCTTCAAATTCCACTTCCCCGTCTATAGCGATTCCGTTTACCGGCCTTGGCAGGTCGCGGTCGGCATGCGCCTGCTCGCGGCGTTGGGCCCTGGCGACGTGCCGCTCGGACACGCGCGCCTCGCCGCCGACAAGGCGCTGGCCATGCCCATGCTCAAATGGCTGCGCGCGCCGGAAAAGCTCGATGCCGTGTTCGCCTTCAACGAGTACCGCTACGAGTGGCCCGAGCGTATCGCGATGGACACCATCCTCGACGCCGTGCGCATGGGCGCGGTCGCGCGCAATTATTCCCCGGTGCGCAAGCTCGAACGCGAGTCCGACGGCAAATGGCGCATCGAGCTCACCGATGCCTTCGTCGAGGGCGCGCGCGCCACGTTGCGGGCGCGCGTGGTGCTGAACACAGCCGGCATCTGGACCGACCGGGTGAATGCGCTCGCGACCGACGGCGCCAAGCGCAAGATTCTCGGCACCAAGGGCGCGCATATCATGTTCCGCCTGCCCCCCGAATGCGCCGATATGGGCGTGATCGCGCACACCAAGGCGCGCGAGCCGCATTACGTCATTCCCTGGCGCGGCATGCATTACGCGGGGCCGACCGACACCAAGTACGAAGGCGATATCGACGATATCCACGCGACCGAGCAGGAAGTCGAACACCTGGTCGAGGAGACCAATCACATGCTTCCAGGACTGGGCTTGCGGCGGAAGGACGTGCTGTTTTCCTGGGCCGGGGTCAGGCCGCTGACCTACGATCCGGATCTGCCCATGGGCAAGCGCGGCCACACGCTCCACGACCTTGCCGCGGACGGCATGCCCGGCTGTTTCGCCATGACCTCCTCGCCCATCCAATCGCACCGCTTCGCCGGCCGGTTGCTTTCGGGCGCGGTCAAGGCCTTCGCCCAGCCCTCGGGGCCGAAGCAGCAAATCTCCTATGCCGCCAAACCCTATCCGCGCGATAACACGTCGCCCGCCCTGCTCAATCACTGGGACGGCGCGAAGATCTCGGATTTGCACCACGCCGCGCGCAACGAACAGCCCGTGACGCTGGTCGATCTCTTGTTCCGGCGCGTGGGCGCGGGCTGGACCGAGACCATGGCGCGCGAGGGCGCGCGCCGCGCGGCGCAGGAAGTGGCGCCCATTCTCGGCTGGGACGAGGCGCGCGTGGCCAAGGAAGTGGCCGATTATCTCGGCCACATCTTGCGCCTGCACGGCGTGAAGGCGGACGGTTAGCTCGGCCGGCCGTTTAGCTCAGCCGGGCGCCGTGCTGGCGGCGAGCGCCGCCGCCCAGTCCTCGGGCGCAAGCCGTCCACGGCGATGAACTGGCCGATGCCCGCGCCCTCGCGCAGCGCCTTCACGGCTTCGTACTCGCGCGAGGCGTAGAACGCCTTGGCGCGTTCGAGCGACGGGAACTCGATCACCACCACCCGTCTCGGGTCGGGGATGCCCTCGAGGGTTTCGACCTCCGCGCCGCGCACGATGAAGCGGCCGCCGAACTGGGCGATTACCTTGGGCGTGCGCGCGGCATAGGCGCGGTAGCGCGCGGCATCGGCGATCTCGACGCGCGCGATGAGATAGGCGGGCATGTCGTCCTCCGGGGTTTTCGGCCTAGTCCAACCCCGCCTTGCGGCGAATGACGGCCAGGCCCTCGGAGCGGTCATAGGTGCGGTACAGCTCCTCGCGTAAAGGCGCGGCCGGGGTCGCGTTCAAATTCTCGAACAGGGCGATGCGCATGGCGGCGGCCGAGGACGTCATGTCCCAAATGAGATTGAACAGCCGGTTCTTCTGCCGCGCGGTCACTTGGTACCCGGGGAGATAGCGATCGAGCAGGGGGCCGATGTCCTGGCGCTCCCACGACGCGCGCGGCACGCGGCTGATGAGGCCTTGGCCGGAAAGCTCGCGCAGGTTCTGCATGATTTGCGGCAGGCCCACGACCGAATGGAGGCGGCAGGCGGTGACCAGCACCGGATCGGGCAGCACGATGCCGCTTTCGGTCGGGCTCGCGCGTTCGACGGCCGCGATCATGAAGGCGCGCAGCGTGGCGGCATAGGCGCAGACATCGGCGACGATCGCGCGCACGCCCGGGATGTGGTCGGTGCCGAGCGCGTTCACGATCATTTGCGCCGCGCCTGCGAAGATTTCGGCGCGGCACGCAAGGCGCGCCGCGATCTTGAACTGGGCGAAGCGGCCGAGCGTGTAATACGCCCCGCCCGTGCTTCGGTTCTTGTAGCTGAAGACGTATTCGCGCGGGATGAACACGCGGTCGAACAGCGCAAGGCCGTCCGCCTCCTCGCCCGCGCAATCGAGCGGGTGGTCTTCTTCGTGCTCCCGCCCGGTCGTCGCGGGCTCGCGCATCACCAGCATGAGACCCGGCGCGTTCGCCGGCACGGCCGACCACAACATGCATTCCTCGGGCATGGTCGGATTGGGCGGGGGCATGGAAATGGTGCCGATATTGCCCTGTGCCAATACGGAATTGCCCGCCTTCACGCCCGAGACGACGACGCCGTCGGCGCGCTCCTCGATCACGCGCAGCCGGCCTTCCTGCTCGGGCATGGTGAGTTTACGGCTGGTTTGGACGTCGATGATGATGTCGGCGGACACGAGATTGTTGCGCTGGCCCGCGTCCAGGAAGGCCTCGATCTTTTCTTGCGCATCGGGCTCTTCGCGCTTCACGAGATGGTTGAAGGCGAGAAAGCCGATGGCCTTGACCGGGCCGTAATCGAGCGGCCGGCCGAACACGCCGAAGGTGTGCAAGGTGGAATGTTTGACCATCGCCATGTGGCGGTCGAGATCGGCTTTGGCGCGCGGCACGAGCCAGCCCGTGGCGATGCGCGCCCCGGTCTTGGGTTCGATCGAGGTTGTGGCCTCGCGGGTCGCGGGCTCGAACTGGTCGTCGAACAAGGCCGCGAGGGTGTCGATGCCCGCGCGCAAGGCGGGCTCGGCGGTCACATCGGCGATATCGCGCCCGCCGAGCACGACGCGGCGGCCATCGCGCAAGGACGCGACGAACTCCGCTCCGGTCCTAAGGTGACTGTCCTTAGGTTCGTGAGCGGGGCGCGCGGTCTTTGGCCCCACGAGCCATTCGACAGGGTTAACAGCGGCTTTCGCGGCCGCGCTCACGGCTTCACCAGGCCCGGCGTGGCCGGACCCAGTTCGGGGATGGGGCCGTCGTAATAGGGCAGGGTATCGATGCGCGGCTGCCACTTGCCCTCGTTCATCATCTTGCGCGCGTGCGCCGCGATGTCGTCGAGGCGCGCGAACCACACCTTGCCTTTTTTCTGCATGTGGTCGAGCAGCTTGTCGATGGCCACGGCGCGCGCAAGGCGGCCCGAGAGAAAGGGATGCCACACCGAAATCCACATACCGCCGTGTTCCCAGGCGGCGTCGAATTCGTCGATGAAGACCTGCAGCGCCTGGCTCGGCGCCTTCACCGCCATGACGTAGTTGAAATCGCGCGACACCTGATAATGCGGCCAATCGTCGAGGCCGTAATGGGAGGGCAGCTCGATCACGTCGCCCTTGGCGTTCTTGAGCACATAGGGCACATCGTCGCCGAACAGCGAGGCGTCGTAATCGAGGCCGTGTTCGAGCATGATGTCGAGCGAATGGCGCGAGAACTTGTAGGTGGCGGCGCGGTAGCCGCGCGGCTTCGCCCCCGTCGCCTTGACGATGACATCCATCGCCCGGCCGAACCAATATCGTTCCTCCTCGAGGCTCAGCTCATTGGGATGCTCGTGCAGATAGCTATGGTGCGCGATCTCATGCCCGCCCTTGAGAATGGCGTCCACCGCGTCGGGATAGCGCTCGATGCACCAGGCGGGGATGAAGAAGGTCTGCTTGATCGCGTGCCGACGGTACATTTCCAAGAGCCGCGGCACCGCGACCTCGGGGCCGTAGCGCAGGGCCGAAAGCGCGGCCACCCGCGTGTCGGCCGTGCTGTGATGGGCGAGATGCAGAATCGAATCCGCATCCATGTCGAAGGTGAGGGCGACCGCGCAGCGCGCGCCGTTGGGCCAAGGAAGCGGATTGCGAATCACGGCGCGACACTCCTTTGCGGCTTAGCTATTCTAGACCACGCGCCCGCCACGCGCACAAGCGCGCCGATGCCCGCGCGCCGCGGACTGCGATGAGCGTTCTCGCCCGCGCGCTTGGGACGGTAATCCGCTTCTCGCTCCGTGCGGTGCTGGGCGTGTTTTTGCTGTGGGCCGGACTTCTCGTCGCCTATCGCTGGATCGATCCGCCCCTGACCCCGCTCATGGTCATCCGCCTGTTCGAGCACGGCCGCTGGTCGCGCACCGCCATGCCGCTAGACCGGATCGCCCCCGATCTCGTGCGCGCGGTGGTGGTGGCGGAGGATGCGCGGTTTTGCCGCCATCGCGGCGTCGATTGGGGCGAAGTCGGCGAGGCGCTCGGCGAATGGCGCAAGGGCCAGGGCTTGCGTGGCGCTAGCACGATTTCGATGCAGGTCGCGCGCAATTTGTTCCTGTGGCCGGGCGGGGGCTTTGCGCGCAAGGCGGTCGAGGTGCCCTTGGCACTGGCGCTCGATGCGTTTTGGCCCAAGCGCCGCACGCTCGAGATTTATCTGTCGGCCATCGAATGGGGCGAGGGCATCTACGGCGCCGAAGCCGCCGCGCGCCGGCATTTTGGAACGTCGGCGCACGCCCTCCAGCGCCGTCAGGCGGCGGCGCTGGCCGCCGTGCTGCCCAGCCCCAGAAAATGGCAGGTCCATCCGCCCGGGCCTTATGTCGCCGCGCGCATCGCCACCATCGAGGCGCGCATGGCCGATATCGATGGCTATCTTGGTTGTTTACGTTGACGCGGCCCGAGTCAATTCCCGGCGGGGCCGTGACCTAGCTTCGTGCGCCTAGCTTCGCGGCAGGGCGCGCATGGCCGATATCGATGGCTATCTCGGTTGTTTGCGTTGACGCGGCCCGAGTCAATTCCCGGCGGCGCCGTTCCTAGTTTCGTGCGCCTAGCTTCGCGGCAGGGCGGCCGCATGCCTAACTCCGCGCGGGGCGGCCGCGCGGGAGATAGTTCGGATCGTTGTAACCGGGCGTGGAGGGATGGCCCGGCGTCACGAGCTTGTCGACCAGCGCCTCGTCCCCGGCGTCGAAGGAATGTTCGAGCGCGCCCAAATACTCGCGCCATTGTTCGACGGTGCGCGGCCCGCAGATGACCGAGGACACGAGCGGATTGTTCAGCACCCAATTGACGGCGAATTGCCCGGCCGTCATGCCGCGCGCCTCCGCCCGGCGCTTGATCTTGGCGGCGATCTCGACCGATTCCTTGCGCCATTCGGTGGCGAGGATGCGCGGGTCGTCGCGCCCCACGCGGCTGTCCTTCGGCGCCTTGCGGCCCCATTGGTATTTCCCGGTGAGCACGCCGCGCGCGAGCGGGCTATAGGGCACGATCCCCAGGCCGAAGCGCTCGCAGGCCGGCAACTCCTCGACCTCGGGCAGGCGGTTCATCGCGTTGTAATAGGGTTGCAGGCACACCGGGCGCGCCATGCCGAGCCGGTCGCAGGTCATGGCGATCTCGGCGATGCGATAGCCGCGGAAATTCGACAGCGCGAAATAGCGCACCTTGCCCGCGCGGATGGCGTCGCCCACCGCGAGCAGCGATTCCTCGAGCGGCGTTTCGTACTCGTCCTTGTGGAAATAATAGATATCGATGAAATCGGTGCCGAGGCGCGCGAGACTGGCGTCCAATTGTTCGACGATCCATTTCCGCGACAGGCCCGACCGGTTTGGCGCGTCCTCCCACAAAGTCGCCACCTTGGTCGCGACCACCCAGCGATTGCGGTCGCGCTTGATGCAGCGCCCGAGGATTTCCTCGCTGCGGCCATGGGCGTATTGGTCGGCGGTGTCGGCGAAATTGATGCCGCCATCGCGCGCCATGTCCACGATGCGCTGGGCGTTACGCTGATCGGTGCGCAGGCCGAACATCATGGTGCCCAGACACAGGGGCGAGACCATGAGCCCGCTCTGGCCCAGGCGGCGGAAACTCGGCTTGGCCGTCTTGGGCGCCATCGCGGTCCTCGTGCGGTTTGTCGGGTGTCGGGTCAAGTCTTGTAGGAGGGATCGAGCCGGTCGCACAGGCGCAACAGGCTCGGCCATTCAAGATCGCCGTAAATTCCGGGCGTGATGGCCTTGAATTGCTGGGCGGCGTGGTTCAGCACATTGCCCGAAAGTGCTATCAGCTTGGTGCCCGCGGCCTGGGCCTGAAGCTGGGCGCGGCAGGCGAATTCCAAGCGGTGCATGAGCACGAAGGCCTCGGCGACCGAGCGGCCGACGGTCAAAAGGCCGTGATTGCGCAGCACCATGGCCTGATTGGCGCCGAGATCGCGCACCAGGCGCGGGCGCTCGTCGTGGTCGAGCGCGATGCCCTCGTAGTCGTGGTACGAGAGATTGCCGTGGAGACGCAGCGATGTTTGCGACATCGCCAACAGCCCGCATTCGAGCGAGGACACCGCGATGCCCGCGGTCGAATGGGTGTGCAGGGCGCACACCACGTCCGACCGGCCGCCCAGGACGGCGGAATGGATGGTGTAGCCCGCCGGATTCACGACATAGGGCGTGTCGTGCTGGTGCTTGCCCGCCATGTCGATCTTGACGATCGAGCTGGCCGTGACCTCGTCGAACATGACGTGGAACGGGTTGATGAGGAAATTATTGGGCTCGCCCGGCACGCGCGCCGAGACATGGGTGAAGGTGAGATCGGCGATCTCGTAATGCGCCATCAGGCGAAAACAGGCCGCGAGATCGACGCGCTGGCGCCATTCCTCGGGGCTGACCTTGGCCTCAAGATCGAGGCGGCGGGACACGGTCGCGGGACTCACGGTCATGTTCGGTCCTATCGGATTCGCGTCCTATCGGATTCACACCCGATCGGATGCTTTCGGAGAGCGTGCGCGCGTGCGATTTCAGGAACGGTAAGACGGATCGATGCGGTCGAGCTTGCGCAAATGCGCCGGCCAGGCCCGCTCGCCCGGCATCGTGTTGCCGCTGGCGTACTCGGCGTACTGATCGGCCGTGCGTTCGCAGATTTCCTTCGACGGCCGTTCGATTTCGCCCCCGCCCGCGAGCGCATCGACCTGGGACTGGCAGGATTTTTCGAGATCGTGCAGCAGAACCCAGGCTTCCCCGACCGTGCGCCCGGCGGTCAGCAGACCGTGATTCTTGAGGATCATCGCCTGTTTGTCCGAGAGATCGCGCACCAAGCGCGCCTTCTCCGCCTCGTCCTCCGCGATGCCCTCGTAGGCGTGGTAGGCGAGGTTCTTGTAGAAGCGCAGCGCCGTTTGGGTAATCGGGAGAAGGCCGTCTTTCTGCGCCGCGACCGCCATGCCCGCGCGCGTGTGGGTGTGCATCACGCTGTTCACGTCCGCCCGCGCCTTCAAGACCGCGCTGTGGATGGTGTAGCCGGCCCAGTTCACCTCGCCTTCCGACAGCACATTGCCGTCGAGATCGAGTTCGACCAGCGAGCTCGCCGTGATCTCGTCGAACAATTGGCCGTAGGGGTTGAGGAAAAACCGGTCCTTGTCGTGCGGATGGCGCGCCGAGAGATGCGTGGCGTCGAGATCGGTCATGCCGTACATCGCCACCAGGCGGTAGGCGGCGGCCAAATCGACGCGCACCTTCATTTCCTCAGGGTCGATATCGTGCTTGGATTTGCGCTTGTCGGTGCTCGCCATGTGCCTTCTCCGTGTTTCGTCCGCCGCGCCATTTGTTCGTCGGGCGCCCATCGACTCATCGGGCGCCCATCAAGGTGGAACGATTAAAGGATAGCCCGGCCCGCGCCCCGGTTCCATGGCCCCGCTTCCACGGCCCCGGTTCTACGGTTTTGCGCGCATGAAATGCGAATGGCCCTCGACCCCGGGTTTGAGCCGGCCCTGCTCGTCCCAATCGCTCCAGCCGTTGAAGCGCAGGGGCTCGGTATCGGCGAGACGGCGCAGACGCTCGGCCAGGGCGGCCTTGTCGCCCTCGCGCCGCGCGCGGGCCGCATCGGCGCCCGAATAGGCGATGGCGCCGCCGACCTCGTAGGCGACGAAATGCGGCAGCACCGCATAGCCGATATAGGCGAGCGTCATGTTCATCGGCCACATCAAGAGCTCGATATCGCCGTTGCGCCCGTTATGGCCGAAGGTCGGTTTGGGTCCGCCCGTGGTCGCCGCGAGCAGGGCGCGCTTGCCCTTGAAGCGGCCTCGGTCGTAGCGCTCCGTGCTCGTGTAGATGCCGCCATAGACGAAGACGCGGTCGAACCAGCCCTTCAAGACGGCGGGCACGGAGAACCACCAAACCGGAAATTGCACGAACAGGAAATCGGCGCGCCGGAGCTTGTCGATTTCCGCCTTCACGTCGGCCGACAGGGAATCGCGCTCGAACGCGTGACGCTGCTCGGTTTGGGAATCGAAGCGCTCGGGATCGGCGCGGTGCTCGTACAGCGCGCCGCGCTCCACCGGATCGAATCCCATCTGCACCAAATCGGAGCGTTCGACCGCGTATCCCATGGCGCGGAGCGTCGCCTCGGCCACCTCGGCGAGCCCGCCATTGAAGGATCTGAGCTCGGGATGGGCGAGGACGACGAGCGCGGTTTTCGCCGCCGCGGTCACGGCGCGCCTAGCGGCCGAGGACGCGGTCGAGCACCCAATTGCGGTGGGTGTGCGACAGCGCCTCCATGGGCGAGACGCGCCCGGCCTCGGCCAAGGGCGAGGACACGCCCTTTTGCTGCAATTCGTTGATGTCGTTGTCCTCGATCACGCTCACGTCCCAGCGTTCGTAATAGCGCTTCACCATTTCGGGGAAATCCGCGCGCGCGATCGTCTCGGGCGGAAAGCACGCGCCGACCGCAAGCTTGATGCGCCCGGGCGCCGAGGGATAGATCTCGACGTGCCACACGCAGTCCTTGGTATTGGCGAGAAGGGCGCAGGGGAAGACGCAGGTGAAGGTCGAGCCTTC
>CAMAPP010000051.1 GCA_945860095.1 Rhizobium sp. Q54 | reverse complement strand
CTCGCGGAAAAGGGCGCGCGCCATCCGACGATCGTGGTCGAGCGCGGCGGCCAGGTCCTTGCCTGGGCGGGCGCCGCGGCCACCAGCGCGCGCGCGTGCTATGCGGGCGTCGCGGATCATTCGGTCTATGTCGATCGGGGCGCGCGCGGCCAGGGCCTGGGCCGGGTGGCGCTCGAAGCCATAATCGAGGAATACGCCAGGCGCGGATTCTGGAAACTCGTCTCGCGGATTTTTCCCGAGAACGCGCCCTCACTGGCCTTGCACCGGTGTTGTGGCTTCCGCGTCGTCGGCGTGTTCAAGAAGCACGCCCGGCTCGACGGCAAGTGGCGCGACACGGTGATCGTCGAGCGCCTGCTGGGCGCCGCGGCGGACGAGACCTGAAAGCCGTTTGGCCCGCGCCATCGGCCCGTCGGGTTCGGCCCGTCAGGCGGCGATCGGCTGCGCCAATATCCAAAGGCTCGTCATCGTATAGCCGACGATGAGGACGAGCATCGCGATTTGACTCCGCCGCGCGGCGCCGGGATCGCCACAGAGGCGAAGGGCAATGCGATGCGCGACGTAAATCGCGATGCCGTGGCCGCTCACGATCGAAAGAATCGCGGCATACCACGCTAATCGCGCGTCGATGACGCCGATCTCGACCCGGTAGAGCGCGCGGCGCCTCAGCCGGAATAGATTCCGGTCACCGGGTCGAACTTGGTCGGCAAACGTCCAAGCGGGCGCGACGCGGGCGAGAGCTCGCGCTTGAGATACCGGCCGCGCCCCGCCTTGCCGGTGAATTCGAAATCGCGCGCGATTTGTTCGCCGCGCGAATACGTCGCGATCGGCCAGCCCTTGACCTTGAAGCCTTCGTAGGGCGTGGCGTCCATCGCGTCGTGCAAGATCGCTTGGGAAATGGTGACTTCCTTCTCCGTGTCCCAGATCGCGAAATCGGCGTCGCCGCCGACGACGATCGAACCCTTGCGCGGCGCGATGCCGTAGAGCCGCGCGGGATTGGTCGCGGTCAGGGCGACGAATTCGCGCACGTCGATGCGTCCCTTGCCCACCCCCTCGCTGAAGAAGATCGGCATGCGCACCTCAAGGCCGGGCACGCCATTGGCGATGTGCTTGAAATCGGGCTTGGGCGAGTGAAAGAATTTCCCCGTGTTGTCGAACTTGAACGGCGCGTGATCCGACGACAGCACGTCGAACACGCGGGTCTGGATGCCGCGCCAGACGAGTTCCTGATTGGCGCGTTCGCGCGGCGGCGGAGCGCACATGCAGCGCGCGCCCTCGAGACCCGGCTTCTCCAAATCCTCGGCGGCCAGCGTCAGATATTGCGTGCAGGTCTCGGCATAGACGCGCAGGCCCCTGGCGCGCGCGCGGGCGATTTCCTCGATCGCTTCCGCGCCCGAGACGTGGACGATCAGGATGGGCACATCGACAAGCTCGGACAGCGCGATCGCCCGATGGGTCGCCTCGCGCTCGACCGGCATCGGGCGCGAAACGGGGTGGAACTTGGGCGCGACGTGGCCGTGCGATAGCAAGCGCTCCGACAGCCAGGCGATGGCCTCGTGATTTTCGGCGTGCACCATGACGAAGGCACCCTCGCGGCGCGCGACGGACATGATGTCGAGAATCTCGCGGTCGTTGAGCTTCAACAAATCGTAGGTCATGTAGATCTTGAAGCTGGTGATGCCGTCGCGGATGAGCGCGGGCAACTCCTGGCCCAGAACCTGCTCGGTCGGGTCGGATACGATCATGTGCAGACCGTAATCGATGACGGCCTTCGCGCCTGCGCGCTCGAGCGCGTCGTTGACCGCCGAACGCAAGGACATGCCGCGATGCTGGGCGGCGAAGGGAATGACGGTCGTCGTGCCGCCGCAGACGGCGGAGCGAGTGGCGGTGAAGAAATCGTCGGCGCACAGAATGCCGAGCGAGGATTTCTGCTCGATGTGGCAATGCGCGTCCACGCCACCCGGCAGGACCAGCTTGCCGCGCGCATCGACCTCGTCCTCGCCCTTGGCGAGATCGAGGCCGAGCGCCACGATGCGCCCGTCCTTGACCCCGATATCGGCCACGTACACGTCGGACGATGTGGCGATCGTGCCGCCGCGCACCACCAAATCGAATGCCGCCATCGCGCTCTCCCTATTCGCCCGTTCGAGTTTAGTCGCCCCGCCCCGCGAAGCGCTCGACATGATAGGGCCGATGAGCCACCGCGGGACAGAAGGCATTGACCGCGGGCGCCAGGCGCTCGAACAGCGCGCGCTTTTCCGCCACGCGGCCCTCGATTCCGGCCCATGCGGCCTCGGCGCGCGTCTTGAGGGTGGCCAAATCGACGTGCACCAGACGCCGGCCGCGCACCGCAAATCGCCCGCCGACCATGACGCTGTCCACGCTCGTGCCGTCCTCGAGATTGACGATCCGGTTGGTCGGATCGCCGTAGGGAATCCAGTTGATCGAGCCCAAATCGAGGAAAACGATGTCCGCTTTGTAGCCGGGCGCGAGACGGCCGATGCGCTCGAAGCCAAGCGCGCGGGCGCTGGATTCCGTCGCCTGCATGAAACAGTCCTCGGCGGTAAGCCAGCGCGCGGTATCGGGCCCCTGCACGCGCGAGGACATGGCGGCGAGACGCATCGATTCGTACATGTTGAGATTGTCCGAACACGTGACCGAATCGGTGCCGATGCCGACATTGACGCCGAGCTCGCGCATGCGCTTGACGCGCGCGATGCCGTTGCCGAGGCGCATATTGCTGCCGGGATTGTGGGCGATGTTCGCGCCGGCGCCCGCGAGCACGCGCATATCCTCCTCGTCCGTCCAGACGCCGTGGGCGCCCGTGAAATGCGGCCCCAGCACGCCGAGCTTGGCCAGATGGCGCGTGACGGTCGTGCCGTAGCGCGCCTTGCCCACGACGGCCTGAACCTTCGATTCGAGCAGATGGGTGTGCAGACCGACCTCGAAATCGCGCGCGAGATCGCGGCACGCGATCACGAACTCGTCCGAGCACAAAAGAGGTATGGCCGGCGCCACCGCCGGGCGCACGCGCGCGCGGTCGAAGGGCCAGTCCTGGAGAATGCCGCGCACGGCGGCCAGCGCGCCACCGGCGGGCCCGGGGCTCAGGCCCTCGGCTTCGCGGCGCAAGGACTCGGGCATGGCGTCGAGCAGGCCCGGCACCGAGGTATAAAGCGAGGCATCGGCGGCTCCGGGCGCTATGACCGCGCGCATGCCCGCATCGAGATAGGCGCGCGCGGCGGCGTGGATGCCGTCCTTGGTCGGCGCCGGCACCTCGATCATGAGATCGTAGGCAGCGGTGCAGCCCTTCAGCAGCATCTCGCAGGCACCGATGAGGACGGAGAGATATTTGTCCTCCACCCCGCGCCCGCCGCTGATCCACGGCCCCGCCGCGAGCAGCAGTTCGAGCGTCCACAGATCGCCCGGCGCCTTGGACAGATTGCTGTGGCCGTGGGTGTGGGCGTTGACGAGACCCGGATGCAGCAGGAACCCCGCGGCGTCGATGGTCTCGGCATCGCCGGGCGCCGCCAGGCCGGGCGCGCCGATTTCGGCAATCTCGTCGTCGCGCAAAAGAATATCGGCCGGATCGGCCCTGTGGCGCGCCGCGTCCAGCACGCGCCCGCCTCGGATGATTGCATGGCGCGCCATCGTTAGGCCGCGTTCCGGGCGAGCCACCAGCCGAGCACGGACGTACCGTCCATGAAATCGGCGATTTCCATGCGCTCGTCGGGATTGTGGCTGCCCTTGTCGTTGCGCACGAAAATCATGGCCGTGGGCACGCCGGCCGCGGCGAAGGCCGCCGCGTCGTGTCCGGCCGGGCTCGGCAAATCCATCCGGTCGATGCCCAAGGCCGTCGCCCCCTCGCGCAAGGCGAGGGTGATGGCCGGGTCCATCACGCCGGCCTCCGCGCGCGTGCGCGCGCCGAGATCGATTTCCACCCCGCGTTCCGTCGCGATCTCGCGCACGATCGATTCGAACGCGCCCTCGAGCGCCTTCACCCGCGCGGGATCGGTCGAGCGCATGTCGAGCGACAACTCGACATGGCCCGAGACCTTGGTCAGGGCGTGATGGGCGGATTCGGTGAAGAAGCGCCCGACGGTCATGGTCATGTTGTGCCCGGCCGCGAGCGTTTGCGCCCACAGCGCGTCGAGACGCGCGACCAGCGAGGATGCCGCCAGCACCGCGTCGCGGCGGAACTCGCGGCTATAGCCGACATGGCCGTAGGCGCCTTCGACGACGATTCTGGGGTGGCGGAAATTTCCGGGAATGCCCGCGCCGATGGCGATGGGCAGGCCCTTGGCTTGGAGCGTCGGGCCTTGCTCGATGTGCAGCTCCAGGAAGGCGCGGAGACGCTTGGGATCGAGATGGGCGGGACCTTCGCGCAGGCGATCGGGATCGCCGCCGCACTCGGCGATGTGTTCGGCGAGCGTGCGCCCGGTATCGATGCGCCGCGCGCGGTCGAGCGCGTCGGCGGGCAAGGCGCCGAGGGCCGAGCGGCTGCCGACATAGGACACCTGGAACCAGGCGCTTTCCTCGGCGCGCACGGCCATGGCGGTTAGATCGCGCGCGGGTGCCATGCCGGCGTCCTTGAGGCCCGCGAGCACGGTCAATCCCGCGACCACCCCGGCCGCGCCGTCGTAATTGCCGCCCTGGTCCACCGAATCGAGATGCGAGCCCATGAGGATGGGCGGCGCCGAACGGTCGCGCCCGTGCAGGGTCATGTAGGTATTGGCCGCGGCGTCGCGCGTGACTTCGAGACCGATGCGCCCGGCGAATTCGGCGCACAATTCGTGGGCGAAGTTTTCCTCGGCGCTGTACGACGGCCGGCGGATACCCGGACCCACGCGCGTCTTGGCGGCCAGGCGCGCGAACAATTCCTCGGCGAGACCTTGGCGGCGGCGGATGGCGGCGACGGCGTCGGTCATCTTTCGCTTTCCGGCACGGCGGCGGCGAGGACGCGCCCTAGCCCAGGGCCTTGACGATGTTTTCGCACATCTTCTTGGCGTCGCCAAACAACATCATGGTGTTGTCCCTGTAGAACAGCGGATTGTCGACGCCCGCATAGCCCGAAGCAAGCGAGCGCTTGCAGAACAGCACGGTGCGCGCGTCCTCGGCATCGAGCACGGGCATGCCGAAGATTGGGCTGGCCGAATCGGTCTTGGCCGCGGGGTTGACCACGTCGTTCGCGCCGATGACGAAAGCGACATCGGTCTGGGCGAACTCGCGGTTGATGTCCTCGAGCTCGAAGACCTCGTCGTACGCCACCTTGGCCTCGGCCAGAAGGACGTTCATGTGCCCCGGCATGCGGCCCGCCACCGGATGGATGGCGTAACGCACCTTGACGCCCTGGGCCTTCAGGATGGCGCACATCTCGCGCAGCGCGTGCTGGGCCTGGGCGACCGCGAAGCCGTAGCCGGGGATGACGATGATCGAGCCCGCGTTGCGCATGATGAAGGCCGCGTCGTCCGCGCCGCCCGTCTTGACCGTCCGGTCGCCGGCCGCCTGGCCCGGGCCGGCGGTTTCGCCGCCGAAGCCGCCGAGAATGACGCTGACGAACGACCGGTTCATGCCCTTGCACATGACGTAGGACAGAATGGCGCCGGACGAGCCCACGAGCGCGCCCGTGACGATCAGCAGATTGTTGGTCAGCGTGAAGCCGATGCCACACGCCGCCCAGCCGGAGTACGAGTTGAGCATGGAGATCACCACCGGCATGTCCGCGCCGCCGATGGGCACGATCATCAGAACGCCGAGCACGAGCGATATGGCGACTACAAACCAAAATACGCCGGGCGACTGGTTCAGGCAGAGGTAGATGATGGCCGCGACCAAGAGCGCGCCGAGCGTGGCGTTGATCGCATGCTGGCCCGGGAACACGAGCGGATTGGAGGTAACGAGGCCCTGGAGCTTGCCGAAGGCGACGATGGAGCCGGTGAACGTGACCGCGCCGATGGCCGTACCCAGACCCATCTCCACGAGACTCGCCGCGCGAATGGCGCCCGGCGAGCCGATGCCGTAGGCCTCGGGCGTGTAGAACGCCGCGGCGGCGACGAACACGGCGGCCAGGCCGACAAGCGAATGGAACGCCGCGATCAGTTGGGGCAGCGCGGTCATCTTGATCTTGCGCGCCAGGACCGTACCGATGCTTCCACCGATGGCGAGGCCCGCGAGAATGAACTCGAACGCCAGCACGCCGGGTGATGCCAACGTGGTTGCGATCGCGAGCGTCATGCCGGTGATGCCGAAGGCGTTGCCGCGCCGCGCCGTCACGGGCGAGGACAGCCCGCGCAATGCCAGGATGAAACAGACCGAGGCCGCGAGATAGCAAAGTGCCGCGAGATTGTCGGTCATCGGCTATTTCTTCTTCTTGAACATGGCGAGCATGCGCTGGGTCACGACGAAGCCGCCGAAGATGTTGACCGCGGCCAGGACGACGGCGATGAAGCCGAAGATTTTCGAAATGTGCATCTCGGCCGGCCCCGCGGCGATCAGCGCGCCGACGATGATGACGCTCGAAATCGCGTTGGTGACGCTCATCAGCGGCGAGTGCAACGCCGGCGTCACGTTCCACACCACATAATAGCCGACGAACACCGCCAGCACGAAAACCGTGACGCCGACCACGAAAGGATCGAGCGGCACGCCCGCCGACAGCAGTGGCATGCCCGCCAACGCGCCGAATGGAAATTCGGTCATGTGCTCACTCCGATCTTGGCGTCGATTTTTGCACGTATCCGTCTCATGCGCCCGGACGCGCCGCGGCGGCGAAGTCCGGGTGCGCGACCTCCCCGTCGCGCGTCAACGCCATCGCCTTCACGATTTCGTCGTCCCACGGGATATTGAGCACCTTTTCCTTGGCGTCGATCATGAGCGCGAGGAAGGCCACGAGATTGCGCGCATACAGCGCGCTCGCGTCCGCCGCGATGCGGCTCGGAAGATTGGGAATGCCGACGATGCGCACGAAGTTCGCCTCGACCGTTTTGCCGGATTCCGACAGCGCGCAATTGCCGCCCGATTCGACCGCCATGTCGAGGACGACGGAGCCCGGTTTCATGTCGCGCAGCATCGCCTCGGTGATGAGGCGCGGCGCCGCGCGGCCCGGGACAAGGGCCGTGGTGATGACGATATCCTGCTTCTTCAGGTGATCGTGCAGCACCTGTTGCTGCTTTTTCTTGTAGTCCTCGCTCATTTCGCGAGCATAACCGCCGGCGGTTTCCGCCGACTGGGTTTCCTCGCTCGGCACCTCGATGAAGGTCGCGCCCAGGCTTTCGACCTGTTCCTTCGCCGCCGCGCGCACGTCGAAGGCGCTGACGACCGCGCCAAGGCGCCGCGCCGTCGCGATCGCCTGAAGCCCCGCGACGCCCGCACCAAGCACGACGACGCGCGCGGGCGCGATCGTGCCCGCGGCCGTCATCATCATGGGGAAGGCCCGACCGAAGACGATGGCCGCCTCGAGCACGGCCCTGTAACCCGCGAGATTGGCCTGCGAGGACAGCGCGTCCATGGCCTGGGCGCGCGTGATGCGCGGGGTGAGTTCGAGCGCGAAGGCGTTGACACCCGAGGATGCGTAGCGCGCGACCGAGGCGGCGTCGGAATGGGGCGAGAGCAGGCCTATGAGATTGGCGCCGCGGGGCATGGCGGCGAGTTCGTCCGCCCCGCCCTCGGCCTCGGCCATCGGCCGCTGGACCTTGAGCACGATGACGGCACCCGCGCAGACGGCGGCGGCATCGGCTGCGATCGCGGCACCCGCTTGCGCATAGGCGGCGTCCGGATAGTCCGCCGCCGCGCCGGCGCCCGCCTCGATCGCAACCTCCGCACCCATGCCGATCAGTTTCTTCACGCTGTCAGGCGTGGCGGCGACGCGCATTTCGTGGGCGCGCCGCTCCTTGAGAACGGCGATTTTCATGATGGACGGCGATTCCCCGGCGAACCCAAAGCCCCGCCAAGGGTCTCTCGCGAGATTCCCAGCGTGGGGCGAGAACAATGACCGTTCGCCCGCGTTTTGCCAAGCCTTGCGGCGGCCCTCCGCTAGGCGGTTTCGACCGCGATCTTGAAACGGAACGGCGAGTGCAAGGTTCCGGCCACCACTTCATTCGGACCCTCGATCAGGCGCGCCAGCATGTGCTGCTGCCCTTGGCCAAGCCCCGTGCCGTTGACGAACGTGCCGTTGTGGCTGCCCAGATCGCGCACCATCGGCCCGTCGGGAGAATCCTCGATGGCGAAATGCGCGCGCGAAAGCTGGAACGGCTCCTCGTCGGGCAGCATCAGATCGACCTGATGGACCGCCACGTCCTCGCCGTGACGGCGTTGCCGGCCGACGGCGAACGGCAGGGCGCGAACCTCAAGCCCGGCTTTGGGCAGCGCGCGGTCGAGCCGCCCACCATAGGAGAAGATGCGCAGGACGCGCCATTTCAACGGCGCCGCGATTCCGGCCTCGTGCGTCACGCGGCGATCGGTGTCGCGCAGACGCGCGATCAGCGCGCGCACGAGCGGCATCGCCGCGCCCGGGGCGCGGTCGAGCTCGGCGAGAAACGTCGCGCGATCGATCGCCTCGACCGTCAGCTCCTCGGCGGCGCGCACGGACGCATCGTGCGGCCGACCCTGGACGACGCCCATCTCGCCGAAAGTCTCGCCCGCCCGCAACGAGGCGAGCCAAACCGAGCGTCCGCCGTCCGGCGCGAACACTTCCGCCATGCCCGAGCGAATGACGAACACCGTATCGCTGGGATCGCCCGCGCGGAAAACGGTTTCGCCGGCCTTGTACGTGCGTATGGTCATCGCCGCCGCATGGTCATCGCCGCGTCTCCAAACGCGGCGAGGCTAGCCCAAACCCGCCGCCCCGAGCGCTTTTTTCTGGCGGCGGGCGAGTGCCGCCGTATCGAACCCGGCGATCAATTCGTGAAACAATCGGTACCAGTTGATCTCCGCCTTGAGACGTAGGAACACCGAACCCAGGCCCACCGCGGCGCGGTCCATCAGCACGAATTCGCGCGGCAACTCGACCCCGCCGACGCGGCGCAATTCGCGATGCACGCGCGCCGCGACCTCGGCGCCGTATGCCGTGCCCTTGGCCTGGATGCGGCGCGTCTTGTCCTCGAGCAACGGGGCATAGACAAATCGCGCCCAGATATTGAGAACCTCGATCAGTTCCTTGCGCAGATCCGTGAAACCCCAGGTGCGATAGGCCTCGACCGCCGCTTCCTCGTCCGCGTCCTGGAGCGCCCGGTACAACGCGATCACCCCGCCGACGAAGGACGGCGGAAAGACGCGAATGCAGCCGTAATCGAGCAAATTGATCGCGCCATCCGCGCGCGCCGTGTAATTGCCGAGATGGGGATCGCCGTGGATGATGCCATAATAATAGAACGGCACGTACCAGGCGCGGAACAGATTGAGCGCCGCGGCGTTGCGCAAGTGCGCAGGCCCGTTCGCCACTTCGGCGAGCGGCGCGCCATCGAGCCAGGTCATCGACAACAGCCGTCCCGTCGATAGCGCGGCCACGGCTTCGGGCACATGGACGCCGCTCTCGGCCGCGAGCATGGCCGCATACAGGCGCATGTGCCGCGCCTCGCGCCGGTAGTCGAGTTCCTCGCGCAGGCGTTCGGACAACTCGGCGTGGAGGGGCTTGGTCGATACCGCGTTGTCGTAGCGGCCGTAGAGCGACAGCAGCACCCGAAGCTGCGCGAGATCGGCTTCGACGACGGCGCCCATATCGGGGTACTGGAGCTTGCAGGCCAGGGCGCGGCCGTCGAGGGCGGTCGCGCGATGAACCTGGCCGAGCGAGGCGGCGCGTGCGGCTTCCTGCGAGAAGGTCGTGAAATGGCTCTCCCAGCCCTGCCCGAGCTCGGCCGCCATGCGCCGCCGCACGAAGGCCCAGCCCATGCTGGGGGCATTGGCCTGCAATTCCCCGAGTTCGCGGACGTAATCGGGCGGCAGCGCATCGGGAATGGTCGAAAGAAACTGCACGACCTTCATCAGCGGACCCTTGAGCCCGCCCAGGGCCGCGCGCAAATCCGCCGCGTGGCGCGGTTGGTCGATGGCGACGCCGAGAAAACGCGCCCCCGCCAGGCGCGCGGCAAGCCCGCCCACCGCTCCCGTCACCTGGGCATAGCGACGCACGCGGCGGGCGAGCGGATTGCCGTCGGGCGAGCGTTCGGCGCGCGCGGGGGGCTTGGCGGGCATTGCGGATTTTGCGCGTACGGCGGGTTTTTCGCCCCTCGCGCGGGCCTTGGTCTCGGGTTTGACCTTGGCCTTGCCGCCTGCCGCCTCGGCGGAATCGGGTCGCCGGGCCATCAGCCGAGCTGCTCGAGTTCGTCGACGAACCGGCCGATGAGCGACAAGCCGCTGCTCCAGAACGCGGGATCGGAGGCATCGAGGCCGAAGGGTGCCAACAGCTCCTTGTGCCGGAGCGTGCCGCCCGCGCGCAGCATGTCGAGATATTTCTCGGCAAAGCGCGGATGGCCGGTCTCGAACACCGCGTAAAGCGAGTTCACCAGGCAATCCCCGAAGGCATAGGCATAGACGTAGAACGGCGTGTGGACGAAATGCGGGATATACGCCCAGAAATCGCGGAAGCCCTCGCCCAACGCGATGGCCGGGCCAAGGCACTCGGCTTGCACCTCGAGCCAGATCTCGCCGAAGCGCGTGGGCAGCAATTCGCCAGATTTGCGTTCGTCGTGCACGCGGCGCTCGAATTCGAACAAGGCGATCTGGCGCACGGCCGTGTTCAGCATGTCCTCGACCTTGCCCGCAAGCATGACCTTGCGCCGTTCGGGCGGCGCGCCGGCGAGGAGCGCGCGGAAGGTTAGCATCTCGCCGAACACGCTCGCGGTTTCGGCAAGAGTCAGGGGCGTGTCGGCCATCAAATAGCCGCGCGGGCCCGCGAGCACTTGGTGCACGCCGTGACCGAGTTCATGGGCGAGCGTCATCACGTCGCGCGCCTTGCCCTGGTAATTGAGCAAAAGATAGGGATGCGCGCCCGGTACCGTCGGATGGGCGAAGGCGCCCGAGGCCTTGCCCGGCCGCACGGGCGCGTCGATCCAGCGCCGGTCGAAGAAGCGCTTGCCGACCGCCGCCAGGTCCGGCGAAAACCCGCCATAGGCGCCCAGCACCGTGGCCTTGGCCTCGGCCCACGAAAAATAACGGTCGTCGTCGCTGGGCAGCGGCGCGTTGCGATCCCAGAACGCCAAGGCATCGACGCCGAACCAGCGCGCCTTCAAGCGGTAATAGCGGTGCGCGAGGCGCGGATAGGCGTCCTTGACCGCGGCGACCAAGGCCTCGACCACCTCGTCCTCGACGAAATTGGCCAGATTGCGCGACGACACCGGACGGGCGAAATGCCGCCAGCCGTCCTCGACCGCCTTGTCCTTGGCGAGCGTGTTGGCGATGTGGGCGAACAGGCGCCGGTTGTCGCCGAGTACCCGGCCGAGGCTTTCGGCCGCCTTGCGCCGCTCCGCTCCGTCGCGGCTCGACAACAGATTCAGCACCTCGGCCTCGGTAAGAGACTTGCCCTCGACCTCGAAGCGCAGATGCGCCAGGGTTTCATCGAACAGCCGCACCCAGGAAGCGCGCCCCGAAACGGATTTTTCGTGCAGCAGACGCTCGGCCTCGTCCGAAAGCTGATGCGGGCGGAAGGCGCGCACGTCGCGCAACCAAGGCCGCCAGCGCGCCAATTCCGGGTCCGCGCACGCGCGCTCCAGCGCGGTATCATCGATGCGGTTGATCTCAAGCGCGAAGAACAGCGTCTCGCTCGAAATATCGGTCAGCCTCTCGTTGATCGTCTGATAGAAGCGGCCGATTTCGGGATCGGCCATGTCGCCTGCGTGCAAAAGCTGGGCGTACGAGCCGACGCGGCCGAGAATCTCGGACATGCGCTCGTACTCGGCGATGGCCGAGGCCAGTTCCGCGCCGGACAGAAGGGCAAGCTTGCCCTCGTGGCGCGCGCGGAAGGCCACGGCGTCCGCTTCGGCGCGCGCCAGCGCCGCCTGCAATTCGGGCGAATCGCGGCCCGGAAACAAATCGGCCAAATCCCAGGTCGGCAAGGTTCCGAGTTCAGGCGCCGCCATATCGTCCTCCTTGGAGCATTGGACTTGCGGACTTGGGCTTGAAGACATGGTCTTGGAGACATGGGGGGATATAGGCAAGAGTGGGCGCATAACCAAGCGCCTTAGACGGCCGGCGCGGCGCGGTTCAGGCGGCGTGCGCGGTTCCAGGAGAGAGCAACGCCATGGACTACGACCGCTGCGACTACGATCGCTGCCCCAATCTCGTGCGCATGTTTCTCGATTCCGCCGCCACGGCCGGCGAGAAGCCGTTCCTGTGGGCCAAGCACGACGGTGCGTGGCGGGCGACAAGCTTCGCCGAAGCCGCGGCGCAGGTGAACGCGCTAAGCCGCGCGCTTCGCGCCCTGGGCGTGACGCCGGGCGACCGCGTCTGCCTCGTTGCCGAGAACCGGCCGGAATGGGCCATCGCCGATGTCGCGATCATGGCGGCGGGCGGCGTGCCCGTGCCCGCCTACGTCACCAACACGACGGCCGATCAGCTGCATATCCTGACCAATAGCGGCGCCAAGATCGCCATCGTCAGCCGCGCCAGTTACCTCCAGCGCCTCATGCCCGCGGCCATGCGCGCACCCGCCCTCAGCCATATCATCGCCATCGAACCGCCGAGCGTCCCCCCCCAGGGCGGGCCGGCGGTGTTGTCATGGGACCAGGCGATGGCGCTAGGTCGGGATTCGCCCGATGGCGGTGCGCAATGGGCGGCGGCGATCAGACGCACCGATCCGGCATGCATCATCTACACCTCGGGCACGGGCGGGGTGCCCAAGGGCGTCGTGCTCAGCCACGGCGCGATCATCGCCAATTGCAAGGGCGCCTACCACTTGCTGCTCGAACTGGGGCTGTCGGACGAAGTGTTCCTGTGCTTCCTGCCGCTATCGCATTCCTACGAGCACACGGCGGGGCTGCATTTCCCGATTTCCATTGGCGCGCAGATCTATTACGCCGAAAGCGTCGAGCAGCTCGGCGCCAACATGGTCGAGGTCCGCCCGACGATCATGACGGCGGTGCCGCGCCTCTACGAATCCATGCACGCCCGCATCGCCCGCGATATCCACCGCGCCGGCGGGCTCAAGGAAAAACTTTTCCGCCTGGCCGTTCGCCTCGGCCGCAAGCGCTACGATAAGGGACGGCTCGGGCCGCTCGACGCCTTGATGGATAAGATCGTGGACATTCTGGTGCGCGCCAAGGTGCGCGCGCGCTTCGGCGGTAGGCTCAAGGCGCTGGTCTCGGGCGGCGCGCCGCTCAACGTCGAAATCGGCTTGTTCTTCCACGCGCTCGGCCTGCGCCTGCTGCAAGGTTACGGCCAGACCGAATCCGCGCCGGTCGTTTCGTGCAACCCGCCGCGCAAGGTAAAGATGCACACGGTGGGGCCGCCCGTATGCGATGTCGAGGTGCGGATCGCCGAGGACGGCGAGATCCTGGTCCGGGGCGAGCTCGTCATGCTCGGCTATTGGGGCGACAAGGTGGCGACCGATGCGACGGTGCGCGACGGCTGGCTGCACACCGGCGATATCGGGCGCATCGATTCGGACGGTTATATCGAGATCACCGACCGCAAGAAGGACATCATCGTCAATTCCGGCGGCGACAATCTAAGCCCCGCGCGCGTCGAGGGTTTCCTCACCCTCCAGCCCGAAATCGCCCAAGCCATGGTCTATGGCGACAAGCGCCCGCATCTGGTCGGCATCGTCGTGCCGAACCGCGAATTCGCCGAACACTGGGCGGGCGCGCGGGGCAAGCCAAAGGCGCTCGCCGTCCTCGTCAAGGACCAGGAGTTCCAAGCCGCGCTGCACGCGGCCATCGAGCGGGTGAACGCGGATTTGTCGGCGATCGAGCGGGTGCGGCACGTCCATTTCGCGACCGAGCCGTTTTCCATCGACAACGCCATGATGACGCCGACGATGAAAATCCGCCGGCACAAGATCAAGGAGGTTTACGGCGCCGCGCTCGACCGGCTTTACGGCGCCTGAGGCTGGGCGGCTTTATGGCGCCCTGGTCGCCGGGCGGCTTTAGGGCGTCCGAGGCGCCTTCTGGCTTTACCGCGCCCGAGGCCGCGTCCGCTTAGAGCTTGTGATATTCGCGGTACCAGGCGACGAAGCGCGGGACGCCCTCGTCGATGGTCGTGCTGGGCTCGAAGCCCAAATCGCGGCGACTGATCTCGATATCGGCGAAGGTTTCCTTGACATCGCCCGGCTGCATGGGCGCGTGGCGCACCACGGCCTTGCGCCCCACCTCTGCCTCGATCAGCGCGACGAGGCGCGTCAAATGCTCGCTGCGATGATTGCCGATATTGTAAACGCGGTGGGGGGCCCTTCCCGCTTCGGCCTTGGCCGGCCGGTCGAGGGCCGCGAGCGTGCCGCGCACCGCATCGTCGATGAAGGTGAAGTCCCGCTTCATGTCGCCGGCGTTGAACAAGGTGATCGGCTCGCCGGCCAGGATCGCGCGCGTGAAGAGAAAGGCCGCCATGTCCGGCCTTCCCCAGGGGCCGTAGACCGTGAAATAGCGCAGGCCCGTCATCGGCAGGCCGTACAGATGGGCGTAACAATGGCTCATCAGCTCGTCGGCCTTCTTGGTCGCGGCGTAGAGCGAAATCGGCGCGTCCACCGCATCCTCGACCGAGAACGGCAGCTTGGTGTTGCCGCCATAGACCGAGGACGAGCTGGCATAGACCAGATTCCGGAATGTCTTCAAATTGCGGCAGAGCTCGACGACGGAGAAATGCCCATCGAGATTGGCGCGAATATAGGCTTCGGGGTGAGTCAGCGAATAACGTACCCCCGCCTGCGCCGCCAGATGCACCACGCGGTCGATGCCTGGCTCGTCCGCGACCGCGGCCGCGAGCGCCGCGCGGTCGGCAATATCGACCTGGCGAAAGACAAAGTTCCCGTGGCCGGTCAGGAGCCGTAGGCGCGCGCGCTTTAGCGATACGTCGTAATAGTCGTTGAGGTCATCGAGGCCCAATACCCGCTCCCCGCGCTGGAGCAGTGCGGCGGCGACGTGCGAGCCGATGAAACCGGCAGCGCCGGTGAGCAAGACGGTCATGACCGGAAACTATGGAGGAAATCTCTCGAAGCTCTTCCTATAACGGCTCCCGGCGCGCTTGTCGCGCCCGGTTGCGGTCGGGGTGCCGCAAGGCGGCTTTTCCGCCCCATATTTATTCAGGTGCCGATTGCCAACCGCCCGGACGCGCATCAGATTATCATTCGTTCAATAAGAAATGGACCGAGGAGTTTCCATGGCGCTCGCCGCCGTCACGCTCGACGACAAGTACGCGGTCGAACGGGGCCGGGTGTTCCTCACGGGTACCCAGGCGCTGCTGCGCCTGCCCATGATGCAAAAGCGCCGCGACGAGCACGCGGGGCTCAAGACCGCGGGGTTCATCTCGGGCTATCGCGGCTCGCCGCTCGGCACGCTCGACCAGGCCGCGGGCCAGGCGCGGAAATTTCTGGCCAAGAACCAGATTCACTTTTGGCCGGGCGTGAACGAGGACCTGGCGGCGACCTCGGTATGGGGCGCGCAGCAGGTCGGCCTGTTCCCGGGCGCCAAGGTCGATGGCGTGTTCACCATGTGGTACGGCAAGGCACCGGGCGTGGACCGGACGGGCGACGCCTTCCGCCACGCCAATGCGGCCGGCTCCGCCAAGCACGGCGGCGTGCTGGTGCTGGCGGGCGACGATCACGCGCCCAAATCCTCGACGCTCTCCATGCAGAGCGAGCACAGCCTCTATGCCTACAAGCTTCCCGTGCTCTATCCCGCGGGCGTGCAGGATTTCCTCGATTTCGGCCTGCTCGGCTGGGCGATGTCGCGCTACTCCGGGCTGTGGGTCGGCTTCAAGGTCGTGTCCGACACGGTCGAAGCCGCCGCCGCCGTCGATGTCGATCCCGAACGCGCGCGCGTCATCCTGCCGACCGATTTCGCCATGCCGCCGGGCGGCCTCAATATCCGCTGGCCGGACCCGTGGTATCTCCAAGACGACCGGATCGAGCTTTACAAGCTCGACGCCGCCCGCGCCTTCGCGCGCGCGAACAACATCGACCGCATCGCGATGGATTCGCCCCGCGCGCGCCTGGGCATCGTGTCGGTCGGAAAATCCTATCTCGATGTCCGCCAGGCCTTCGACGATCTCGGCATCGACGAGCGCACCGCCGCCGATCTCGGCATCCGCGTCTATAAGCTCGGCATGAGCTGGCCCATCGAGCCCGAAGGCTTGAAGCGTTTCGCCGAAGGCCTCGAGGAAATCGTCGTCGTCGAGGAAAAGCGCGCCTTCATCGAGCCCCAGATCAAGGAAATCCTCTACCACATGTCGGCCGACCGGCGGCCGCGCGTTCTGGGCAAGACCGACGAGACCGGCAAGCCCTTCATCTCGCCGTGCCGCGAGCTTCAGCCTTCGGGCATCGCGCGCGCCCTCGCCGAACGCATCAAGCGCTATCGCTGGGACGACCGGTTCGAGGCGCGCTTGAAGCGCATCGAGGACGCCGACCGGGCGCTCGAAGCACTCCAGCCGCCGCTCGAGCGCACGCCGTATTTCTGCTCGGGCTGCCCGCACAACACCTCGACCCGCGTGCCCGAGGGCAGCCAGGCGCTTTCCGGCATCGGCTGCCACTTCATGGCGCAATGGATGGACCGGCGCACCGACACCTATACCCACATGGGCGGCGAGGGCGCGACGTGGATCGGCCTCGCGCCGTTCACCGAGATGGGCCACGTCTTCCAGAACATGGGCGACGGCACCTATTTCCATTCGGGCTATTTGGCGGTGCGCGCCTGCGTCGCGGCGAACGTCAACATGACATTCAAGATTCTGTACAACGACGCAGTCGCCATGACCGGCGGCCAGCCCGTCGACGGCCAATTGAGCGTGCCCCAGCTGACCCGCCAGCTCGCCGCCGAGGGCATCCAGCGCATCGCGGTCGTGACCGACGAGCCGCACAAATACCCGATCGGCACCGTCTTCGCCGCGGGCGTGACCGTCCACCATCGCGACCAGCTCGACGCCGTGCAACGCGAGCTGCGCGAATGGCAGGGCGTATCGGCGCTGGTTTACGACCAGACCTGCGCCGCCGAAAAACGCCGGCGGAGAAAGCGCGGCACCTTCCCCGATCCACAGAAACGCGCCTTCATCAACCAGGCCGTATGCGAGGGCTGCGGCGATTGCTCGGTCAAATCGAATTGCCTTTCGGTCACGCCGGTCGAAACCGAGTTCGGCCGCAAGCGCGCCATCGACCAGTCCTCGTGCAACAAGGACTATTCCTGCATCAACGGCTTCTGCCCGAGCTTCGTGACCGTGCACGGCGGGCGCTTGAGGAAACATAAAACCGGCGCCGCCGCCGTCGAGAGCACGGCCCTGCCCGATCCGGCCCTGCCCCAAATCGACCGGCCGTTCAACATCCTGGTCGCGGGCGTGGGCGGCACGGGGGTGGTGACCATCGGCGCGCTGCTCGGCATGGCGGCGCATCTCGAGGGCAAGGGCGCCTCGATCCTCGACATCACGGGTCTGGCCCAGAAGGGCGGCGCCGTGCTCTCGCATGTGCGCATCGCGCGCCGGCCCGAGGATATCCATGCGGTGCGCGTGGCCGCGGGCGACGCCGATCTCGTGCTCGGCTGCGATCTCGTGGTCGCGGGCAACAAGGAAGCCTTGTCCAGGATGCGCGCGGGCGCGAGCCGCGCCATCGTCAACGACCACGAAACCCCGACCGCGGGTTTCACGCGCAACCCCGACTTGGTTTTCCCCGGCGCAGGCCTCAAGGACATCATCCGCCGGGCGACGGGTGCTGCGCGCGCCGAGTTCGTCGATGCGACGGCGCTGGCTACCGCCCTGCTCGGCGATTCGATCGCGAGCAATCTGTTCATGCTGGGTTTTGCCTATCAGAAGGGCCAGATTCCGGTATCGGCGGACGCCATTCTGCGCGCGATCGAACTGAACGCCGTGTCGGTCGAGATGAACCGCCGCGCCTTCGAATGGGGACGAAGAGCCGCGCACGATGTGAAGGCGGTCGAGGCGCAAGCGCGTCCCGCCTTGGCGCAAGCTCCCGACTTGGCGCAAGGCAATATGCACAAGATGTCGCGGACGTTCGAGGACGTCGTCGCCCGCCGCGTGGCGGACCTGACCGCCTATCAGAACGCCGCCTATGCCAAGCGCTACGAGGCCCTGGTCGCGCGCGCGAAACGGGCCGAGGCCGAGCGCGCCAAGGGCATGGCGGGGTTCGCCGAGGCGGTGGCGCGCTACGCCTACAAGGTGATGGCCTACAAGGACGAGTATGAGGTCGCGCGGCTTTATACCGATGGCGCGTTCCTCGCCTCGGTCCGCAATGCCTTCGAGGGCGATTACAAGCTCCGCTTCCATCTGGCCCCGCCCCTCCTCGCCGCCCGCGATCTGGTCACGGGCGAGTTGCAGAAGCGCGAATACGGCCCGTGGATGCTCGCCGCCTTCCGCGCCCTCGCCAAGCTCAAGGTGCTGCGCGGCTCGGCCCTCGATCCGTTCGGCTACAGCGCGGAACGGCGCGCCGAGCGCGCGGCCATCGGCGCGTACGAAACGCTGCTCGACGAATTGTGCGCGGGCATCGACCACGACAAGCACGCCCTTGCGGTCGAACTGGCCTCGATTCCCGAACACGTGCGCGGCTACGGCCACGTGAAGGAACGCCACCTGAAGGCGGCGAAGTCGCGCCAGGACGAATTGCTCGCCGCGTTCCGCGCCCCGGCCACGCGCAAGACCGCAGCCGAGTAGCGCGCTCATGGCGAGGTCGCACGCGCCGGCGGGCCAGACGCGTGCGCCCTTTGGCCTCGGTCCGTGCGGTGCGGCGGCCTTTGCCTCGTCGGCGGGCGCGCTGGCGCTTGAAATCTCGGCGGTGCGGCTTCTTGCACCCTTGGTCGGCACGTCCCTTCACATCTGGACCGCCGTCATCGCGACCGTCGTCGCGGGTTTCGCGCTCGGCCATTGGTTGGGCGGGCGCTTTGCCGATGGCGGGCGTCCCGCGTCGGGCGCCGCCGCCGCGCTCGCCCTTGCGGCCATCGCCTGCCTCGCCACGCTCGCGTTGTTCGTCGTTTTTGCGAACGATATGCGGGCAGGCGGTGGCGCGCCCATCGTCCGCATCGCCGCGCTTTGTCTGGCGCTGTTCCTCGCGCCCACGATCGCCGCAGGCGCGGTATCACCGCTCCTCGCCAAGCTCGCGGTCGAGGCCAGTCCCGCGCACGAAGGCCGCGCGATCGGCACAATGTTCGCCCTCGGCACGCTCGGCGCCATCGCGGGCGCCTTGGCCGCGGGCTTCGTGCTCATCTCCGTCCTCGGCGCCGCCGGAACCTTGCTCGCGGTCGCGGTGCTCTACGGCGTTCTCGCCGCGGGCGTCGCGTGGCGCGCGGGTCTTGCGCGCCGGGCCATGGCCTTCGCCGCCCTCTTCGCTTCCCTCGCCGCCGGCGGCGGCGCGTTCGGATTCCATCGCGGGCCGTGCACGACCGAAAGCGCCTATTACTGCATCCGCCTGATCGACGAGTCCGCGTTGACCGGCATGCCGACCATGGCGATCTATCTCGATCTCGACGAGCAGAGCTCCAATATCCGCGACGATCCCACGTTTCTTTATTGGTCCTACGCCCATTTCTTCGACGAAATCCTGGACGTACGCCTCGGCGGCGGCGGCGTGCACGCCTTCTATCTCGGCGGCGGCGGCTATTCCGTGCCGCGCGCCATCATCGCCCGCGATCCCAAGGCGCGCATCGTCGTGGCGGAGATCGATCCTAAGGTCACCGCCATTGCCATGTCGCGCATGTGGGTGTCGGCCGATCCGCGCATGACGGTGGTTCACGGCGATGGGCGCCTTGCCCTTCAAGCCCTGCCCGAGGAGCCGATTTTCGACGTTTTCTTCGGCGACGCCTACAAGGGGTTGCAGGTGCCCGCGCACCTCGTCACGCGCGAATTCAACCGCGCCGTGCGCGCGCGCTTGAAACCCGGCGGCATGCACGTGATCAATCTGATCGACGCGCGCGCCTCGCCGCGCTTGCTCCATGCGGTCGTGGCCACTCTCGCGCTCGACTATCGCACGGTCGAGGTCTGGCTCGAATCGACGGAAACCTTGTCGCCGCGAAGCGCGAGCTATCTGATCGTCTCGGGCGATGACCCGACGCCGACCGGCCGCATCGAAGCGCGGCGCGGCCCGAGGCACAGCTGGATGCGTTTGGCGCCGGAGGATTTGCGGCGCGACATGGCGGCCCATGAATCGCCGGTATTGACGGACGATTTCGCCCCCGTCGACAGGCTGGGCGCCAATTTCTGTTCGCTGCGCATCCTCTCGCGCCTGGGCATCGATCTCGCGCGGACGGAGCGTTGCCCATGACCGCCTTGCTCGCGCTCGCGGTGTTTTTCGCCTCTTGCGGCGCGCTCG
This sequence comes from Rhizobium sp. Q54, assembly GCA_945860095.1. Lineage (GTDB taxonomy): Bacteria > Pseudomonadota > Alphaproteobacteria > CADEGL01 > CADEGL01 > CAMAPP01. The sequence goes on along the minus strand of CAMAPP010000051.1, from coordinate 272 downwards.
TGCTCGAGATCGCCGCCGCGCGCTTGTTGGCGCCCTATGTCGGCGGCACGGTGCATATCTGGGCGGGCGTCATCGCGGCCGTGTTGCTGGGGCTGTCGGCCGGCGCCTTTCTCGGCGGCCGCCTGGCCGAGGGCAAATCCGCGCGCAACTGGCTATCGCGCGCCTTTGCGCTCGCCGCCGCCACGACGCTCGGCGCGCTCGGGCTTGCCTATGGCGTCGGCCCCCTCGCGGGAAGGGGCGAGATCGCGTGGCTGGCCGCGCTCGCGGCCCTG
>CAMAPP010000050.1 GCA_945860095.1 Rhizobium sp. Q54 | reverse complement strand
CGGTCCTCGGGCAGATGGGCCATGGCGTGGGACGCGCTTTCGATCATGAGCTCGGCCCCCTCGCCGACCGCAAGCCCGCCGACGGCATAGCCGTCGAAGCCGATATGCGTCAGGGTTTGCGCCGATTCGATGCGCAAGTCCCGATACGTGCTGCCCTGGACGATGCCGAATAGGCCGTAGCCCGGCCGCGCCACGAAGGCCGTTTTGCTGCGCTCGGCCCAGCGCATCGAGCGGCGCATCGATTGCGCCGCCACGCCCTCCTCGACCGGCCAGGACGTGCATTCATCGAGCACCATGGTGATCGTCGCATCGAGGGCGCGTTGGATTTGCGTCGCGCGCTCGGGCGTGAGTTCTTCCTGCGCGCCGTCGATGTGCGAGCGAAAGGTCACGCCGCGCTCGTCGATCTTGCGCAGCTTGGCGAGCGAGAACGCCTGAAATCCGCCGGAATCGGTGAGAATCGGCCCCGGCCAATTCATGAAGCGGTGCAGTCCGCCGAGGCGTGCGATGCGTTCCGCCCCCGGGCGCAACATCAGATGATAGGTGTTCGCGAGCACGATCTCGGCGCCGGTTTCGCGCACCTGCTCGGCCGTCAGCGCCTTCACGGTCGCCGCCGTGCCGACCGGCATGAAGGCCGGCGTCTCGGCGTCGCCGTGGGCGGTCGTCAAGCGCCCGCGCCGCGCCGCGCCCGATTTCCCCAACAAGGTAAAGCCGAACGTCATGGCGCGCGCTCCAAGAAACACGCATCGCCATAGGAAAAAAACCGGTAGCCCTCGGCGATCGCGTGATCGTAGGCGGCGCGGATGCGCCCGTACCCCGCGAAGGCCGAGACCAGGACCAGAAGGGTCGAGCGCGGCAGGTGAAAATTCGTCATCAACACGTCGGCGACACGAAAGCGAAAATCGGGACCGACGAACAAATCCGTTTCGCCGGCGAACGGCGCGAGCGTGCCCGAAAGGGCGGCGCTTTCGAGCGCTCGGAGGGCGGTGGTGCCGACGGCCACGACGCGCCCGCGCGCCTTGCGGGTGGCCGCGATCGCCGCGACCGTTTCGGCCGGCACTTGCGCCCACTCGCGATGCATGCGGTGGGCGCGCAAATCCTCGGTCTTCACCGGAAGAAAAGTCCCCGCGCCGACGTGCAGGGTCACGGCGGCGCGCGCGACGCCGCGCCGCTCAAGCTCCGCGATCATGCCCGGCGTGAAATGCAGCCCCGCGGTCGGCGCCGCCACCGCGCCGTCCGCGCGCGCGAACATGGTCTGATAATCGACGCGGTCGCGCGCATCGGGCGGGCGGGCGATATAGGGCGGCAGGGGCGCGGCGCCGTGACGCGCGAGCTTGCGGGCGAATTCGTCCTCGGCCATTTCGAAGCGGAGCGTGACCTCGCCTTCCTCCCGCGCCTCGACGCGCGCGGCAAAATCCGGGGCGAAGACGATCGTATCGCCGGGCTTCAGACGCTTGGCGGGCCGGGCGAAGGCGCGCCAGAAGCCGTCCGTTGTCCGCTTGTGCAGCAACACCGCGACGCGCGCGATGCCGCGCCTTCCCTCGAGGCGCACGGGCAGAACGCGGGTGTCGTTGACGACCAGTAGATCGCCCGGCCGCAGCAATCGGGGCAACTCGCCAACGGTACAATCGGCCATCTCGCGCGCAACATGCAGCAGGCGCGCCGATTCCCGCGGCGCCGCCGGCCGGTCGGCGATGCGGCCTTCCGGCAGGGCGTAGTCGTACGCCTCCAGCCGCCACATATCGACCGTCCGTCGCGCCAATGACACAGCCATCGCAAGCCCGCTTGACCCCCGCCGGTGCGCACCTTACACGAAGCCCGATCCGCCACGAATGACGGTCGCCATGCCCAAAACCGAAAAATCTCCGGTGTTCTCCGCGCGCTTGGTCGCGGTGGCGGTCGCCTTTGCCGCCTGCCTGATCGTTTCGAACATCGTCGCGGTCAAGATCGTGATGGTCGGCGGCCTGGTGCTGACGGCCGCGATCATCGTCTTCCCGATCGGCTACATCATCGGCGACGTGCTGACCGAGGTGTACGGCTTCAAGACGGCACGCCGGGTCATCTGGCTCGGCTTCGGCGCGAATCTGTTCGTCGTGGCCGCGATCGCGGGCGCCCAAGCCCTGCCGGCCGCGCCGTTCTGGACCAAGGACGCGGAGTTCGACGCCATCCTCGGCCACGCCCCGCGCATCCTGATCGCATCCTTCGCGGCGTTTCTCGTCGGCGAGTTCGCCAATTCCTACATCCTCGCCAAAATGAAGATCGCCACCAAGGGGCGCTGGCTGTGGACGCGCACGATCGGCTCGACCGTCGTGGGCCAAGGCCTCGATACCGTGGTATTCCTGACCATCGCGTTTTGGGGCGTTATGCCGGGCGGCGTGCTGATGGAGGCCATCGCGGTGCAGTGGCTCGTCAAATGCGCCTACGAGGCGCTCGCCACGCCCGCGACCTATGCGGTGGTCGGGTACTTGAAGCGCGCCGAAGGCGTCGATGTTTACGACCGGGGCACGCGCTTCAACCCGTTCGCGCTGGCCTCCTAGGCCGCCTCCTTGGAACCATGACCGCACCGGGTCCGGCCGCAGTCGAAACGCCCTCCGGCAAGGGGACGGGCGACGAGAATTTTCCCGTGGGCTCGTTTCTCCTGCCCGCGCGCCTGCGGCCCCACGTCGCGGCGTTCTATGCGTTCGCGCGCGCGATCGACGACATCGCGGACAATCCGGCGCTTGCGCCGGAGGACAAGATCGTGCGCCTCGATCTCATGGCCGCCGCCATGCGCGGCGAACGGCTCGACGACGCCCGCCTCGCCACCGCCCATCGCTGCCGGGAAAGCCTGCTGGCTTCGCGCGTGCCCATCCAGCATTGCCTCGACCTGATCGCGGCGTTCAAGCAGGACGCCACCAAGCTGCGCTACCGGGATTGGGACGATCTCATGGGCTATTGCATCCTGTCGGCGGCGCCAGTGGGGCGGTATCTGCTCGACTTGCACGGCGAGGACCGCGCGTCCTATCCGGCTTCCGATGCGTTGTGCAACGCGCTCCAAGTGCTCAATCACCTGCAAGACTGCAAGGACGACAAGCGCGCGCTCGACCGCGTCTATCTGCCCGAACCTTGGCTGCGCGCCGAGGGCGCCTCGGTCGAGGATGTTCTCGCACCCCGCGCCTCGCCAGGCTTGCGCCGCGTGATCGATCGCCTTTTGGTCGAAACCGATGCCCTGATCGCGGTTGCGGAAACCCTGCCGGGGCAGTTGCGCGACAAGCGCCTGGCCATGGAATCGGGTGCGATCGTGCGCATCGCCATGCGTCTGTCGCACGCGCTCAAGCGCCGTGATCCGGTCGCGGAAAGGGTCAAGTTGTCGAAACTGCAATTCCTCGGCTGCGCCACGGTGGGAGCGATCCGGGCATGGCTGTGAGCGAACGCGAAGTGCGCGCCCATGCCGCCCAAGTCGTCGAACGGTCCGGCACATCGTTCTTCTGGGCCATGCGCCTGCTGCCCGCGGCGCGGCGCGAGGCGATGTTCGCCGTCTACGCCTTCTGCCGCGAAGTCGACGACATCGCCGACGACGATCTGCCGCTGCCCGAGAAACGCGCGCGCCTGGCCGAATGGCGCGCCGAGCTCGACAGGCTTTATGCCGGAGAACCCACCCATCCCACCGCGCGCGCCTTGCGTGAGCCCATCGCGCGCTACGATCTGGCCAAGGCCGATTTCCTCGACCTGATCGACGGCATGGAAATGGATGGGGCCGATATCCGCGCGCCGAGCCTTGCCGTGCTTGAGCTGTATTGCGACCGCGTGGCGAGCGCCGTCGGGCGGCTTGCGGTGCGCGCCTTCGGCGACTCCTCGCCTGCTGCGCGCGAGGTCGCCTTGCACTTGGGCCAGGCGCTCCAGCGCACCAATATCCTGCGCGATCTGGCCGAGGACGCCGCGCGCGGCCGCCTTTATCTGCCCCGCGAATGGCTCGACCGGCACGGCGTCGCTTCGCGCGAACCGAAAACCGTTTTGGCCGACCCGCGCACGGCCGAAATCTGCGCCGATCTCGCGCGCGACACCCGCGCCCGGTACGACGCGGCGCGCGCGGCACTCGCGCGTTGCGATCGGCGCGCGATGCGTCCGGCGGTCGTCATGATGGAAGTCTATCGCCGCGTCCTCGACCGGCTCGAAGCGCGCGGCTGGGCGGCGCTCGATACGCCCGTCAAGATACCAAAGGCGGTCAAGCTGTGGATTGCCTTTCGTCACGGCCTGACGTGAACATTTAGGCCATGAACATAAAGGCCATGAATACACCGGCCATGAACACACCGGCCATGAACACACCGGCCATGAACACACCGGCCATGAACGCACCGGCCATGAACGCGCGGGGCACCGTCCACGTCGTGGGCGCGGGCATCGCCGGTCTGGCGGCGGCCGTGCTCCTCGCCTCGCGCGGCGCGCGCGTGAGCTTGCACGAGGCGGCCGGGCACGGCGGCGGGCGCTGCCGATCGTTCCACGACGAGGTTTTGGGCCGCACGATCGACAACGGCAATCACCTGTTGCTCGCCGGCAATCGCGCGGTCATGAAATTTCTCGACCATATCGGCAGCCGCGACACGCTCGCCGGCCCCGCGGACGCCAGCTTCGCCTTCGCCGATTTGCGCACGGGCGAGCGTTGGAGTCTGCGCCCCAATGCCGGGCGATTGCCGTGGTGGATTTTCTCGCGCAGCCGCCGCGCGCCCGGCACGACGGCGGGGGATTACCTAGCGGTGTTGCGCCTGGCCCGGGCGGATGCGCGGGCGACCGTCGCCGACCGCATCAATGTCGGCCGGCCGGCTTTCGCGCGGTTTTGGGAGCCCATGGTCCTGGCCGTTCTCAATGCCGACGCGCACGAAGCCGCCGCGCGCCTGCTCTGGCCGGTCATGACCGAAATCTTCGGCCGCGGCGCGGAAGCCGCGCGGCCCTTGATCGCAGCCAAGGGCTTGAGCCGCAGCTTCGTCGAGCCGGCCCTGCGCTTTCTCGAAAGCCGCGGCGCGACGATTCGCTTCAACCATCGTCTGCGCGCGGTCGAGCGCCAGGGCGAGCATGTGCATGCCCTCGAATTCGTCCGCACGCGCCACGATATCGCCAAGGCCGACCGCGTCGTGCTGGCCGTGCCGCCCGCGAGCATGGCCGAGCTCCTGCCCGAGATTTCCACCCCGCGCGGCTCGCGCGCCATCGTCAATGGCCATTTCCTCGTCAAGGCGCCCTTGCCGGCCGACCTGCCGTTCCTCGGCCTCATCGGCGGCACGGCCCATTGGCTGTTCATCCGGGGCGACATCGTCTCGGTCACGGTGAGCGCGGCGGACGCTTTGGCCGAAGTCGCGAACGACGAAATCGCCCGGCGCCTTTGGGCGGACATCGCCCGCGCCCTTTCCCTCCCCGCCGCCCCCTTGCCGCCCTGGCGCATCGTCAAGGAGAAGCGCGCGACCTTCGCGCAAATACCCGAGGAATTGCCGCGCCGGGCGAAGACCGCCACGCCGTGGCGCAATCTGTTTCTGGCCGGGGATTGGACCGATACTGGCCTACCCTGCACGATCGAAGGCGCGGCGCGTTCGGGATTTGCGGCGGCCGAAGGCGCGCTCGGCGGCTGAAAAACCGGCCAACCCGCCATCGGATTGCCCCGCCATCGAATACGCCACCATCGATTTGCCCCGCCTCTGAATTGTCAGGGCCACGCGCGAACGGGCGCCGAAATCTGGACAACGCCCGGGGGCTGCTTTATGAACCTTGCGCAACAACCTTATTTAACCATCCGACCCGCCGCCGCCGAGAGTCTTCCCGGTATGGACGCCGATTCCCACAACTCCACGCCGTCCGCGGCCGAAGCCATGCGCCGATTCGTCGAGACGGAAGTTGCCCCCGCCGTCGGCGAAGTGCGCACGGCGCTTCTCGCGCGCCAGAAGTCCGACGGCCATTGGGTGTTCGAGCTCGAGGCCGATGCGACCATTCCGGCCGAATACATCCTATACGGCCATTTCCTCGACGAGATCGACCGCGAGGCCGAGCCCAAATGCGCCGCCTATCTGCGCGCGATCCAGGGCGCGCATGGCGGCTGGCCGCTGTTCCACGACGGCGATCTCGACATCAGCGCCTCGGTCAAAGCCTATTTCGCGCTCAAGCTCGCAGGCGACGACGTGGACGCCCCGCACATGCGGCGCGCGCGCGAGGCCATCCTTGCCCATGGCGGCGCGGCGCGCGCCAACGTCTTTACCCGCACGGCCCTCGCCTTGTTCGGCCAGGTGCCGTGGCGCGCGGTGCCGGTGATGCCGGTCGAGATCATGCTTCTGCCGCGCTGGTTTCCTTTCCATATGTCCAAGGTGTCCTATTGGTCGCGCACGGTGATCGCGCCGCTTCTGGTGCTCATGTCGCTGAAGCCGCGCGCGAAAAATCCAAAAAATATCGGTATCCGCGAATTGTTTGCAACACCGCCCGAGCGCGAGCGGCGCTACATGCGCAATCCGACGGGCAAGCTCGCGGGCGCGTTCTTCCTCGGTCTCGACCGCGTGCTTCAGGTGGTAGAGCCGCACTTTCCCAAGAGCCGTCGCCGCCGCGCGGTGGACGCGGCCATGCGCTTCATCAAGGAGCGGTTGAACGGCGAGCACGGACTCGGCGCGATCTTTCCCGCGATGGTCAACGCCGTGCTGGCGATGGAAACGGTCGGCTACGCCAAGGATCATCCCGACCTCGTCGCCGCCAAGCGCGCGGTCAAGAATCTGCTGATAAACGGCGCGACGCACGATTACTGCCAACCCTGCATGTCGCCCATCTGGGACACGAGCCTTGCCGCGCACGCGCTTCTGGAAGCCGGCGAGCCGGGTGAAGGCGATGCCATGCGCCGGGCGATGGACTGGCTCGCGGGGCGGCAGATTCTCGACGTCAAGGGCGATTGGGCCGAGAAGGCGCCCGATTTGCGTCCGGGCGGATGGGCCTTCCAGTATTGGAACAATCACTACCCCGACGTGGACGACACCGCCGTCGTCGCCCTGGCGCTCGACCGCGCGGGCGGCGCGCGCCACCGCGAAAACATTGCGCGCGCGACGGAGTGGATCCTCGGCATGCAAAGCCGGAACGGCGGCTGGGGCGCCTTCGACATCGACAACACCCATTACGGGCTGAACAACATCCCGTTCGCCGATCACGGCGCCCTGCTCGACCCGCCGACGGCGGATGTCAGCGCGCGCTGCCTGTCGATGCTTGCCCAACTCGGCCACGCCAAGGACCACCCGGCCGCCGCGCGTGCCATCGCCTATCTCAAGCGCGAACAGGAACAAGACGGCTCATGGTTCGGCCGTTGGGGCACGAACTACGTCTACGGCACATGGTCGGTGCTGTGCGCGCTGAATGCAGCGGGCGAGGACATGCGCGCGCCCTATATCCGCAAGGCCGTCGATTGGCTGATTGCGCGCCAACGCGCCGATGGCGGCTGGGGCGAGGACGGCGCGAGCTATTGGCCAGAACGGCGCGCGGAAGCGAAGGCAAGCACGCCCTCGCAGACCGCCTGGGCGACGCTCGGCCTCATGGCTGCGGGCGAGGTCGGCCATCCCGCCGTGCGGCGCGGAATCGAGTATCTCCTCGCCCAGCCGCGCGATGCTGGCCGCTGGCACGAACGCCACTACAACGCGGTCGGATTTCCGCGCGTGTTCTATCTCCTCTATCACGGCTACGCGGCGTACTTTCCGCTTTGGGCGCTCGCCCGCTATCGCAATTTGGTGCGCGGCAACACCGCGACCGTCGCGTACGGCATGTGAACGGCGCGCGGTCCCTCGGCGTCGTCGCCGGCATGCTTGCGGAGGCTGCCCTCATCGCACCCCGTCACCGCGCGCGCGCGACCGGCGCCCGTTCGGGCCGGGCCGCCGCCCTGGCCGAGGCGCTCTTGGCCGAGGGTTGCACCATGCTCGCAAGCTTCGGCCTGGCGGGCGGGCTCGATCCGCGACTGGTCCCCGGCTCGCTCGTTCTGCCCCGCCGCATTCTCGGCCCCGACGGACAAATCTTCGAAACCGATGCCGCGTGGCGCGCGCGTCTCGGCGCTTTGGCGGGGGCGCACGAGAGCGGCGCGATTCTCGGCTCCGAACGCGCTCTCGCCACGGCCGCCGACAAGGCGCACGCGCACGCGCGCACGGGGGCCTTGGCCGTCGATATGGAAAGTCACGAAGTCGCGCGCGTCGCGCACGCGCGCGGCGTGCCCTTCATCGCCGTGCGGGCGATCGCCGATCCGGCGGGGCGCGCGATCCCCCCGGCCGCATTGCGCGGCATCGCGCCCGATGGTGGCACGCGGTCCTTGGCCGTGATGTGCGCAATCCTGGCGCGGCCCTGGCAATTGCCCGCGCTGCTGCGCCTCGCCGGCGATAGCCGGCGGGCGGTCGGAACGCTACGCCGCGTGGCTCTTCTTGGTAACGGCGCGCTGGGTGTGGATATCGCCTAGCATCTTCTGAACATTGCGATCGAAGACCCATTCCGCCGGACGCGCCTTCGACAGATCGATCTCGGCCGCCATCGGACCGTCGGTGCGCACGCCTTTCATCGCAATGCGCAGCGCCTTCAGGGGATGCCGGATCGTGTCGGCGACCGCGGTCGGCTCGTAGCCGCAATGCACCATGCAATTGGCGCATTTTTCGTAATTGCCGGTGCCGTACTTGTCCCACTCGGTGCCTTCCATCAGCTCCTTGAACGAGCGGGCATAGCCCTCGCCCAGGAGATAGCAGGGGCGCTGCCAGCCGAAGACGTTGCGCGTCGGCATGCCCCAGGGCGTGCAGTGGTATTCTTGATTGCCGGCGAGGAAGTCGAGGAAGTTCGACGACTGGCTAAAGCGCCATTTCTTGCCGGCGCCGCGCTTCAGGATTTCGCGGAACAGAACCTTGGTCTTCTTGCGCGACAGGAAGTGCTGCTGATCGGGCGCGCGCTCATAGGCATAGCCCGGCGACATCGTGACGTGCTCGACGCCCAGATCGTTCATGCAGAAATCCATGAACTTCGCGACCCGGTCCGGATCGGTGCCGTCGAACAAGGTGCAATTGGCGATGGTGCGAAAGCCGCGGGCGCGCGCGATACGCGTCGCCTCGACCGCCTTCTCGAACACGCCATGCTTGCAGACCGAGCGGTCGTGCTCTTTCTGTAAGCCGTCAAGGTGGATCGAAAAGGTCAGGTACGGACTCGGCTTGAACAGATCGAGCTTCTTTTCGAGCAACAAGCCGTTCGTGCACAGGATGACGAATTTCTTGCGCGCGACGATGCCCTCGACGATCTGGCCAATCTCCTTGTGCAGCAAGGGCTCGCCGCCCGGAATCGCCACGACCGGCGCGCCGCATTCATCGACCGCCGAAAGACAATCCTCGACCGACAGGCGCTGGTTCAGGATGTCGTCGGGATAGTCGATTTTCCCGCAGCCCGCGCACGCCAGATTGCAGCGGAACAAAGGCTCGAGCATGAGCACGAGGGGATAGCGCTTGGTGCCCTTGATGCGGTGCTTGACCACATAGGCGCCCACGCGAAGCTGCTGAATCAAGGGAATTGCCACGTCGGGTAACCTTTCCTGTTCGTTATGGTCGCGCGCAGTCGGCCCTAGGCCGACACTTCGCGGAGCTCTTCGGGCAGTTTGAAATAAACGTTTTCCTCGATGCCGTCCAAGATCTGGACTTCGATCTCGCCGAATTGGCGCAAGCGGCTGATCAGGTCTTGAACCAGCGCCTCGGGCGCGGACGCGCCCGCCGTCACGCCCACGGCGCCGGCGCCCTCGAGCCATTTGGGGTCGAGGGCGGTTGCGTCGTCGATGAGATGGCTCCGCACGCCCATTTCCTCGCCGATTTCGCGCAATCGGTTGGAGTTCGAGCTGTTTTTCGCCCCGACCACGAGCAGCACATCGACGTCGCGCGCGAGCTGGCGCACGGCGGCCTGGCGATTTTGCGTGGCGTAGCAGATGTCCTTCACATCGGGCCCGACGATCTTTGGGAAACGCGCTTTCAGCGCCTCGATGACTTCGCGCGTGTCATCCACGCTCAACGTCGTTTGGGTGACATAGGCGACCCGGTCGGGGTTCACGACCTTGAGCTTGCCGGCACCTTGCGCCGTCGATACCAGATGCACGCGCCCGGGAATGCGCCCCATGGTGCCCTCGACCTCGGGATGGCCTTCGTGGCCGATGAGGATGACCTCGTAGCCCTTTTCCGCGTAGCGCTGGCCTTCCTTGTGGACCTTGGCGACCAGGGGACAGGTCGCATCGATCACCGGCAGGTCGCGCAGCTGCGCATCGTCCTCGACCTTCTGCGACACGCCGTGGGCGCTGAAGATCGTGATCGCGCCGTTCGGAATCTCGTGCAGCTCCTCGACGAACACCGCACCCTTGGCCTTCAGGTCCTCGACCACGTGCTTGTTGTGGACGATCTCGTGGCGCACGAATACGGGCGGGCCATAGAGCTTGAGCGCACGCTCGACGATTTCGATCGCGCGTTCAACGCCGGCGCAGAACCCTCGGGGTTGGGCCAGGATTACCCGCATCATGTCCTCGATCGCGACCGGCCCCGGCGGTTCATTCCGCCGATAAGCCTAAGTCCCTGAAAAAATTGCGCCTAATCGCTCGGCACCAGACCGGAGAATGGCCGGTATCGAGCCGAAAATCAACGGCAAGGACCGTCAAGCGAGATAGCCATTGGCATCGAACCAGGCGACCGCGTCCGCGATCGCGTCCTTGGCCGGGCGATGGCGATAGCCGAGTTCGCGTTCCGCCTTGGCCGAGGAAAAATACATGCGTTTTCGGGACATGCGCACCCCATCGCGCGTGACCATAGGCTCGCCCCCACCGAAAATCCGGGCCCAGGTCTCGGCGATATAGGCGACCGGCATGACGAGATCGTGGGGGAGTCGTATGCGCGGCGCATGGCGGCCGGTCGCGGCCGCGACGAGTTCGAGAATCCGGCGCAAGCTCATGTCCTCGCCGCCAAGGATATAGCGCTCGCCCACCCGGCCGCGTTCGAAGGCCAGCAAATGGCCCTCCGCCACGTCATCGACATGGACGACGTTGAGCCCGGTATCGACATAGGCGGGAAGTCGGCCGAGGGCCGCGTCGCGGATCATGCGCCCAGTCGGAGTGGGCCTTACGTCGCGCGGGCCGATGGGGGTCGAGGGATTGACGATCACCGCCGGCAAGCCGGCATCGCGCACAAGCGCCGTCACCGCCTCCTCGGCCAGGAATTTCGAGCGCTTGTAGTGCCCGATCATGGTCGCGAGGCTCGACTTCGTGGCTTCGTCCGACGGCGTGCCGTTCGCGTTCAAGCCAAGCGTCGCCACGCTGCTGGTATAGACGATGCGCTCGACGCCGGCGGCGAGCGCCGCGCGCATCAGGTTGACCGTGCCGTCGACGTTCGCGCGATAGATTGAGGCGGGTTCGGGCACCCAAAGCCGGTAATCGGCCGCGACGTGATAGAGCGCGCGGCAGCCCTTGAGCGCCGCGGCGAGCGAGCTTGGGTCCGTGAGGTCGCCCTCGACGATCTCGGCCTCGATCGCCGCCAGGTTCGACCGGTTGCTGGCCGTGCGAACGAGCGCCCGCACGCGTTCGCCGCGCGCGACCAAAGCACGCAGCACCGCCGCGCCGACAAATCCCGTTGCCCCGGTCAACAAGGTGGTCACATCCGATCCCTTCCGCGCGCCCGAACGCCGTCCAGCCGCTATCTAGCGATCCCTTCCGCGCGCCCGAACGCCGTCCAGCCGCTATCTAGGGGTAATGGACCGGGCGGTAAAGCCGGAGCGGTAAAGCCCCAGGGGTACCCGCCGCCGACATTGCACGTTCGGCCCTCTCTTCCCATATAAAGCGCTGGTCGCCCTATATAAGGCGCTGGTCACTCCATATAAGGCGCTGGAGCTGGATAAGGCGCTGGCCGCATGGCACGCCGAGCGCGGTCTTTGGGCGAAGGAATCAGGAGCGGTCTTGCATAAATATCCGATTTTGGCGTTCCTGGCGGCGGTGATCGGGCTCGCGGCCCTGCCCTCGCCGGTCGAGGCCCAGCAGCCACGCGCCGTCGTCGAGCAATTCCACGACCAGTTGCTCGCCGTGATGAAAAACGCCAAGACGCTCGGCTTCGAGGGCCGAAGGGCGAAGCTCGCCCCCACCGTCGAACGGACGTTCGACCTGCCGTTCATGGCGCAATTCGCCACGGCGGCGGGCTGGGATTCCATGCAGCCCCAGCAACGCGCGGCCGTGGTCGATCTGTTTCGCCGGATGACGGTCTCGAGCTATGCCGTGCGTTTCAACGATTACGACGGCGAGGAGTTCTCGACACTCGATACCACCGAGACCCCGAACAAGGACGTTCTGGTGCGCGCGCGGCTCAAAGGGACGGACGAAGACGTGACGATCGACTATCTGATGCGCGCAACCGACAAGGGTTGGCGCATCGTCGACGTCTATTTCATGCGCATCAGCGAGCTCGCCACGCGGCGCTCGGAATACGGCTCGGTCATCCGGCGCGAGGGCGTGCCGGCGCTCATCGCCTCGCTCGAGCACAAGGTCAAGGTAATCGAGAACGGCACCCCGAAATAAGCCGCCTGTTATTTCGCCTTCTGCCTGGCCACGGCCGCCGCGCGCATGGCGGTGAGCGTCGTGCGTGTGGTGATGATGTCGGGATCCATCTTGAGATCGAGCACCGCCGCCTTGCCCGAGGCGACCGCACGCTCGAAAGCCGCCTGAAACTCGGCCGTCGTCGTCACGGTTTCCCCGTGCGCGCCGAAACTGCGCGCCATGGCCGCAAAGTCGGGATTGGTCAGCGCCGTCGCATGCGTGCGGCCCGGATGGTCGCGTTCCTGGTGCATGCGGATCGTGCCGTACATGCCGTTGTTGAACACCAGGATCACGGGGGAAGCGCCGTGATGAATGGCCGTCGCCAGTTCCTGGGCGTTCATCATGAAGCCACCATCGCCGCAGAACCCGACCACCAGCCGGTCGGGGTGGACGAGCTTGGCCGCGACCGCACCCGGCACGCCGTGACCCATGGCGCCCGCTTGCGGGCCGGTTTGGGTGCGCGGCTGCCGCCAGCGCAAAAACCGCATGGGCCAGCCGCTGAAATTGCCCGCATCCAGCGCGATGATGGCGTCGGCCGGCAGTCGGCCGCGCAGCCAAAGCATGCACCGGCCGAGATCGAGCGCACCCGCATAGGGCTGGGGCACCTGGCCGTCCTCGTAATCCTTGCGCGCGTCCGCGCGCCAGGGGGCACGCCGCGACGCATCGACCGGCGTCAGCGTGCCGGCCGCGGCGGCGAACTCCGCCATGCCCGATTGGATGGCGAGCTTGGGGCGGAACACGCTGCCAAGCAATTCGGCATCGGGATGAACGTGAACCAAAATCTGCTTCGGATTGGGCAGATCGATGAGGGTGTAACGCTGGGTGGCGATTTCATCGAGGCGCGAACCCACGACCAGGAGCAAATCGCAATCCTTCACGCGCTTTATCAGCGGCGGATTGGGCGCGGTCGATAAATCGCCCGCAAAGCAGCGATTGTCGTTGTCGAAAATGTCCTGCCTACGGAACGAGCAGCAGACCGGAATGTCGTTGGCCTCGGCGAAGCGCACGATCCCGGCGCAAGACTCGGGCGACCAACCGCCGCCGCCCACCAGCATCACCGGCCGTTCGGACGCTTCCAGCAGGCGGCGCAACTCCGCCATGTGCGCGGGGCCCGGATGGGGGCGGACGGTGTCGTAATGCGCGACATCCTCGACGCTCGCGCTTTCGAGCTGCATGTCCTCGGGCAGGGCCAGAACCACCGGCCCGGGCCGGCCGGAAACCGCCGTCTGGAAGGCGCGGCCGACGAGCTCGGGGATGCGGTAGGCGTGGTCGATCTGCGCCGTCCACTTGGTCATCACGCCGAACATGCGGCGGTAATCGACCTCCTGGAACGCCTCGCGCTCGGTATGGTCGCGATCGACCTGGCCCACGAACATCACGAGGGGCGTCGAGTTTTGATGCGCCGAATGGATGCCGATCGCGGCGTGGCAAGCGCCGGGGCCGCGCGTCACCATGACGACGCCGGGCTTGCCGGTGAGCTTGCCGTAGGCCTCGGCCATGTGCGCGGCACCCGCCTCGTGCCGGCAGGTCACGAGCTTGATCTCGTTGCGTGCGTCGTACAGCGCGTCGATGACCTCGAGATAGCTTTCGCCCGCAACCGCGAACACCATATCGACCCCTTGGCTGCGCAAGGCATCGACGAGCAAGCGGCCGCCTGGGCGGGCGATGGGGCCGCCCGGGAGGGCGTTGGGAGTGGCATTCATGGTGCAATTCCGTTTCTGGCGGGTGGACCGCAGTAAATGCGCGCCCGCGCGGCCAAGTCAACGCGCCTTGGCGGCGCCTTCGGGATCGCCGGCGTGCCCAACCGCCCCGTCGCGCGCCGCACCCGAGGCAAGGAGCGCGTCAATCTCGGCCTTGGCGTAACCGATTTCCATCAGCACCGCGCGCGTGTGCTGGCCGAGCATGGGGGCCGCGCGCCGGACGGCGGTCGGCGTTTCGCTCAATTTTATGGGACTGCCCAGCGCCTTGACCATGCCGACCGCGGGGTGGCGCGTCTCGACGACCATCTCGCGCGCGCGCGTCTGGGGATCGTCGTGCATCTGGCGCACATCCTTGATCGGCCCCGCCGGCAATCCCGCCTCATCGAATGCGGCCAGCCATTCCCCGACCGTGCGCCGCTTGAACAAGGGCGCGAGCGCGCTCTCGAGCGCGAGGCGGTTCTCCATGCGGCCATGGCCGTCGAGAAAACGCGGATCCTCCGCCAACTCCGGCGCGCCCAGCATCTCGGCGAGCCGCAACCAATTCTTCTGATTGGCGCCGCCGATGGTCAACCAGCCGTCCTTGGCCTCGAAGGCCTGATAGGGCGCGGACAGGGGATGGGCCGAGCCCATCGGCCCGGGCGCAATCCCGGTCGCGAACGCGATCGCCGATTGCCATACCGTGTGCGCGATGCCGGCCTCGTACAGCGAGGTATCGACCAGCTGGCCACGCCCGGTATTCGTGCGGTGATGCAAGGCGGCGAGCACGCCCATGGCGGCGAGGATACCGGCCGTGATGTCCGTCATGGGCGCGCCGACCTTGACCGGCGGCCGCCCCGGCCCCTCGCCCGTAATGCTCATGAGGCCGCTCATGCCTTGCGCGATCAAATCGAAGCCGCCGCGCGCGGCGTAAGGCCCCGTCCGTCCGAAACCCGAAATCGAGCAATAGATGAGGCGGGGATTTTCGGCCGCGAGCGCCGCGTGGCCGAGGCCCCATTTCTCCATGGCGCCCTGGCGCTGGTTCTCGATCAGGATGTCGGAAGCCAGGATGAGCCGGCGCGCGGCCGCCCGCCCCGCCTCTTGCCGGAAATCGAGCGCAACCCCGCGCTTGTTGCGGTTCATGGTGAGGTAGGCCGCCGATTCGCCGCCTATTTTGGGTGGCAGAAATCGCCGCGTGTCGTCGCCGTCGGGCAGGCGTTCGAGCTTGATCACGTCGGCGCCCAAATCCGCAAGCATCGCCCCGCAGGTCGGCCCCGCCATTATATGGCCAAGCTCGACGACCCGGAGGTTCGCCAGCGGGCCGGGCGCGCGCGCGTCCTCGGGCGCCGCCATGTCAGCGGCCCTCGAAGCGCGGCTTTTCCTTGGCCAGGAAGGCGCGCACGCCCTCGCGGTAATCGGCCGTGTCGAAGGCGGCGAAGCCCTCGGCCGCTTCCGCCGCCGTCAGCGTCGCGCCGGCCGTCAGCCGGCCCGCGAATTTCTTGTGCCAACGATTGACGAGCGGCGCGCCCTCGGCGATGCGCGCCGCGGCCGCTTGCGCCTCGGCGAAGACGCGGTCGTCCGCCACCACCCGGGTGACGAGTCCCTTGGCGCGCGCCTCGGCGGCGTCGAACACCCGGCCCTCGAACAAAATCTCGAGCGCGGTCGCGCGCCCGACGAGGGCGATGAGCGCCGCCATTTCCGGGTACGCCATGACCACGCCGATGCGGTTGATCGGCACGCCGAAGCGGCTCGATTCCCCGCATAGCCGCAGATCGCACATCGCCGCGAGTTCGAGCCCGCCGCCGACGCACACCCCGCAAATCGCGGCGAGCGTGGGATGCGGGCAATCGCCGATGGCGCCCATGGCCCGGTGCATGAGCGCGCCGTAGCGCGCGGCTTGTGCCCCGTCGGCGCGCGCTGTTTGAAACTCCGCGATATCGGCGCCGGGGCTGAAGGCGCGCTCGCCCGCGCCGCGCAGAACGACGCAGCGCACGGTCATATCCGCGCCCAGCTCCTCGAAGGTATCGCCCACCGCCTTCCACATGGCGGCATTGAGCGCGTTCAGCTTTTCCGGCCGATTGAGCGTGACCGTGGCGACATGGCCCGCGCCTTGGGCGACAACAAGGCGCTCGACGACGACGACATCCGCCATTTTCTTCTCCCTGTGCCGGCAATCTAGCAGCCTGGCCGCTATTTGTCGGCTGGAAGCGGGGGGGGGCGGCGGCTATCCTGGCGCACGATGAATCTCGCCGTACCATGAGCGAAGCCGAAG
The DNA here is from genome assembly GCA_945860095.1 of Rhizobium sp. Q54. GTDB lineage: Bacteria > Pseudomonadota > Alphaproteobacteria > CADEGL01 > CADEGL01 > CAMAPP01. The sequence goes on along the minus strand of CAMAPP010000050.1, from coordinate 4,687 downwards.
CGATCGCCCGTGTCCGATCCGCGCTCGAAGCCCTGGCGCGCGGCCGGCGCACGATCACCTACAAGGAATTGGTCGAGCTCGCGGCCGTGCCGGAGCCTCACCGCATTCACCGTCTGACCTTGTGGCTGGAGGATTTCGCGCGCGCCGATCACGAGGCGGGCGCGCCCTTGCTGGCGGCGCTCGCCGTCAGCCGCGTGTCGCCTGGCGTTCCGGGGCGCGGATTCTTCCAATTGATGGCGGCCCTGGGCCGCTATTCGGGGCCCGAGGACGGGGTCGAGGCGGTACGTCACCACGCGCACGAAATCGAGCGCGTTTATGCGGCATGGGGCCGCGCGGGACAGGGCGCCGAGAGTGCTTGACCGCCCCGACCTCCCGCCGTTACCCAGATAACCTCGCGGCGCGCGGCCGCAACGGCAAGGAACGAGGCAATCATGTTCGACACCAAGCGGTCTTGGTTGACGCGCCGGCGCTTCCTGGCGGCAGGCTCGGTCGCCATCGCCGTATCGCTGGCGCCAGGCAGCACCTTCGCGCAAGCCAAGAAGGGTCGCAAGAAGCTCAATATCTACAATTTCGACACCTATATCGGCGAAAATACGCTGGCCGATTTCACCGCGCGCAGCGGCCTGGCCGTGCGCTACGACACCTACGCCAACAACGAGGAATTGTTCGCCAAGCTGAAAAAGAAAAACCCCGGCTACGACATCATCGTGCCCAGCGACTACATGATCGAGACGATGATCGGCGCCAAGATATTGCTGGCGCTCGATCACGCGAAACTGCCCAACCTCGTCCATATCGCGCCCGCGTTCGCCGACCCGCCCTTCGATCCGGGCATGAAGTTTTCCGTGCCCTATATGTGGGGCACGGTCGGCATCGGCTACCGAAAATCCAAGGTCCAAGGCATTCCCGTGACCTGGTCCTATATCTTCGGCCCTGAGGCCAATGCCTATAAGGGCCGCATCGTGCCCATCGACGACATGCGCGTCGTGCTCGGCGCCGCGCTCAAATATCTCGGTTACAGCTTGAACACCACCAAACCCGAAGAGATCGCCAAGGCGCGCGATCTGGTCGTCCAGGCCAAGAAGAACTTCAAATCGTTCTCGCCCGATTCCGGCCAGGACATGCTGCTCGCGGGCGACGCCGATTTGGTCATCGAATATAACGGCGACATCGTCCAGGTTCAGCGCAAGGACAAAGACCTGGCGTACGTGCTGCCCAAGGAGGGCGGCCAGCGCTGGACCGATTGCCTGTGCATCCCCAAGGGCGCGTCCAATGTCGAGGCCGCGCACGCCTTCATCGATTTCGTGCACGGGGCGAAGGAAAACGCCCATATCGTGAATACGATCCATTACGCGACGCCGAACGCCGAAGGACGAAAGCTGCAATCCGCCGAGGACAAGCAGAATCCGGCGATCTATCCGTCGGAGGAAGCGCTCGTGCGCTGTGAAACCGTTATCGATCTCGGCAAGGCGACGAAGCTCTACGACCAGGCCTGGACGAAGATCAAGGCCAGCTAGCGGTCCGACCCTGCCAGCGAGCGCCGACCCTGGCGGACCGCTCTCTAACCGGTTGAAATGCGGTGCGGATCAAACACGATGAGTGGGAATCACGCACTTGATCCGCACCGCTAGGCAAGGGGTCCGCGATGGACGATAGCTGGCGCGCGGCGGACGATTGGCGGCGCGCGCGGGGGACGTTCCTCGCCCTTCTCGGTCCCGGCAGCGCGTGGCTGGCCGTGTTTTTCACCGCGCCGCTCGCTCTCATCTGGCTTTACGGCTTCAGCGAAAGCGATCGCTTCGGCGACCCGACCTTCGTTCCGACGGCCGAGAACTACGAGCGCGCCTTCGAGTGGGTGCATCTCGCCATCGCGGCGAAGTCGGCGCGCATCGCGGCCGAGGTCACGGCGATCTCGGTCCTGGTCGGCTTTCCCGTGGCGCTCGGCATCGCGTTCGCGCCCGCGCGCTGGAAAACCCCGCTGCTCGTGCTCGTCATGCTGCCGTTCTGGACCAATCTTCTGGTCCGCACCTATGCCTGGATCGCGGTGCTGCGCACGCGCGGCCATTTGAACAACGCGCTCGAATATCTCCACGCGCGCGCGACCGTCGCGGCGGACGCGCTCGGCCTGCCCGGATTGTTCGGCGTCTTCGCGCCGCTCGATCTGCTCTACCAGGAATCGGCGGTGATCGTGGCGCTCGTCCATCTTCATCTGCCGTTCCTGGTGCTGCCGCTCTATGCCGTGCTTGAACGCATGGACCGCTCGCTGCTCGAGGCCAGTCTCGATTTGGGCGCGAGCCAGTGGCGGACGTTTCGCGCGGTCGTCGTGCCGCTGGCGATGCCGGGCCTCGCCACCGGCGCCCTGCTGGTGTTCATCCTGTGCCTCGGCAATTTCGTCGTGCCCGACCTGCTCGGCGGCACGGACGCCATCATGATCGGCAATCTCATTGCCCAGCAATTCGGCGCGGCGCGCGACTGGCCCTTCGGCGCGGTTTTGTCGCTGCTTCTGCTTTACGCGACCTTTCTCGCGCTTTGGCTGCGGGCGCGTCTTGCGCGCGGGCGCGCGACGTGACGGCGGCACCGCTCGACTACGCGCGTCGCGCCTGGATGAAGGCGGTGTTCGCCGTCGCCTTCCTATTTTTGTATTTCCCGATCGCCGCCCTCATCGTCTTCAGCTTCAATGCCGGCACGCGCGGCGTGGCGTGGGAAGGCTTCACCTTCGCCCACTACGTCAAGGCCTATGGCAACGCCCAGCTCCACGAGGCCTTCGTGAACAGCCTCGTCGTCGCCGTCGTGTCCGCCGCCATGGCGACGGTGCTCGGCGCGGGGCTTGGCGTGGGGTTGCAGCGTTTCCGCTTTTCCGGGCGCGCGGCCTTCGAGAGTTGGCTGTATTTGCCGGTCGCGATTCCGGAGATTTGCATGGCCGTGGCCTTGCTCGCCTTCTTTGCGGCGCTCGACATCGATTTGGGTCTGCCGACCGTCATCGCCGGCCATGTCGCCTTTTCCATCCCCTTCGTCGCCCTGGTCGTGCGCGCGCGTTACCGGCGCTTCGATCCGGAGCTGGCCGAGGCAAGCCGCGATCTCGGCGCGAGCGAGTGGCAGACCTTTCGCCGCATCGTCCTGCCCTACCTCGCGCCGGCCCTCGCGGCGGGGGCGCTGCTCGCCTTCACGCTGTCCATCGACGATTTCGTCATCACCTTCTTCACCACCGGCCCCGGCTCGACCACCCTGCCGGTAAAGATCTATTCCATGGTCCGCTTGGGCGTCTCTCCCGAGATCAACGCGGCCTCGACGGTGCTGATCGCGCTTACCGCCGCATTGGTGGTGTTGGCCTCGCGCCTTCAGGGCCGCAAGGCGCTCGCGCCATGAGCGCGCCTCCGGCGTTTGCGTCATGAGCGCGCCTCCGGCGCTCGCGGCGCGCGAATTGTCGAAGCGCTTCGCCGACGGCACGCTCGCGGTCGACCGCGTCAGCCTCGAGATCGCGCCCGGCGAATTTTTCGCCCTGCTTGGCCCCTCGGGATGCGGCAAGACGACGCTTTTGCGCATGTTCGCCGGGCTCGAAATCCCGAGCGGCGGGCGGGTCGAAATCCAGGGCGCGGACATGACCGCCGTTGCGCCCAATCGCCGGCCGGTCAACATGGTGTTCCAGTCCTATGCCTTGTTTCCCCACATGACCGTGGCGGGGAACGTAGGCTACGGCCTGTCGGTTGCGCGCGTGCCCGAGGCCGAACTGCGGACCCGCGTGGCCGAGGCGCTGGCGCAGGTGCGGATGGAGGATTTCGGCGCCCGGATGCCCGATGCGCTTTCGGGCGGCCAGCGCCAGCGCGTGGCGCTGGCCCGGGCATTGGTGAAGCGCCCCCTCGTTCTGTTGCTCGACGAGCCCCTGTCCGCGCTCGACGCCGCGCTGCGCGCCGCCATGCGCGCGGAATTGGTGCGTCTGCAACGCAAGCTCGGCATCGCCTTCGTCTTCGTGACGCACGACCAGGACGAGGCGCTGTCGATGGCGGACCGCATCGCGGTCATGGACGCGGGCCGCGTGCGCCAGCTCGCCGACCCCCGGACGCTTTACGACGCGCCCAATAGCCGTTTCGTCGCCACCTTCATCGGCAAGGCCAATCTGTTCGAGGCGCGAGTCGCCGAGCACGCGCAGGGCCGTATCCGGATCGAATCGGACGCTCTGGGCACCGTCGTGCTCGGCGGCGGCCCGGGCGTGCTCGGCGGCATGGGGGCCGCGGGCGGGCGCGTCGCCTTGGCCGTGCGCCCCGAGCGCGTGGCGATGGACGAAGACGAGCCTGAAGCCGCGCGCATATTCGTGCGCGCGCGCCTGGTCGAGATCGCCTATTACGGCAACGAAACCGAGTACGCGTTCCACGGCCCCACCGGCGCGCGGATCGTCGTGCGCCGGCCCAATGCGGGCGGCGGCACGCGGCCGAGTGCCGAGGGCGACGAGCGGTGGCTGTCGTGGCGCGCCGAAGACATGATCGTGCTTGCCGACTAGAGCATGATCTTTCCCTATGGAACCGCCTGCGCCGGAGGGATTTAGGGTCGCGGGCAGAAGCCGGGCGAAGCGCGTAGCCCGGCCTACGGGCGAGCCCCGCGACGAACCCGCGGCCCAAAAGACCCCGGCCCCGTGGGTTGCGCCGCGGCGGGCGCCGGCGGCGTTGCGCTGCTCGGCCGATGCGCAAGCATCGCC
>CAMAPP010000049.1 GCA_945860095.1 Rhizobium sp. Q54 | reverse complement strand
CGAAAATCTCGTCCAACGCCGACTGGCCGCCGCCGTCGTCACCGCGACGGATTCGGTCGCTTGGCTGTTCAATATCCGCGGCGGGGATTTACCCCATACGCCCGCGCCGCTGGCCTCGGCGATCGTGCACGCGGACGGCGCGGCCGAATTGTTCGTCGATGGGCGCAAGCTTCTGCCCGCGACGCGCGCGCATCTGGGCAACCTCGTGCGCGTGGCGGAACCTGGCGCGCTCGACGACGCCCTCGCGCGCCTTGCGGGCAAGCGCGTGCTGGCCGATCCCACCTCGGTCTCGTCCTTCGTTTTCGAGCGCCTGCGCGCGCACGGCGCGGATATCGCGCGCGAGGCCGATCCGTGTCAGTTGCCGAAGGCGCGCAAGACCGCGGCCGAACTCGACGGCGCGCGCGCTTGCCACCGGCGCGACGGCGCGGCCGTGACGCGATTTCTGCATTGGCTCGAAGGCGCGGCGCGCACGGGCACGCTCGGCGAGGTCGCGGCGGCCGAGCGGCTGGTCGAGTTTCGCCGGGAGGGCGAGAATTTCCGCGATCTGTCCTTCGACACCATCGCGGGCGCGGGTCCCAACGGCGCCGTCGTGCATTACCGCGCCCTTCCTGGCTCCGAGCGGAAACTCGAGCCCGGCACGCTGTTCCTGCTCGATTCGGGCGCGCAATATCTCGACGGCACGACCGATGTCACGCGCACGGTCTTGGTGCGCGGCGGCGCGCCGCCCACCCCCGAGCACAAGGACCGCTTCACCCGCGTGCTCAAGGGCCATATCGCGCTCGCGACCGCGCTGTTCCCCAAGGGCACCACGGGCTCGCAGCTCGACCCGCTGGCGCGCCGTGCGCTCTGGGCCGCGGGTCTCGATTACGATCACGGCACCGGCCACGGCGTGGGCAGCTATCTCGGCGTCCACGAGGGCCCGCAGCGCATCTCGAAACTGCCGAACGCGGTCGCGCTTGAGCCGGGCATGATCGTTTCCAACGAGCCTGGCTATTACAAGACGGGCGAATACGGCATTCGCATCGAAAATCTCGTCGCCGTCGTGCCCGCCCAGGCGCCCGCGGGCGCCGAGCGCGAACTCCTCGGCTTCGAGACCTTGACGCTCGCGCCCATAGACCGGGCCTTGGTCGAGCCGGAATTGCTCGACGGCGCCGAGCGCGCCTGGCTCGATGCCTATCATGCGCGGGTATGCGAAGCGCTCTCGCCCGCCCTCGACGGCGCGGCGCGCGCCTGGCTCGAAACGGCGACCGCGAAGCTGGTCTAGGCAGCCGATCTAATGCGCGCGCCCTAAGATCCGGTGCCGCCGACGGTCAGGCCGTCGATGCGCAGGGTCGGCTGGCCCACGCCCACGGGCACGCTCTGGCCGTCCTTGCCGCACGTCCCAACCCCGGAATCGAGCGCCATGTCGTTGCCGATCATGGCGACCTTGGTCAGCGCGTCGGGGCCGTTGCCGATGAGGGTCGCGCCCTTCACCGGCGCGCCCACCTTGCCGTCCTCGATCAGATAAGCCTCCGAGGACGAGAACACGAACTTGCCCGAGGTGATATCCACCTGGCCGCCGCCGAACTGGACGGCGTAGAGGCCGCGCTTGACCGAGCGCAGGATGTCCGCGGGCGGGGCGTCGCCGGCCAGCATCATCGTATTGGTCATGCGCGGCATGGGCGCGTGCGCATAGCTCTCGCGCCGTCCATTGCCGGTCGGGCGCATGTTCATGAGCCGGGCATTGAGCCGGTCCTGGAGAAGGCCCACGAGGATGCCGTCCTCGATCAGAACATTGCGCCCCGACGGCGTGCCCTCGTCGTCCACATTGAGCGAGCCGCGCCGGTCGGCGAGCGTGCCGTCATCAATCACGGTCACGCCCTTGGCGCCGATGCGTTGGCCCATGAGGCCCGAGAAGGCCGAGCTTTTCTTGCGGTTGAAATCGCCCTCGAGGCCGTGGCCGATGGCTTCGTGCAGCAGGATGCCCGGCCAGCCCGAGCCCAGCACCACGGTCATCTCGCCCGCGGGTGCTGGCACCGAGCGGAGATTGACCAAGGCCTGGCGCAACGCTTCATCGACCTGGGCGCGCCAGTTCCGGGGATCGATCCACGCCGTATAGCCCGCGCGTCCGCCCGTGCCGTGGCTGCCGGTCTCCAGGCGCTCGCCCTCGCCGGCGACGATCGAGACATTGAGGCGCACCAGGGGGCGGATATCGCCCGCCCGCGCGCCGCCCGCGCGCAGGATTTGCACGGCTTGCCAGCTGCCGAGCAACGACACGCTGACCTGGCGCACGCGCACATCGCACCCGCGCGCATAGGCGTCGATATCGGTCAAAAGCCGGACCTTGTCCTCGAAGGCGACCTCGCCCAGGGGGTTGGTGTCGGTGTACAGCGCATGATTGGTCGAAGCAGGCGCTTCGCCGGTTTTTCCGGCGTAACCAGCCGACACGGCCTTGACCGTTTGGCCCGCGCGCCGGATGGCGGCCTCCGATAGCTCCGAGCCATGGGCGTATCCCGTCGTCTCGCCCGCGACGGCCCGGAGACCGAAGCCTTGCGTCGTGTCGTAGCTCGCCGATTTAAGCCGGCCGTCGTCGAACACCAGGCTCTCGGACTGGCAGTACTCGAGGTAAAGCTCGCCGTCATCCGCCCGCGCCAAGGCGTCGTCCACCGTCGCCCCTAGCCGAAGGCGATCGAGACCCGCGCGCGCGAAGAAAATCTCGTCGGTGCGGGCCAGATCGGACATCGCTTGGCCTCCAGGCTGGGCGGGTGCGGCGGGGCCGCGTTTTCGTGTCGAGTCGATTAAGATATTAGGTATCGAGAAGCAATAATACAGAGCGCCCGAAGCCCTTGTTCGGGTTGAGGGTTGGGGGCCTCGATGTTATGGTCCGCGCCGCGAGCGACCGTCAGGGCGTTCCTTCGCGGTAGTCGCGCGGGGGGGCTGGTCGGTGCCAGACGTTGGAGGGATTCCGAACGGCTGGCGTTCGGCGTTCGCGGACGCCGCGCCCGATGCGCGGCGGGGAATGTGCGGTTCGACATTCCGTTCGTACAATGCAAGCAGGCGTGGGACCGCGACGCCTTCAAGGGGATTTGGCTGGTGATGCGCGCGAGCAAAAATTGGACCGCGGCGCTTATGGCGCTTGTCGGAGGCGTGCCGTTCGAGGCTTCGGCCGGGGCGCCGCACGATTGGCAGACCGGCTTCGTCCTGCCGGCCTCGCCGAACATGGCATCGATCGTCAATTTCAACGACTGGCTGTTCTGGATCATCGCGGCGATCTCGGCCTTCGTTCTCGCCCTGCTCGTCTATGCGATGGTCCGCTTCAACGAAAAGTCGAACCCCACGCCCTCGCGGCGTTCGCACAACACGCTCATCGAAGTGATTTGGACCGTGGTGCCGATCATCATTCTGGTCGGCATTTCGATCCCGTCCTTCAAGCAGCTCTATTACCTTGGCCGCACGCCGGCCGAGATCGGTCTCACGCTCAAGGCGACCGGCAAGCAATGGTATTGGTCCTACGAATATCCCGATCACCCCGGCGTATCCTTCGACGCCTTCATGGTGCCGGACGACGCGCTCCAGCCGGGCCAGCTTCGCCTGCTCGAAACCGACAACATCGTTTACGTCCCCGTGGATACCAATGTGCGCGTCCTGCTGACGGCGGACGACGTCATCCACGCCTGGACCGTGCCCGCGTTCGGCGTGAAGCAGGACGCCGTGCCGGGGCGGACCAACGAATTGTGGTTCCGCGCGACCAAGCCCGGTTCCTATTACGGCCAGTGCTCGGAATTGTGCGGTATCAATCACGGCTTCATGCCGATCCGCGTCGAAGTCGTCTCGAAGGAGGACTTCGCCAAATGGGTCGAGGAAAAGAAGGCCGCGATGAACGGCGACGGCGCGAAGCTCGCGCAAGTCGCCGGCCAGTAAATTAGCCGCGAAAGCCAACGGACCGCGTAAAGCGCAAAGAAGGACTCTGCGATGAGCTATCTGTTCAGGACCCACGACGAACACGGCAACCCGGCCGGTTGGCGGCGCTGGCTGTATTCGACCAATCACAAGGACATCGGTACGATGTACCTGATCTTCGCCGTGGTCTTCGGCATGATCGGTCTCATCTTCTCCCTCGTCATTCGAGCCGAGTTGGCCAATCCGGGCCTGCAAATCCTCGGCGGCGACCACCAGCTTTACAACGTGCTGATCACCGGCCACGGCCTGATCATGATCTTCTTCATGGTCATGCCGGCAATGATCGGCGGCTTCGGCAATTGGATCGTCCCCATCATGATCGGCGCGCCCGACATGGCGTTCCCGCGCATGAACAATATCAGCTTCTGGCTGCTGATCCCCGCGGGCGTGCTGCTGCTGTGCGCCGCCTTCGTCGGCGGCGGCACGGGCACGGGCTGGACGTTCTATCCGCCGCTGTCCTCGACGCCGGGCCATGACGGGCCGGCGGTCGATTTCCTTATCTTCTCCATCCACCTCGCGGGCGCGTCCTCGATCCTGGGCGCGGTCAATTTCATCACCACCATCCTCAACATGCGCGCGCCGGGCATGACGCTGCACCGCATGCCCCTGTTCGTCTGGTCGATCCTGGTGACGGCATTCCTGCTGCTCCTGTCGCTGCCGGTGCTTGCCGGGGCGATCACCATGCTGCTGACCGACCGCAATTTCGGCACGGCGTTCTTCCGCCCCGATTTGGGCGGCGATCCCTTATTGTTCCAGCATCTGTTCTGGTTCTTCGGCCACCCGGAGGTTTACATCCTCATCCTCCCGGGCTTCGGCATGATCAGCCAGGTGATTTCGACCTTCTCCAAGAAGCCGGTGTTCGGCTATCTCGGCATGGCCTACGCCATGGTGGGGATCGGCTTCGTCGGCTTCATCGTCTGGGCCCACCACATGTACACGGTCGGCATGGGCGTCGACACCAAGGCCTATTTCACGGCGGCGACCATGGTCATCGCCGTGCCCACGGGCATCAAGATCTTCAGTTGGATCGCGACCATGTGGGGCGGCTCGATGCAGTTCCGGGTGCCGATGCTGTGGGCGATCGGGTTCATCTTCCTGTTCACCGTGGGCGGCGTGACGGGCGTGGTGCTGGCGAATGCCGGCATGGATACGGCCTTCCACGACACCTATTACGTGGTCGGGCATTTCCACTACGTGCTGTCGCTCGGCGCCGTCTTCTCGGTCTTCGCGGGTTTCTATTACTGGTTCCCGAAGATGACCGGCAGGATGTACTCCGAAGGCTTGGCGAAGCTGCATTTCTGGATGAGCTTCATTGGCGTCAACCTCACCTTCTTCCCCATGCATGTCCTCGGCGCGGCGGGCATGCCGCGGCGCATTCCGGATTATCCGGATGCCTATGCCGGATGGAACTTGGTGGCGTCCTACGGCTCGTACCTCTCGGGCGCCGCGACGCTGGTGTTCCTCTTCCTGGTCTTCCAGGCCTTCGTTTGGGGTCGGAAGGTGGGCGCCAATCCGTGGGGTCCGGCGGCCAACACGCTGGAATGGACGGTGAGTTCGCCGCCGCCGTTCCACACCTTCGACGAGTTGCCGAAGATCGAGCAAGCGCGCGCCCATTGAGCGCGGGCACGATCCAGGCGCGCGAATACGGGACGGCCGGAGCGCTCCGGCCGTCCCGCTTAGCCGAATTTAGCAAGACGGGAATCATGATCCGGTGAGCGACAGGACGGCGGAATTGGACATTGGCGTACCCCAAGCGGGTACGGCGGCGGCGGCGGACTATATCCGCCTGCTGAAGCCGCGCGTGATGTCGCTCGTCGTCTTCACGGGGCTCGTCGGTCTCGTGCTGGCGCCCGGCACGATGCATCCGGTGCTGGCGACCATCGCCATCCTGTGCATCGCGGTCGCGGCCGGTGCGTCGGGCGCCATAAACATGTGGTTCGACCGCGACATCGACGCGCTGATGGAACGCACGCGCGACCGGCCTTTGCCCGCGGGCCGCATGGCGCCGGGGGAGGCGCTCGGGTTCGGCGTCGTACTTGCCGTCGGCTCGGTGGCGGTGATGGGGCTTGGGGTCAACTGGACAGCGGCGGCTCTGCTCGGGCTCACGGTCGCATTCTACGTCTTGGTTTACACCATGTGGTTGAAACGCCGCACGCCGCAGAACATCGTGATCGGGGGTGCGGCCGGCGCGTTCCCACCGATGATCGGCTGGGCGGCCGCGACGGGCGAGATTACGCTCGCCTCTGTCGTGCTGTTCGCCATGATCTTCATGTGGACGCCGCCGCATTTCTGGGCGCTGTCGCTCTACCGCGCCGCGGACTACGCGCGCGCGGGCGTGCCCATGCTGCCCGTCGTCGCGGGCATCGCCGAGACCAAGCGCCAGATCCTCATTTACTCCGTGCTCTTGGTGCCGACGACGCTGGCGCCCTATTTCATCGGCCTGTCGGGCCTCGTTTATCTTGTGCCCGCGATCCTGCTCAACGTGCTGTTCGTGCTCGGCGCGCTCGCGGTGCGGCGCGATGCGACCCACCGGGCGCCGAAGCGCCTGTTCGCCTATTCGATCTTGTACCTGTTCCTGCTGTTCGCCCTGCTGCTCGCCGACCGGGCGGCGGGCTGATATGGCGGATGGCGAGAATGGCGCGGGTGGCGCAAATGGCAAGGAATTCCGCAAGCGGCGGCGCGGGCGCAATTGGGCCCTGCTCGCGGTGCTATTCGGCCTCGCCGTGTTGTTCTACGCCATGACGATCGTGCGCCTGGGTGGCGGACAGTGACGGCGCGGCGCAACGCTCTTCTGGCGGCGAGTCTCGTGGGCCTGGTCGCGGCCATGGTGGGGTTGTCCTACGCCTCGGTACCCTTGTACCGGCTGTTCTGCCAGGTCACCGGCTTCGGCGGCACGACGCAGCGCGCGCTCGCGGCGCCGTCCTCGGTGCCGGCCGCGCTTGCCGACCGCGTGTTCACCGTGCGCTTCGACGCGACGGTCAATTCCAATTTGCCCTGGCGCTTCGAGCCGGTTCAGGGCGAAATGAAGGTGAAGATCGGCGAGCAGAATTTGGCGTTGTATCGCGTGGTCAATCTGTCCAAGGAAGACGTGACCGGTAGCGCCACGTTCAACGTCAATCCGCCGATCGCGGGCGCGTATTTTTCCAAGATCGCGTGCTTTTGCTTCGAGGAGCAGACGCTCGCCGCCGGGCAATCGGTCGAAATGCCGGTATCCTTCTTCATCGATCCCGCCGTCGCCAAGGATTGGGAAATGGGCGGCGTGAAGGAAATCGTGCTGTCCTATACGTTTTTCCGCGCCGAGACGCAGACCAGAAAACAGGCCGCAGGGGCTTCGCGCGCCACGGCCAACTGACCCAAATGCGACACGTCGCGAGGGGCGCCGGCGAGGGCGCGCCACGCGAAGAACCGGAGACAAACATGGCACAATCGCACGCCGCGCATCACAAACATCCCTGGCACTTGGTGGATCCCAGTCCCTGGCCCGTCCTTGGCGCCCTTGGCGCCTTGGCCCTGACCTTGGGCGCCGTATTGTTCATGCACGGCGGCACATGGCTGGTCATGGCCGGCGGCGGAGCCATCATCCTTTTCACCATGTACGTGTGGTGGCGCGACGTGGTGCGCGAAGCCGAGCATCAGGGCCATCATTCGGCGGCGGTGCAGATCGGCCTGCGCTTCGGGATGTTGTTGTTCATCGCTTCCGAGGTCATGTTCTTCGTCGCCTGGTTCTGGGCCTATTTCGGCGCGGCGCTCTTTCCGACCGAGGCGATCGGCGGACATTGGCCACCCACGGGCGTCACCACCTTCAATCCATGGGGCCTGCCGTTCCTCAATACGGTTATCCTGCTGACGTCGGGCGCGACGGTGACCTGGGCGCATCACGCGCTCAAGGAAGGCAATCGCCGCCATGTGATCCTGGGACTTATTCTCACCATCGCGCTCGGCGCGACCTTCACGGCCGTTCAGGCCTACGAGTATTCCCAGGCGCCGTTCGGCTTCCGCGAGGGCATCTACGGCTCGACCTTCTTCATGGCCACGGGCTTCCACGGCGCCCACGTCATCATCGGCACCATCTTCCTGACGGTCTGTCTGATCCGCGCGATGAAGGGCCATTTCAAGCCCGATCATCATTTCGGCTTCGAGGCGGCCGCCTGGTATTGGCACTTCGTGGACGTGGTCTGGCTGTTCCTGTTCTGCGGCATCTACTGGTGGGGCAAGGGCGCCGTCACGCATTGACGATGGCGGGCGAGGGCTATTACCCGCCCGTCTCGGCGTTCTCCGCCGGCTTGAGGTGCGTTTGCCCGCGTTGCGGGCGGGGCCGGCTGTTCAAGGGTTTTCTCGAGACCGCACGGATGTGCAATGCGTGCGGTCTCGAGTTGGCGTCCCAGGATTCGGGCGATGGCCCGGCCGTGTTCATCATTCTCATCCTCGGCTTCGTGGTCGTGGGTTTGGCGTTGTGGACCGAGATCGCCCATGAGCCGCCCCTGTGGGTCCACGCCTTGCTTTGGCCGCCGCTCATTCTCGGCGCCTCGCTCGGTCTGCTGCGTCCGTGCAAGGCGGCGATGATCGCCCTGCAGTACCGCAATCGCGGTCACACCTTTGGCGCGGATACGGGCGGCGCGGACACGGGAACTTCGGGCAAGGGCGATTTGGACACGGGCGATCCGGGCCGTGGCGATTCGGGCCGTGGCGATTCGGGCAAGGGCCGATGACGGACGCTGCCGGCGCGCGCCGGTCGCTTCTGTGGCCGCGCTTGGTCGCGCTCGCGGGCATCGCGGTGCTGATCGGCCTCGGCACCTGGCAGATGCAGCGGCGCGAATGGAAATCGGCCTTGATCGCCGAAATCGACCAGCGCCGCGCGGCGGCGCCGCTCGAGTCCTTGCCCGCGACCGTCGAGTCCACGCTCGAGTTTCGCCAGGTCGCACTCGCCGGCCGCTTTCTCCACGACAAGGAAATGCGCCTGATAAGCCGCTCGCGCGGCGGCGCCGTGGGACTGGAACTGGTGACGCCCCTGGCGCTCGCCGACGGCGCAACGGTACTCGTCAATCGCGGCTGGGTTCCGGACGATTTGGCCGACCCCGCCAAGCGGCCGGGCACGCTCGTCGCCGGCGAGGTGCAGGTGCGCGGCGCGGTGCGCCTCGGCGAACGCCTGGGCTGGGCCACGCCCGAGAATCGCCCCGCCGAGGGCCTGTGGTTCTCGGCCGATCCCGCGGCGATGGTTTCCGCTTCCGGCATATCCGCTCCGCCCTATATCGTGGTCGTCGAGGGTACGGCTCTCGAATTGCCGCGCCCGCGCCAGCCCGGCGCCTTGCCGAAGAACGACCATCTCCAATACGCGCTCACCTGGTACGCGCTCGCCGCCGCGCTCGGTGCCGTGGCGGTCTTGGCCGCGAGACAGGCACGCCGATGAAGTCCCGCGCCGCGAGACAGGCGGGCCGATGAAGTCCTATACCGCGCTGACCCAGCGTTTTGCTCGCCTGGCCGCGCTCGAGGAAGCGACGGGTCTCTTGCATTGGGACATGTCGGCGATGATGCCGCCGGGCGGCGCCGGCGCGCGCTCGGAACAGCTCGCGGCGCTGAAGCGCGTGCGCCACGACCTCATCGCCGATTCGGCCGTGGCCGAGCTTCTGGACGAGGCCGAGACCGAGACGGGTCTCGATTCCTGGCAGCGCGCCAATCTGTGCGAGATGCGCCGGCAATGGAATCACGAGACCGCGCTCGACGGCGCGCTCGTCGAGGCGCTGAGCAAGGCGTGCTCGGCGTCCGAAATGGTTTGGCGCGAGGCGCGCCCGCGTTCGGATTACCAAGCCGCGCGCCCCCATCTTGAGGCCGTTCTCTGCCTGGTGCGCGAGGCGGCGTCCGCCAAGGCCGCGCGTCTCGGCTGTTCGCCCTACGACGCCCTGCTCGACGAATACGAGCCGGACGGCCGCGCCGCGCGTATCGATCCGGTGTTCGATGCCTACGCCGCCTTCCTGCCCGATTTTCTCGAGGCCGTGCTGTCGCGCCAAGGCGCGCGCGGCCCCGCATTGGCGCTCGACGGGCCGTTTCCCCTCGAGGCGCAGCGCGCCTTGGCGGCCTCGTTCATGGCCGCGCTCGGGTTCGATTTCGCGCACGGCCGGCTCGACGAAAGCCTCCACCCCTTCTGCGGCGGCGTGCCCGAGGACGTGCGCATCACCACGCGCTACGACGATGCGGATTTTTCGCGCGGCCTCATGGGCGTGCTGCACGAAACCGGGCACGCGCTGTACGAACGCGGCCTACCGGCCGCCTGGCGGCGCCAGCCCGTGGGTCGCGCGCGCGGCATGAGCGTGCACGAAAGCCAATCCCTTCTCGTCGAGATGCAGGTCTGCCGTTCGCGCGCCTTCTTCACCTTCGCCGCGCCGCGCATCCGCGCGGCGTTCGGGCGCGAGGGCCAGGCGTGGAGCGCCGAAAATCTCCATCGCCATTATTCGCGCGTCGAACGCGGCTTCATCCGCGTGGATGCCGACGAGGTGAGCTATCCCGCGCACGTCATCCTGCGCTATCGCCTCGAACGCGCGCTGATCGCGGGCGATCTTGCGCCGGCCGATCTGCCGGGGGCTTGGGCCGATGGCTTGAAGGCCCTACTCGGCATCGTGCCGCCCGACGACCGGCGCGGCTGTTTGCAGGACATCCATTGGTACGACGGTGCCTGGGGGTATTTTCCAACGTACACCCTCGGCGCCATGACCGCCGCGCAAGTGTTTGCCGCCGCGCACAAGAGCCTCGACGGACTCGACCTCCAGATCGCTTCGGGCGAGTTCGCGCCGCTCGTCGCCTGGCTCGGGCGCGAGGTGCATGGCCGCGCCTCCCTCCTCGACACCGACGCCCTGCTGGTCGCCGCGACCGGAAGCCCCCTCGACCCCGAGGTTTTCCAACGCCACCTCGCGAATCGCTATCTTTCTTAAAATATCGCGTATTTTCAATAATTTAGAGTAATTGCGGCGGTCGCCGCCCGCCCTGTACCCTGGGGACCGATCCCCGAGGGAAAACCGAGCCTTGCGCTATATCAGCACCAGAGGCGCAGCCCCCGCGCTGCCGTTCGACGATGTGCTTCTGGCGGGTCTCGCCGAGGACGGCGGATTGTACGTGCCCGAATTCTGGCCCAGCCTTGATGCGCCAACGCTCGAGTCCTTTCACGGCTTGGCTTACGACGAACTCGCCGTGCGCGTGATGGCGCCTTTCATCGCCGGCACCATCGCCGATGCCGATCTCGCCGCCATGGCGAAGGCCGCCTACCGCGATTTTGGCCACCATGCGACGGCGCCCTTGCGCCAACTCGATACCGGACTTTGGCTGCTCGACCTCACCCGCGGTCCGACGCTGGCGTTCAAGGACTACGCCATGCAACTCGTGGGGCGGATGTTCGATCACATCCTTAAGCGGCGCGGCCGGCGCGTGACCATCGTCGGCGCGACCTCGGGCGATACCGGCGCGGCGGCGATCGAGGCTTGCCGGGGACGCGCGGCGATCGACATTTTCATTCTTCATCCGCGCGGCCGGGTCTCGGAAGTTCAGCGGCGGCTGATGACCACGGTCACGGACCGCAATGTCCACAACATCGCCATCGACGGCACGTTCGACGATTGCCAGGACCTGGTGAAGGCGATGTTCGCCGACCGGGCGTTGCGCGAACGCCTGGGGTTATCGGCGGTCAATTCGATCAATTGGGCGCGCGTGATGGCGCAGATCGTCTATTACGTCGCGGCCGCCGTGGCCCTCGGCGCGCCCGCGCGCGCCGTCGCCTTCAGCGTGCCCACGGGAAATTTCGGCAATGTGTTGGCGGCGTACGGTGCGCGGCGCATGGGCCTGCCGATTTCCCAGCTCGTCGTCGCCTCGAACGCCAACGACATTCTCCATCGCTTCCTCGAAACCGGACGCATGAAAATGGGCGCGGTCGTGCCCACGCTCTCGCCCAGCATGGACATCCAGGTTTCGAGCAATTTCGAACGTCTGTTGTTCGAAATCCTCGACCGCGACGGACCGGCCGTCGCGCGCGCCATCGTCGCCTTCCGCAAGGACGGATGTTTGACGCTCGAACCCTCCGCCTGGCGCGAGGTGCGCACCCTGTTCGACGGCCACCGCGAGGACGACGCGGGCACCCTGGCGGCGATGGCCGCCGAATACGGCGCCTCCGGCGAATTTCTCGATCCCCACACCGCGATCGGCGTGGCCGCGGCGCGCGCACGGCGACGCGACGCCGTCACGCCGATGGTGGCGCTAGCGACCGCGCATCCGGCCAAGTTTCCCGACGCGGTCGAACGCGCCACGGGCTTGCGGCCTTCCTTGCCGGCGCGCCTCGCCGATTTGTTCGAGCGCGAGGAGCGCGCGGCCACGCTGCCGAACGATCTCGGCGCGGTGAAGGCGTTCGTCACGGCGCGCGTCGCGCTCAAAGGGGCCGCATGACGATCGAAATCACGCACCTGGCCAACGGTTTCACCGTCGCCACCGACGCCATGGCCCATGTCGAGACCGCCTCGGTCGGAGTGTGGATGGCCTCGGGCACGCGCAACGAACGGCCCGAGTGGAACGGCATCGCGCACATGCTCGAACACATGGCCTTCAAGGGCACGGCGCGGCGCAGCGCGCAGGACATCGCCGAGGAAATCGAGGCGGTCGGCGGCCAGTTGAACGCCTATACCTCGCGCGAGCACACCGCCTATTACGCCAAGGTTCTGGCGGGCGATCTGCCGCTCGCGGTCGATATTCTGGCCGACATCCTCCAGCATTCGGCGTTCGACGCGGCGGAACTCGAGCGCGAACGCACCGTGATTCTCCAGGAAATCGGCCAGGCCAACGACACCCCCGACGACATCGTCTTCGACTATTTCCAAGCCGCCGCCTTTCCCGACCAGGCCATGGGCCGTTCGGTGCTGGGCACGAACGAGACGGTCAAGGCGATGGGCCGTGCCACGCTGTTCGATCATCTGCGCGCGGAATACGGGCCCGAGCGTGCCATCCTCGCGGCCGCCGGGCGGCTCGAACACGCGCAGGTCGTGGACATGGCGCAACGGCTGTTCGGCGCCATGGCCCGGACCGCCGTCGCGCCCTCGGTGCCCGAGCCCGCGCGCTACGGCAGGGGCGAGAAACGCGAGGCGCGCGCGCTCGAACAGCTTCACCTCGTGCTCGGCTTCGAGGGCGTGGCGGTCGCCGACCGCGACTACTACGCGGCGTCCGCGCTCTCGGTTCTTCTGGGCGGCGGCATGTCCTCGCGCTTGTTCCAGGAAGTGCGCGAGAAGCGCGGCCTTGCCTATTCCATCTACGCCTATTCGTCGTCCTATCTCGACTGCGGCTTGTTCGGCATCTATGCCGGTACGGGCGAGGCATCGGTGCCCGAACTCATCGCCGTCACCGCGGGCGAGATCATTTCGGTGACCGCGCGCGTGGGGGCGGACGAATTGGCCCGCGCACGCGCCCAGCTCAAGGCCACGACCCTGATGGCGCTCGAAAGCACGGGCGCGCGGTGCGAGCGCCTGGCGCAAAATCTCATGTCGTTCGGCCGCATCGTGCCGATCGCGGAAATCGTCGAGCGCATCGAGGCAGTGGACGAGGCGGCGATCGCTTCGGCGGCGCGCCGGATCTTCCGCGGGCCCGTCTCGATCGCGGCCGTGGGTCCGCTCGCAACCCTTGACAGCCTCGCGGGCATTCAGGCGCGGTTCGCCTGAGAACCTGGATACCGAACACGCCATGCTTCGTCTGCTGCGCACGCTGTCGTACAACACCCCGCAATTGCGCCTGGACGCGCGGCGCGTGTTCCTGCGGGCGCCGTCCGAACGAGACTGGCGCGAATGGGCCGAATTGCGCGCCGTCTCGCGCGCCTTTCTCGAGCCGTGGGAGCCGTCATGGCCGGCGGACGCGCTGGCACGCCCGATTTATCGCCGCCGCCTCGACCTGATTGCCGACGAGTTGCGCGCCGACACGGGCCTTTCCTTTCATATCTTCCGGCGTGGCGACGAGCGTCTCGTGGGCGGCATCAGCCTCACGAATATCCGCCGGGGCGTGGTCCAAACGGGCACGCTCGGCTACTGGATCGGTCAGCCCTTCGAACGCCAAGGCCTCATGACCGAAGCGCTGGCGGCGGTGGTCGAATTCAGCTTCGACCGGCAGGCGCTCCACCGCCTGGAAGCCGCATGTTTGCCGGCGAACGAAGCCAGCCGGCGGGTGCTGCACAAATGCGGCTTCCAGCAGGAAGGCTATGCGCGGAGCTATTTGCGCATCAACGGCGAGTGGCACGATCACTTGCTGTTCGGCTTGCTCGGTGATGACTGGAAGCGCGAACGCACCAAGCGTTGACGGCGCGGCCAGCGGCCATCGAACGCTCGGAGCGCGCTTCGCGGGTGCGCGCGGAAGAATCGCTTCTAAGCCAAACGACCCCGGTCTCGGTGTGAGCTTTTCATAGATTGGCCATTCGGCCCCGAGGGTCGTCCATCCGGCCTCGAAGGTTGCCATTCGGCCCCGAGGGTCGTCCATCCGGCCTCGAAGGTTGCCATCCGGCCCCGAGGGTTGGCCATTCGGCCCTAACCGAGGACGATCCGTTGAAGCGCCACAACTATGCGCGGCCCGCTTCGGTCGAGAGCGCGCTCGGATCGATGCCGAGCTTGCCCAGCGCGCGCACCCACTTGGATTCGAGATCCGCGTCGAACACGAGTTCGGCATCGGCGGGAGCGTGCAGCCAGCCGTTCTTCTGGATTTCCTGATCGAGCTGGCCCGGCCCCCAGCCGGCATAGCCGAGCGCCAGAAGCTTGCGCCCCGGTCCGCCGCCCGCGGCGATGGCCTTCAGGATATCGATCGAGGCCGTGAGCGCGATCGCGGCGTCCACCGCCATCGTGCCTTCGAGCATGTACTCCGCCGTATGCAGCACGAAACCCCGGCCCGATTCGACGGGGCCGCCGAAATGGACGCGAATTTCGTCCTTGAGATTCTCCGGCGCGATGCCGAGCTGGTCGAGAAGATCGGGAAAGGTCACCGAGCCGATGAGCCGGTTGAGCACCAAGCCCATCGCGCCGTCCGGGGTATGGGCGCACATATAGATGACGGTCCGCTCGAAACGCGGGTCCGCCATCATCGGCATCGCGATCAAAAGCTGCCCGGGCAAAAACCCGGCATCGCCTTTCTTGCCCATGGCCGGAGTCTAGACTCGTGCGAATTGCCGATTCAAGCCCGTCACAAAGGCGTGACACCCCATGGCCGGAGCTTGTGGACAAGTCGCGTTGCGCGTACCTAGACGCTTTCGGCGATAGCCCGACGGTCTTGTTTGCGTGTACTCATCGTCCATGATCACGAGACTTAACGATGCGCGCGCGCGCCTGCGCGCGGTCCTGGACGATGCCTGCGGGCACCTGCGCTCGGCGCTGGCGCCCGCGATGCTGGCGCTGGCCATGCTCGGCGTTTGGGGAATGACGGCGGCGAATCTTGCCATCGCCGATCCGGCGCCGGGCGCGATTTCCCGTACCGAACAAACCGAGGTGCGGTTGATTTCCTCGCGCGCGCGCGTGGGCGACGGCGCGTTGCAGCTCGGCCTCCAGTTCCGCATGAAGCCCGGGTGGAAAATCTATTGGCGTTCGCCGGGGGCGGCGGGGTTTCCGCCGCGTCTCGATTGGGCGGGTTCGCGGAACCTGATCGCGGGCGAGATGTCGTGGCCGGCGCCCCGGCGCTTCGCCGTGCTCGGCTTCGACACGCTCGGCTATCTCGACGAGGTGGTGTTTCCCGTCGCGGCGCGCGCGGGCGATGCCAAGCGCGCCGTCGCCTTGCGCCTCGCGGTCGATTATCTGACCTGCGACGAGATTTGCATTCCCTACCGGGCGGAACTCGCGCTCGATTTGCCCGCGGGCGCGGGCGGCGCCACCGAACACGCGGCGGTGATCGAACGCGCGCGCGCGCGCGTGCCGGGCGCGGTTGGCGAGCCGCGCCTCGAATCGGCGACCGTTCTCGGCCCGGCCGGCCGCCAGGTGCTCGAAGTGATTTTTTCCGGCCCGCTTTCGGCCCCCGATGTGTTCGTCGAGGGGCCGGAATGGGCGGGCTTCGGCGCGCCGCGCGTCGCGCGCGCGGGCGATTTCTCCACCCTTCGCCTGGCGGTTGAAACCGTCGCGGGCGAGGCGCGCGGCTTGGCCGGGACCGAGCTCGCGCTCACCCTCGTCGATGGCGACCGGGCGGGGGAATGGCGCGTGCAGGCTTCGGCCGGGCCCGATCCCGAAACCGGCTGGCGCACCCTTGCGGCGGTGATCGGGCTCGCGCTTCTGGGCGGACTTATTCTCAATCTCATGCCCTGCGTCCTGCCGGTGCTGTCGCTGAAACTGATGGGCGTCGCGGCCGCGCGGGACTCGTCGCGTCCTGCGGTGCGCCGGCGCTTTCTCGCGACGACCGCGGGCATTCTCGCGTCCTTCGCGGTCCTCGCCGGCGCGGTCGTGGCGCTCAAATCCGCGGGCCATGCGGTCGGCTGGGGTCTGCAATTCCAGTCGCCGGTTTTCCTCGGTCTCATGGCCTTGGTGCTGGTGCTGTTCGCCTGCAATCTGTGGGGCGCGTTCGAAATCCGTTTGCCGGGGCGCGTCGCGGACGCGGCGCTGGCCGCGGGCGGCGGCGATAATTTGTGGGCGCACGTTCTTACGGGTGCGCTGGCGACCTTGCTGGCGACGCCGTGCAGCGCGCCCTTTCTCGGCACGGCCGTGGGCTTTGCCCTGGCGCGGGGGCCGAGCGAAATCGCGGCGATCTTCGCGGCGCTCGGGGTCGGGTTGGCCGCGCCCTATCTGATGGTCGCGGGATTCCCGGGCTTGGCGCGCGCGCTGCCGCGTCCCGGGCGCTGGATGGGCGTCATGCGGATCGCGCTCGGTGTCGCGCTCGCGGCGACCGCCCTATGGCTGCTGTGGGTTTTTGCCGGACAGCGCGGTCTGCATTCGGCATTGGCGCTCGGCGGGGCGCTGGCCGCGATGGCGGCGGCGCTGTCATGGCTTCGCGCCAGGGCCTGGCGCTGGGTGGCGATCGCAATCGTGGCGGTGTTGGCCGCGTCCGGCGGCTGGGGCTCCCCGCGCGTGGCGGTCGAGGACGGGTCTTCGGCCGTGCGCTGGCGGGAATTTGCGCCTGGCGACATCCCCAAGCTGGTGGCGCAGGGCCAGGTCGTATTCGTCGATGTGACCGCGGATTGGTGCCTCACCTGCAAGGTGAACGAGCGCACGGTGATCGCCCGGCCGGAAATCGCCGCCGCCTTGGGCGCGCCCGGCACGCTTGCCATGCGCGCGGATTGGACCAATCCCGATCCGCGCATCACCGCCTTCCTCGGTCGCTTCGGCCGGGCGGGCATACCCTTCAACGTCGTCTTTGGCCCGGGCGCGCCGACGGGTTTGACCTTGCCTGAATTGCTCTCGGGCCGGGCGATCGAGGCGGCGCTGGCCAAGGCCGCGCGCGCGCCCTGATTCGGGGCCGTGCCGACGGCGCGATACGCGCGGTTGAAGCGGCGCCAAACGCATCCTAGATTTGTTCCAGGTTCCCCAAGGACGTTGCCGGAAAGTCCGGCTTCACGCCGCAAAAAACGCGAGGAGAGCGAGCATGACCATCAATGTAGGCGACAAGATTCCGACGATGAAGTTGAAGCACATGACGGCCAGTGGCCCGGCCGAGATTTCCACCGACGAGATTTTCGGCGGCAAGAAAGTTGTCCTGTTTTCCGTCCCCGGCGCCTTCACGCCGACCTGCTCGGCCAAGCACCTGCCGGGCTATGTCGATAAGGCGGGCGCGCTCAAGTCCAAGGGCGTGGACACGGTCGCGTGCCTCGCGGTGAACGACGCCTTCGTCATGGGTGCCTGGGGCAAGGCGCAGAATGTCGGCGACAATGTTCTGATGCTCGCCGATGGCAGCGCCACTTTCTCGAAGGCGCTCGGCCTCGAACTCGATCTCGTCGCCATGGGCCTTGGGGTGCGCGGCAAGCGCTTCTCGATGATGGTCGAGAACGGCGTGGTCAAGAAGCTCAATATCGAGGCGCCCGGCGAGTTCAAGATCAGCGACGCCGAGACGATGCTCGCCCAGCTCTAAGCCCAGGGGTTTACGTCGCCGAACGGCCGGAATTTTTCCGGTCCGGCAAGGAGTTTTTTAGTCCGACAAGGCGCGAGGGGGGCCGTCAGGCTCCCTTCGCTCTTTTGCCTTCGAGAAACGGCGCCATGCCCGCGCGCGCGAGCGCGTCGGCGCGCTCGTTCTCGGGATGACCGTCATGGCCGCGCACCCAGTGCCAATGGGTCTCGTGACGGGCGGCGGCTGCTTCCAGGCGCCGCCACAGATCGATGTTCTTCACGGGCTTGCGGTCGGCGGTGCGCCAACCGCGGCGCTTCCACTGGGCCAGCCAGCGCGTGATGCCGTCCTTCACGTAGGTGCTGTCGGTGTGAACGTGGACGGCGACGGGGCGCGAGATCGCCTCGAGTCCCATGATCGCCGCCATGAGCTCCATGCGGTTGTTCGTCGTCGCGTCCTCGCCGCCAGAGAGCGTCTTCTCGACGCCGTTAAAGCGCATGAGCGCGCCCCAGCCGCCGGGACCCGGATTGCCGCTGCACGCGCCGTCGGTGAACAGATGCACCGCGTCCTTAGCGTAAGCCATAGGCGGCGGGCCCCTTCACGCGCTGGTGGAAACGCAGCTTGCGCAGATATTCGATGGGATCCTTGGGCCGGACATAGGCGCCGGGCGGATGGTTGATCCAGTCGTACAGCCGCGTCAGCAGAAAGCGCAGCGCCGCGCCGCGCGCCAATGTCGGCATCGCTTCAAGCTCCTCGGCCGAGAACGCCCGGAGCTGGCGATAGGCCGACAGCAAATGGCGCGCCTTCGTCGCGTTGAACGCGCCGTCGCCCTCGAAGCACCAGGCGTTCAGGCACACCGCCAATTCGTAGGCGTAAAAATCGTTGCAGGCGAAATAAAAATCGATCACGCCCGACAGGGTCTCGCCGAGAAAGAACACGTTGTCGGGAAACAAATCGGCGTGAATGACGCCGGCGGCAAGGCCCGAGGGCCAGTGTTTTTCGAGATGCGCGAATTCCGTCTCGATCGCGCGCGCGAGGCCGTCTTGCACGGTATCCGCGCGTGCAGCGCAAGCGCCGACCAGCTTGCGCCAGCCTTCGAGCGACAGATCGTTCGGGCGTTCGAGCGCGTAGTCCGCGCTCGCGAGATGCATCCGGGCCAGGCCCGCGCCGAGTTCGCGGCAATGGAAGGGCTGGATGCGCCGCGGCCACAGGCCCGAGAGGAATGTGACGATGGCCGCCGGCCGGCCGCACAATTGGCGCAACGCCTGGCCGTCCCTGGCTTTCACGGGGGTGGGGCTCGCAAAGCCGCGCGCCGCCAAATGCTCCATGAGGCCGAGGAAAAACGGCAAATCGGCGAGCGCCACGCGCTTTTCGTAGAGCGTCAGGATGAACCCGCCGCGCTCGGTTTGGAGCAGATAATTGGAATTCTCGACCCCCTCGGCGATGCCCTTGAACGACAGAACCCTGCCGAGATCGTAGGTCGCGAGGAACGCCGTGAGCTCTTCGTCGGAGACTTCGGTATAGACCGCCATGACCTTGCCTTGGCGCCGGCCCGGGGCGGGCGGCCGCTTGCGGTCGCTTCCCCGGTCGGGCGCGGCGCGGGGTCAGATATGGCCGATCCACGGGAACGGTGCAACGGATGGCCCGAGGATCGGATCGACAAGATGTGCGACGCGCGGCCGCCGTGCGGGCGGCGGATCATGGGGATCGGCCGGGCGGACGGGGCCATGGCTGGCATGCCGCAAGGCGGCGCTTGGTCCGGACGACGCGGAATTGGGCGCGGGACAGAACCCCCGGGGCGCAAGGCGCGCGCGCCTCGCGCTTGTGCGGCAAGGGGTGCTTCTCTAGAGTTTCGCGCGGCGCGGTCGCTTTAGGGTCGCCTTGTCGCGCGCGCAAAACGTCTTGAGGATTCGCCATGGCCGAACCGATCATTGCCCAAAAATCGCCCTACAAGGCCGATGTCGAGGCCGGCAAGAAGTATTTCTGGTGCGTCTGCGGTCGCAGCCAGAAACAGCCTTATTGCGACGGAGCGCATAAAGACACCGGTCTCTTGCCCAAGATGTTCGTGGCCGAGAAAACCGAGACCATCTGGCTCTGCGGCTGCAAGGCGACCAAGAACTCGCCGCGCTGCGACGGTACGCACAGCAAGCTCTGAGTCCATGACATTGTCCCCTGCCGAAGGCTCGCGCGGCCGCCGGGCAGCTGGCGCGCGCACGCTCCGTGCGCGCCCCGTTGGGGAAGGGCGCGCAATTGGGCGCGTGGCGCGCCGTCTTGCGGCGGCGTGCGTGGCCATGGCCGTGCTGGCCGCGTGCACGGAGCAAGAAGGTCCGTGCCCCTATGTGCGCATTCCGCCATCGGTTGCGAGCGTGACCAAATTCAACGGCCCGGTGGACGCGAAGAACGTGATCTATCAGGCGCGCATCGCGGATGTAGCGCTCAAATGCACCTATTCCGAAACCAAGCGAGTCAATGTCTCTGGCGCGCCGACCGACGACATGGAAGTGCTGCTCAAGGTCCGCGTCGCGGCCTCGGCGGGGCCGAAGGCGGTGGGTAATACGGTGGAGGGCCGCTATTTCGTCGCGGTGGCGGACGTGCGCGACGTTATTCTCGACCGCCAGGAATTTCCGCTGCGCCTCCAGCTCGGCCAGGGCGGGCGCTCCGTGGTCACCGAAGAGGAAGCCTGGATGCTGTTCCGCCTGAAGGGGCGCACGGGTGCGGCTTTCCGCATCTACACGGGTTTCCAGCTCTCCACCGAAGAGGCCGATTTCAACCGCAAGCAGCTCGGCAATTGATCGTTCGTCGCGGTTGACCCCCCGCCTTGGTTTACCGCCGCCTTGATCCCCCGCCTTGGTTGACAATGCAGGGCCATTCTCTAGGCTGACAGTGGCCGCATTGGTTTAAAGACGAGCCCATGTGGTCGAACTTGTGGGAGAGACCGGCCCCGCGCCGGCGCCGAAGGAGCAACCGCCCCGGAAACTCTCAGGCAAAAGGACCGCAAGCGAATTGCACTCTGGAAAGCGGGCGCGTCCGATGTCTTATCGCCGCGCCCCACCGACGAGGTAAGTCCCGCGGCCCATCGCAAGGGGTCGATTGGGCCAATCTTTCAGGTCCCGAGACAGAGGGGGCGCGTGCCGCAGCCGAATCACGGTTGCGGCGGTCGCCCCTGTCGGAGGATCGTTCGTGGCTGATGCCGGAAATCCCAAGCGCACGCCGCTTCACGATCTGCATGTGGAATTGGGCGCGAAGCTCGTGCCCTTCGCGGGCTACGCCATGCCGGTGCAGTATCCCTCCGGCATCCTGGCCGAGCACAACCACACGCGTTCCCAGGCCGGGCTTTTCGATGTTTCCCACATGGGCCAAGCGACGCTCGCCGGCGACGCCGGCGCGGCGGCGCTCGAGGCGCTCGTCCCGGCCGATATCGTCAATCTCGGCGCCGGTCGCCAGCGCTACACCCAATTCACCAACGATGCGGGCGGAATCCTCGACGATCTGATGGTCACGCGCCGCGGCGGGGCGCTGATGGTGGTGGTGAACGCCGCGTGCAAGGAGCAGGACTTCGCGCATCTTCGCGCCCATCTCGGCACGGGCGTGCGCCTGACCGAACATCCCGAGCGCGCATTGCTTGCCCTGCAAGGCCCGGCGTCCTCGGCGGTCTTGGCGCGTCTTGCGCCGGCCACGGCCAAGATGGCGTTCATGAGCGGGAT
>CAMAPP010000048.1 GCA_945860095.1 Rhizobium sp. Q54 | reverse complement strand
GGGCAGCCCCACGCCCGAGCCGTGCGGGGTGTGCGAGCATTGCCGCGCGATCGCCGAGGACCGGCATGTGGACGTGATCGAGATGGACGCGGCCAGCCGGACGGGCGTGGACGATATCCGCGATCTGATCGACGGCGTGCGCTACAGGCCGCTGTCCGCGCGCTACAAGATCTATATCGTCGACGAAGTGCACATGCTGTCCAAGCAGGCCTTCGGCGCCCTGCTCAAGACGCTCGAGGAGCCGCCCGAGCATGTGAAGTTCGTTTTTGCCACCACCGAGATCCGCAAGGTTCCGGTGACCGTGCTGTCGCGCTGCCAGCGCTTCGATTTGCGCCGGGTGGACGTGGCAACCCTCGGCCCCCATCTCGCGCGCATCTGCGAGGCGGAAGGCGCGCGCCTGGCGCCCGACGCCGTGACATTGCTCGCGCGCGCCGCCGATGGCTCGGTGCGCGACGGGCTGTCCTTGCTCGATCAGGCGATCGCCACCTATGGCGGCGCGGGCGAGATCGGCGCCGCGGCGCTGCGCGACATGCTGGGCCTGGCCGACCGCACGCAGATTTTCGACCTGTTCGAGCACGTGATGGCCGGGCGCACGGCTTCGGCGCTTGAGGAATTCGAGGCCGCGCGCCAGGCCGGCGCCGACCCCATCGTCGTGCTGCAGGACCTGCTGGAACTTGTGCATTGGGTGACGCGGGTGAAGATCGCGCCCCGATCGGCGGAGGATCCCGCGATTCCCGAGGCCGAGCGCGTGCGCGGCCGCAAGGCGGCGCAAGGGCTTTCCATGGCGTCGCTCGCGCGCGCCTGGCAAATTCTGCTCAAGGCCCTAGGCGAGACCCAGAGCGCGCCCGACCCCGGCCAGGCGGCGGACATGGCGCTCGTGCGCCTGGCGCACGCCGCCGAATTGCCGACACCGGCCGAACTCGTCGCGCGCCTGCGGGACGGGCAAACGCCCGGCGGCCCAGCGCCGTTGCCTTCCGGCGGTGGCCCATCCATCTCGCCCGCCGGCGCCCGCGATGGGCTACAGGGCGCGTCGTCCGGCGCGTCGTCTGTGCCCGCGATCCCCGGTGCGCCGTCTGCGCCCGCGATCCCCGGCGCGCCGTCTGCGCCCGCGGTCCCCGGCGCGCCGTCTGTGCCCGCGATCCCCGGCGCGCCGTCTCTGCCCGCGATCCCCGGTGCGCTGGCGCCGTCCGCGGTCTCGGGCAGCCGCATGGCACCGCAGGGTTCCGCGCGCGGCACTCAGGCCACCGCACTGGCCGAGCGCCAAGCGCCCGAAAGTGCCGCCCGTCCGCCCGAGCCGAAATCCTTCGAGGAGATCGTCAATCTGTTCGCCGAGCGGCGCGAGGCGATTCTCCACGCCCATATGCTGGCCGATGTTCACTTGGTGCGCTTCGAGCCGGGCCGGCTCGAAATTCGCCTGGGCGAACGCGCGCCGCGCGATCTCGCCAATCGCGTGCAGAAATCGCTGAGCGACTGGACCGGGCGGCAATGGGGCGTCAGTCTGGCGCGCGATGGCGGCGCACCCAGCCTTGCCGAGCAGGCGGTCACCGCCGAGCGCGCGCGCCGGGACGACGCGGCCACCCATCCCCTCGTGCGCGCCGTGTTCGAAACCTTTCCTGAGGCCCGGATCGTCGCCGTGCGCGACCTTGCCGAGCACAATGATGGCCCAGATGGCCCCGACGGCCCAGACGGCCCACACGCGAACCATCGAGACGATCCGGCTCGGGCCGGATCCGAGCCATCCGAGGACGAGGCGCGGTGAAGAATCTCGGTCAATTGATGAAGCAGGCGCAGGAAATGCAAAGCCGCATGGCCGAGCTTCAGGAGAAGCTCGCGGCGCTTGAAATCGAGGGCAGTTCCGGCGGCGGCATGGTGCGCGTGACGCTCAACGGCAAGGGCGATGTGCGCCGGGTCAAGATCGAGCCGAGCCTCCTCAAGCCCGAAGAGGCCGAGGTGATCGAGGATCTCGTGGTCGCCGCCGCCGCGGACGCGCGCGCCAAGGTCGAGCGCGTTTCGTCCGAGGAAATGGCCAAGGTCACGGGCGGGTTGCAATTGCCGCCCGGCATGAAGCTGCCGTTCTGACGGCGCCATGGCGGGCGCGGAAATCGAGCAGCTCGTACACCTTCTCGCGAAGTTGCCCGGGCTTGGGCCGCGCTCGGCGCGCCGGGCAACCCTGCATCTGTTGAAGCGCAAGGAAGCGCTGTTGGTGCCGCTGTCGCGCGCGGTCGCGGCGGCGCTCGAAAATGTGCGCGTCTGTTCGAGCTGCGGCAATCTCGACACCCAGGAGCCGTGCGCCATTTGCGCCGACGCCCGGCGCGACGCCACGGTGCTATGCGTGATCGAGGGGGTCGCCGATTTGTGGGCGGTCGAGCGGACGGGCGCCTTCAAGGGCCGCTATCACGTGCTCGGCGGCGTGCTGTCCGCGCTCGACGGCGTGGGGCCGGAGGATTTGAGCGTGGACGCGCTCGTTCGGCGCTGTTCCGGCACGGGTGTGCGCGAGGCCATCCTGGCGATGAGCGCCACGGTCGACGGCCAGACGACGGCGCATTACGTGATCGAGCGGTTGAAGGCGACGGGGGTCGCCGCCACCCGCCTCGCGCACGGCGTGCCGGTCGGGGGCGAACTCGATTATCTCGACGACGGCACGCTCACCGCCGCGCTCAAGGCGCGTCGACCGGCATGAGCGCGCTCAAGGCGCGCCGACCGGCATGAGCGCGCTCGACCCCCAGGGCCGCGTCATCATGGTCTCGGGCGCCAATCGCGGCATCGGCCGGGCGATCGCGGAACATCTCTCGGGTCTCGGCTACACGCTGTCCTTGGGCGTGCGGCGGCCCGAAAGCATCGCGCAATGGCGCGCGCGCGGCGCGCTCGTCGCACGGTTCGAGGCGCGCGAGCCGGCTTCCGCCGCGCGCTGGGTTGCGGACACGGCCGCGCATTTCGGTCGGATCGACGGCCTCGTCAACAATGCCGGAATCGTCCGGCGCTTCGCCTTCGACCGGCCGGACGAGGCGGCGCTCGATGAAATGTGGGACGTGAACCTCAAGGCGCCCTACCGGCTGATCGTCGCCGCCTTGCCGCATCTGCGGGCAAGCGGCGCCGGGCGGATCGTCAATCTCGTATCGCTGGCGGGCTTGCGTTACGGCGGCGGCTCGCCCGGCTATGCCATGGTCAAGCACGCGACCCAGGCCCTGACCCAGATCGCACGGCAATTCGCTTGGGCGGACGGCGTGCGCGCGACCGCCATCTGCCCCGGCTCGACGGCCACGGATTTTATCGCCGGCCATCTTCCCGCGGCGGCGGACAAGCTGACCCAGCCCGAGGATGTCGCGGCCCTGGTTGCCCTGGCGCTCGGCTTGCCCAATAGCGCGAGCGTGGCGACCATTGCCGTGAACTGGGCGGCCGAGGCCAATCTCTAGCGCGCGACCGTTCTGCGCGGATTGACGGCTTCGAGGCAAAACGTGAATCTCGCTCCGATCGAGGTCTAGCCGCCTTCGCCCATTCGGCCGAGGGCCTTCGCCTCGGGCGCGGGCACGCTCTCCGCCGGTTCGCTCAACTCCACCGAGGCGATCTTCGCGCCGTGATCGCGGACCTTGCCGGTCGAGATGCGAATATCGGAGACGTCGCGCGTCACCAGGTTGAAATGGGTCTGCAATTTATCGACGCGCTGGTCCAGGCGCTCGACGTTCTCGACCAGGATTCCGACTTCTTTCTGAATGACGCTGGCCTGTTCGCGCATGTGCACGTCCTTCAGCACCGCGCGAATGGTGGTCAGCATCGCCCACATGGTGGTCGGCGAGACCGGCATCACGCGCGCGCGCTGGCATTCGGACACGACCTCCTGATGGCGGGCGTACAGCTCGGCATAGATCGCCTCGCTGGGCAGGAACATGAGCGCGTATTCGCAGGTTTCGCCGGGCACGATGTATTTCGAGGCGATGTCCTTGATGTGCACGCGCACGGATTGGGCGAAGGCGCGGCTGGCCGCCTGGCGCGCGGCGTCGGTTTCGGCTGCCGTCATGGCGCTATAGGCCTCGAGCGGGAATTTCGAATCGATCGGCACCGAGCCGGGCGGATTCGGCATGCGGATGAGGCAATCGATGCGCTTGTTATCGCCGATGGCCGCCTGGAACTCGTAGGCGCCGGGCGGCAGAACCGCCTCGACGATGTCGCGCAACTGGGTTTCGCCGAAGGCGCCGCGCGCCTGTTTGTTGGACAGGATCTCCCGCAAGCCGACCACCTGGGTCGAGAGATCGGCGATGTTCTTCTGCGCGGCGTCGATCACCGCCAGGCGCGTCTTGACCTCGCCGATCGCGCTTTGGGTTTCCTTGGTACTGGTGACGAGGCCCGCGTTGAGCTTGGCGTCGAGCGCGTCGAGCCGCGTCGCCACCGCCTCGGTCACCGCACGCTCTTGCCTTTGCAGGCGCTCGCCGAGCGCTTCCTGCGCTGCCGATTGCTGGGCTGCGAGCTGTTCCAAGCGCGCGGCAAGGCCCGCGCCGCCATCGCCCCGGCGTAGGACGAGGGCGACCACGACGGCCGCGGCGGCCAGGATGACGGCGAGAATCAGCATCGGTTCCATGGATAAATCCTAATTTGGGGCAAATCCTAACATGGCCGCGTGTCGCCGGTCGTCTTGACGCTCGCGGGCCTGGAGCCTACCTAAGAGACGCTCGATAAGAGACGTTTCAAACCGGCGCCGGCAGCCATGGCCAAGCTCGAAATCATCACCGCGCCCGACCCGCGCCTGAAGCAGACCTGCCGTCCCGTCGAGCGGGTGGACGACGCTGTCCGCCGTTTGATGGACGACATGCTCGAGACGATGTACCTCGCCACCGGCATCGGGCTTGCCGCACCCCAGGTCGGCGTCCTGCTGCGCGTCATCGTGGTCGATGTCTCGAAAGAGGGCAGGGAAAGCTCACCCCTGAAGATGGCCAATCCCAAGGTCGTTTGGCGTTCGGACGGCTTGGTGCGGTACGAGGAGGGCTGTCTTTCGGTGCCCGACAATTTCGGCGAGGTCGAGCGCCCGGAGCGGGTGCGCGTCGGCTATCTCGACCGCGACGGGGCGGCGCGCGAGGACGAATTCGACGGCGTGCTCGCGACCTGTGTGCAGCACGAAATCGACCATTTGGACGGCGTGCTGTTCGTCGATCATCTGTCGGCCCTGAAGCGCAACATCATCATTCGCAGGCTGCAAAAGGCGCGGCGGATCAAGGCGGCGGCGGAGTGAGCCGCCTGCGCCTCGCGTTCATGGGAACGCCCGCCTTCGCGGTGCGTTCGCTCCAGGCCTTGATCGATGCCGGGCACGACATCGCGCGCGTCTATACCCGCCCCCCCCGCCCCGCGGGACGGGGGCAAAAGGCGCGCGCCAGCGCGGTGCAGGAATTGGCCCAAGCGCGCAACCTGCCCGTCGCCGCGCCCGCGACGTTCAAGGACGCGGGCGAACAGGCGACATTCGGCGCACTCGATCTCGACGCCGCGATCGTGGTGGCCTACGGCCTTCTGCTGCCGAAGCCGATTCTCGACGCCCCGCGCCTGGGCTGTCTCAACGTCCATGCATCGCTCTTGCCGCGCTGGCGTGGGGCGGCGCCCATCCAGCGCGCCATCTTGGCGGGCGACAGGGAAACGGGCATCACCATCATGCGCATGGACGAAGGCCTCGATACCGGACCGATGCTGCTCGCCGAACGCACAGCCATCGCACCCGCCGACACGGCGGCGACGCTGCACGACCGCCTCGCCGAAATCGGCGCCGTGCTGATCGTGCGCGCGCTCGGCGATCTGGCCGCCGGCGCGCTCGCGGCCGTCCCCCAGCCGTCCGAGGGCGCGAGCTATGCCAAGCGGCTCGAGCGTGAGGAGGGGCGGCTCGATTGGCGGCTTTCGGCGGGCGATCTCGCGCGCCGGATTCGCGCCTTTGCGCCGTGGCCGGGGGCGTTCTTCGAGCACGGGGGCGTGCGCTTCAAGGTCTTGCGCGCCGACGCCATGCCCGGCGACGGCAAGGGCGGGCGCGCGCCGGGAACCTTGCTCGACGAGTCCTTCGCCGTTTCCTGCGGCGAGGGCGCGCTTCGCATCCTCGAAATCCAGCGCTCCGGCAGGGCGCCCGTGGCCGGCGGCGATTTTCTCCGGGGCCATGCTTTGGCGTGCGGCACCGTGCTCGGCGGCTGAGCCATGCCGCGCTACAAACTCGTCATCGAATACGACGGCTCGCCCTTCGTCGGCTGGCAGCGCCAGGCAAACGGCCCCTCGGTGCAGCTGGCGGTCGAGGATGCGGTCTTCAGGTTCTGCCAGGAGCGGGTCACGGTTCACGCCGCCGGCCGCACGGATACGGGCGTGCACGCTTACGGCCAAGTCGCCCATCTCGATCTTACGAAGGACGTGCCGGCGAACAAGGTGCGCGATGCGGTTTCGTTCCACTTGAAACCACTGCCCGTGGTCGTGCTCTCGGCCGAACGCGTCGATCTTGGGTTCCATGCGCGGGTGAAGGCGCGCCGGCGGGTTTATCTCTATCGCATCATCAATCGGCGACCGCCGCTCGCCATCGACCGGGGCCGCGCCTGGCATCTCGGCGTGCCGCTCGACGAAGCGGCCATGCACGAAGCCGCCCAGGTGCTCGTCGGCAAGCACGATTTCACCACGTTCCGCGCGGCGGGTTGCCAGGCGCGCTCGGCCGTGAAGACGCTCGAGGAACTTAGCGTCGAACGGGGCGGTGACGAGATCCGGATTCACGCCCGCGCGCGCTCCTTCCTGCACCATCAGATGCGCAACATAGCGGGCACCCTGCGCCTCGTGGGCGAGGGCAAATGGTCGGCGGCGGACGTGCGCCGCGCCTTGGCCGCGCGCGACCGCTCGGCGGGCGGGCCGACCTCGCCGCCCGACGGGCTCTATCTCGTCCGCGTCGAATACTGAACGCCCATCACGTCAGCGCATCCGTCAGGCGCGAGATCGAGAACGACAGGGCGATGTCGAGCAAGACGACGGCCGCCGCCGCCGTGCCGCCGATGGCGAGCGCCGAGCGCGCGATGAACCAGGCATAGGCCAGCACCAGCCCGAACAGGACGGACGCCAGCGCCATGCCCGCGCCGCCCGGCAACAGCTCGACCGCGCCCAGCGCCGCGAAGTGATAGCCGAGTTGCACCACCATGCTCCAGTTATTGGCGGCGACGAACAAGGTCCAGCGCTCGCCGCGTCCCATGGCCGTGGCTACGTGGCGCATCAGCAACGGATACGCCGCGACCTCGATGGCGAAGGCGAGCGCATAGAGCGCGCCCGCGTGCAATCCGTCGCTCTCGGCCGAGCCGGACGAGACTAAATGGAAGGTGAGAATGAGGGCGTGGCCGGGCGCGACTAGGACCGCGGCGAAAAACGACCGCCAGGCTCCGTTTGGGCTGGCGTCTAAAAAGCCGAGGCCGCGCGCGTCGAACCGCGCCAGGCGATAGGCGCCGTACAGCGCCTGGGCGGCTTCGTGCACGCGGGCGTCCACGGGCGCCCTATTCGGGGAAATAGCCGTCGAGAATAGCCTTGTAGATGTCCGCGAGCTTTACGATGTCCGCGATGGGCGTGTTCTCATCGACCTTGTGCATGGTCAGGCCGACCAGACCGAACTCGATCACGGGGCAATAATCCTTGATGAAGCGCGCGTCCGAGGTGCCGCCTGTCGTCGTGAGCGCGGGGCGCTGGCCGAGGACCTGATGGATCACGCCCGCGACCAGGTCCGAAAACGGGCCGGGCGGGGTCAGGAAAGCGTCGCCGCTCGGCTCGACCTTGAGCTCGTACTTGCCGCCCGCGCGGTCGAAACGCTCGCGCAGCCAGCGTTCGAGGCTTTGCGGGCTCTGCAAGGTGTTGAAGCGCGAGTTCATCTTCACCTCGACGCGCGCCGGGATGACGTTCAGCGCCGGATTGCCGACATCGACGCTCGTCACCTGCAGGATGGTCGGCTGGAAATGCTCGTTGCCCTTGTCGATTTCCTCGCTGGTGATGGCGTCCAGCATCTTGGCCATGCGCGGAATGGGATTGTCCGCGAGGTGCGGATAGGCTGTGTGTCCCTGCGCTCCGAACACCGACAGATAGGCGTTCAGATTGCCGCGCCTGCCGATCTTCGCCATGTCGCCGAGGCGGCCGGCATTGGTCGGCTCGCCGACGATCGAGGCGCTGATCCTGTCGCCGCGCTCGGCCAGCCACTTCAAGACCTTGCGCGTGCCGTTGATCGAAACCGCTTCCTCGTCATTGGTGATGAGCAGGCTGATCGAGCCCTTGAAGCGTCGGCCGCGCTCCTCGAGAAAACGCGCGACCGCGGCGGCAAAGCACGCGACCGCGCTCTTCATATCGACGGCGCCGCGGCCGAACAGCCGGCCCTCGACGATTTCCGCGCCGAACGGATCGGCCGACCAGGATTTGAGATCGCCCGTCGGCACCACATCGGTGTGGCCCGCGAAGCAGAAATGCGGCTCGCCCTCGCCGATGCGCGCGAACAGATTGTCGACATCCGGCGTGCCGATCTCCGAGAAGACCAGGCGGTGACATTGGAAACCCAGCGCCTCCAATTCCTTCTGCACGGTTCCGAGGACGCCCGCATCGACGGGCGTAACGCTCGGGCAGCGAATCAGCGCCTGCGACAGTAGAACCGGATCGATTTGGTGCGCCATCAGTTCCTCAGCAATTCATTGATCGATGTCTTGGAGCGGGTTTTCTCATCCACGCGCTTCAGGATGACGGCGCAGTAGAGCGAGGGGCCGGGCGCGCCGCCGGGCAGGGGATTGCCGGGCAGATTGCCGGGCACGACGACCGAATAGGCCGGCACGCGGCCGTAGACGATTTCGCCCGTCGCGCGATCGACGATCTTGGTCGAGGCGCCGATGAATACGCCCATCGACAGTACGGCGCCGGTTTCCACGATCACGCCCTCGACCACCTCGCTGCGCGCGCCGATGAAGCAGTTGTCCTCGATGATGACCGGATCGGCCTGCAGGGGCTCGAGCACGCCGCCGATGCCCGCGCCGCCCGAGATATGGCAGTTCTTGCCGATCTGGGCGCACGACCCGACGGTCGCCCAGGTATCGACCATCGTGCCGCTATCGACATAGGCGCCGATGTTCACGAAGCTTGGCATCAGCACCACGTTCGGCGCGATGAAGGCGGAGCGGCGCACGACGCAATTGGGCACCGCGCGGAACCCGGCCTCGCGAAACCGCGCCTCGTTCCAGCCCGCGAACTTGGACGGCACCTTGTCGAACCAGTGCGAATCCCCGCGCGCGCCGTCGCGCGGACCGCCCGCGATCGGCGTCATGTCGTTCAAGCGGAACGACAGCAGCACGGCCTTCTTCAGCCATTGATTGACCGTCCATTTGCCGCCGTGCTTCTCGGCGACGCGCGCCCGACCGGAATCGAGCGCTTCCAGCGCTTGCTCGACCGCGTCGCGCACCAAGCCCGTGGTCGAGGGCGACACATTGTTCCGGTTTTCCCAAGCCTCGTCGATGACGGGCTGCAATTTCTCGGCGTTCATGGCGCTATCCGGCATTGGGGACGGGGTCGGGTGCGAACATGAAACGCGCGTGCCGCCCTGTCAACGCAAGGCGGGTCAACGCAAGGCGGGTCAACGCAGGGCTGGGCAACGCAGGGCGTATCAACGCAAGGCGGGTCAACGCAAAGAACCGCCAGGCGGCGCAACGCAAGAAACCGCCAGGCGGCGCGCCGGCCCGCTAGGCGGCGTCAGCGCGGCTCGCTGGCGTCCAGGACGCGCGACAGAAATTCCCCGAGCGGGTCGGCGACATGGTGGACATGCGGCCCGTCCGCGCCCTCGCGGCCATGCGGGGAGGGCGTGCGAACCCACACCGTGGTCATGCCCAGTGCCGCGGCCGGCGCAAGATTGCGCGCCGCGTCGTCGATCATCGCGGTGCGCGCGGGCACGAGCGCAAAACGCCGGACGATCTCGGCATAGGGTTCGGGCCGGGGCTTGGGCACGTAATTCGCGGCGGCGATGTCGAACACTGCTTCGAAGCGGCGCGCGACGCCCAAGCGTTCGAGAACGCGTTCGGCGTGCCGGGCCGAGCCATTGGTGAAGACGATCTTCCGGCCGACGAGGCGCCCAAGGGCCGAATCGAGGGCGGGGTCCGGAGCGACGGCGCCGAGATCGATGTCGTGCACGAACTCGACGAATTCCTCGGGCGCCAGGCCGTGCAGCTCCATGAGGCCGCAGAGGGTCGTGCCGTGGCTCAGATAATAACCCTGCTGGAGGCGCCGCGCCTCGCCGTCGTCCACGCCGAGGGCGTCGCGGATGAAGGCGCGCATGCGCCCGTCCATCTCGGCAAACAGATTGCACGTCGAGGGATAGAGCGTGTTGTCGAGATCGAACAACCAGTTGTCGATGCGCGCGGCGTTAACCATGCCGAAGTCTCGCCCGGCCGGTCCGCGTGCGCAATCCGGGGCGCGCAATCGGCCCGCTTCGAGCATCGTTCAAGGGCCGCTTCAAGCATTGCTTAAGGAATGGGAGCCTAGTTTGGAGCACGGTCAAGCAGGAAGCGCAGGACGCGCCGGTGCCGGATCGGACGAAGCACTCGACGACGACCGCAGGTAGCGTCATGGCGTTGATGGGACAAATGGATGGCTGGGGCGGCTTCGAGCCGCGGGCGGAAACGCCCGCGCCGTTGCGCGTCGGCACGCCCGCGGAAGTCGCGGAGCTAAAGGCCGCCATCGAGGCGATCGCGGCGCAGCTTTCAGCCGACGCGCGCCATGCCGGACGGGACGCCGAACTCGCCAAGGCCATCGTCCACACCCTGCATCAGCACAGTCTCAAGGCGGGTCCGACGCTCTCGCTTTCGGCGTTGGCGCGCGACCTCGACGAACTTGCGCACGAGGCGATGTTCAAGCTCGACACCTTCCGCCGTCTGGTCAAGGACGGCGATTTCGCCGCCGCCTTCCAGCCGATCGTCGATCTCGAAACCGGCGAGGCGCACCACTACGAGGCCTTGGTCCGCTTCGGGCCCGGCGAATACACCCTGAAACCCCACGAGTTCATCACCTTCGCCGAGAGCGTCGGCCTCGTCCACGAATTCGATCTGGCCATGTGCCGCAAGATTCTGGAATTCCTCATCTGCGTGGACGACCCGGGCTATGTCGTGGCGGTCAATCTGTCCGCCGGCTCGCTCGAATCGCCGGCCTTCCTCGCCGCGTTGCTCGAACTCTTGCGCCGCCACGCGGTGGTTCGCCACCGCCTGGGTTTTGAAGTCACCGAAACCGCCAAGATCGCCGATCTGGCATCCGTCAACGCGTTTCTCCAGGGTCTGCGGCGCGAAGGGCACATCGTCTGTCTCGACGACTTTGGCGCCGGCTCGGCGGCGTTCCAGTACCTGCGGACCTTGCAGGTCGACGCGGTCAAGATCGACGGCGCCTACATCAAGAACGCGCGCGCGACATCCGAAGGTGGGCGCTTCCTCAAGGCCATGACGTGGCTGATCCACGAACTCGACATCGACACGATAGCCGAGATGGTCGAGGACCAGGACCACCTCGACGCGATTCGCGGTTGCAGCATCCTGTACGGCCAGGGCTATTTGTTCGGCAAGCCCTCGACCGATATCGCGTCCTTCAGCCCCTACAGGATGCCCGGCCCCCACAGGACGCTCGCGTCCTAAGCTGCGGGAGCTAGCTTCGCGGGCCGCGCACCAGCGTGCCAATGCCCTTCGCCGTGAAGACTTCGAGCAACAGGGCGTGCGGCACACGGCCATCCAGAATGACCGCGGCATCGACCCCGCGCCGGACCGCGTCCATGCAGGTCTCGACCTTGGGAATCATGCCGCCCTTGATCGTCCCGTCGGCGATCAAGGCGGCGATTTCGGCGAGCGTCAATTCGGCGACGAGCGCGCCCGATTTGTCGAGCACGCCCCTGACATCGGTCAGCAGATAGAAGCGCGCCGCCTGGAGCGCGCCCGCGATGGCGCCCGCCGCGGTATCGGCGTTGATGTTGTAGGTTTGGCCGTCCTCGCCCATGCCGACCGGCGCCACGACGGGAATAAAGCCTTCGCGCGCCAGCACCGCGAGGATTTCGGGATTGACCTTTTTGGGTTCGCCCACGAGGCCAAGATCGATCGCCCGCTCGATGTGCGATTCGGGATCGCGCTTGGTGCGCCGCAGCTTCTCGGCGACGATGAGATTGGCGTCCTTGCCGGACAAGCCGACGGCCCGGCCGCCGGCCGCGTTGATCGCGGCGACGATCTGCTTGTTGATCGTGCCGGCCAGAACCATCTCGACGACCTCGATCGTCGCCGCGTCCGTCACGCGCAGGCCGTCGATGAACTCGCTCTTGAGGCGCAGGCGCTCGAGCATTTGGCCGATTTGCGGGCCGCCGCCGTGCACCACCACCGGGTTTATGCCGACTTGTTTCAGCAGAACGATGTCGCGCGCGAAATTCATGGCGAGCTGGTCGTCGCCCATGGCGTGGCCGCCGTATTTCACGACGAAAGCCGTGCCGGCATAGCGGCGCAGATAGGGCAGGGCCTCGCTGATGGTCGCGGCGGTGCGCAGCCAGTGCTTGGTCTCGCCGAAATCGATCTTATCGTTCATGGCGGCGCGGACTTTAACGGATGGCGCGCGGTGTCGCCAGCCGCGCGAGATGAGCGCGCAGCATCGCGATTCCGGCCCCGGTTTCGGCGCTCGTCGGCAAGATGTCCGGGTGGGCCGCGCCGTGCTTGGCCAGCGCCGCGGCGATCGCGGTCACCGCCGCCGCGATCTCGGTTTCGCGCAGCTTGTCGGCCTTGGTGAGCACGACCTGATAGGACACGGCGGCGCGGTCGAGCTCGGCCATGAGCGAGCGGTCGACGGGCTTGGGTCCGTGGCGCGCATCGATCAGCAGCAGCACGCGGCGAAGAGTCGGGCGGCCCTTGAGATAAAGGCGCACGACCGCGCTCCACTCGGCCACTCGGTCCTTGGAAACCTGGGCATGGCCGTAGCCCGGCAAATCGACCAGCGTCAGCCGCCCGCCCAAATCGAAAAAATTGATCTGCTGCGTGCGCCCGGGAGTGTTGGAGATGCGGGCGAGGGTGCGGCGGCCCGTCAGCGCGTTCACGAGGGAGGATTTGCCGACATTCGAGCGGCCGGCGAAGGCGATTTCGGGCTCGCGCGGGGGCGGCAGTACGGCGGCGCGCGTCGCGCCGGCGACGAACTCGCAAGACTGGGCGAACAGCACTCGCCCAGCCTCGAGCGCGTCTTCGCTCAGCTTTTCTTCGCCGTCGCCAGGCGTCTCATGATCACCCATTGTTGCGCAATCGACAGGACATTGTTCCACGCCCAGTAGATCACAAGTCCGGACGGGAAGCTCGCCAGCATCACGGTGAACACGAGCGGCAGCACGAGAAAAATCCGCGCCTGGATGGGGTCGGGGGGCTGCGGGCTCATTTTCTGCTGCAAGAACATGGTCACGCCCATGATGAGCGGCCAGGCGCCGATCATCAGGATGACTGGCGGCGTCCAGGGGATAAGGCCGAACAGATTGAACAGCGTCGTCGGATCGGGCGCCGAGAGGTCCTTGATCCAGCCGAAGAACGGCGCGTGGCGCATCTCGATGGTGACGTAGAGCACCTCGTAGAGGCAGAAGAACACGGGAATCTGTACGAGAACCGGCAGGCAGCCGGCCGCGGGGTTCACCTTCTCGCGCTTGTAAAGCGCCATCATCTCTTGGTGCTGGCGCTGCTTGTCGTCCTTGCAGCGCTCGCGAATCTTCAGCATTTCCGGCTGTAGAAGCTTCATCTTGCTCATCGAGCGATACGACTTGTTCGCCAGCGGGAAGAACAACAGCTTCACGCCGACGGTCAGAATAAGGATCGCCAGGCCGAAATTGCCGAACAGGTCGTACAGATAATGGAGTCCGAGAAAAAGCGGCTCGGCGACGAAATACAGCCAGCGGAACACGATGGCGCGGTCGAACAGCGGAATGTTCTCGCGTTCGGAGTAGGCGGTCAGAAGGCGGACCTGCTTGGCGCCGGCAAAGATGAGATTGGTCGCCTCCGCCGAAGCGCCGGGCTCGATTGCGCGCCCCTCGGTCGAGACGAAATCGACCTGGTATTTGTCGGTCCCGCCGTCCTTGCGATAGGCAAAGCGCGCCTCGAGCCGTTCGGTCTTGGGCACGAGCGCGACCAGCCAGTATTTGTCGGATATCCCCACCCAGCCGCCCTGGGAACTCGGGCTGCGCACGAGCTTGTCCTCCTGGAGCGAGGTGTATTTGTGTTCGTGGAGGCGTCCGTCGGTCACCCCGAGCGGACCCTCGTGCAGGATGTAGAACCCCGCCGTCTCCGGCGTATTCCAGCGCGAAAGCAAGCCGTAGGAAAACAGCGTGACCGGGGCGGGGCCCGCGTTTTCCACGCGGTCGATCACGGTGAACATGTAATCGCGGTCGATCTTCACCGTGCGCTGGAAGGCGAGGCCCTGGCCGTTGTTCCAACTCAGCGTGACCGGTCGTTCGACGGTCAGCGTGTCGCGGTCGGCGCGCCACACCGCGTTCTCGTCGGGCAATTTCACCGCTTGGCCCGCGCCCGCCACCCAGCCGAGCTCGGCGAAATACGTGCCCGCCGCGCCCGCGGGCGTAAGCAGAGTGATCGCGGGGCTGTTCGGGTCGATGGTTTCGCGGTGATTGGCGAGCGTCAAATCGTCAAAGCGCGCACCAGCCAGCGCGATCGTGCCCTTGAGGCGCGGGGTGTCGATCTTGACGCGCGGGGCCGATTGCAGGGCGCTGGCGCGCGCGGCCTGCGGATCGAGCGGCTTGGCCGGCGAAGTGTCCGCGGGCGCGCCCGGCACGGTCGAGGGTTTGGCCAGTTCCTGCATCGCCGCGTCGCGCTGGGCCGCGCGCTCGCGTTCCTGGCGCGGAGATTCGTAGAAATATTGATAGCCGACCAGAATCGCGAGCGAGGCGATCACGGCCATGAACAGATTGCGCTGGTCGTTGCTTTGCACGTTTCGCTCCAGCCTAGATGGCGCGGGTCTTGCGCGCGTGGGCGTGCGGCACGGGATCGTACCCGTGCCCGCCCCATGGATGGCAGCGGCAAATGCGGCGCAGCGTCAGCCAAGAACCCTTGAGCGGGCCGTGATGTTCGATCGCGTCTCGGCCGTATTCCGAGCACGACGGCAGAAAACGGCAATGCGCGCCGAGCAGCGGCGCCACGGCCAAGCGGTAGGCGCCGATCGCGCCGAGCAGCAGGAGGCTCAAAGGATCGCGCATCTTCAGCCGTCCACGCCGCGATGGATCGCCGCGAGCGCCGCGCGCAGGTCCTCGACCAACAGGGCGTAGGGCCGGGACGGCGTGGTGCGCCTTGCGACCAGGACGTAATCGAAGCCCGCGCGCCCGCGCTCGGGCAAAACGGCGCGAGCGGCCTCGCGCAGTCGTCGTCGCGCGCGATTGCGCACCACCGCACCGCCGACCTTGCGGCTGGCGGTCAGGCCCAGGCGGCAATTCGCCTCGGCCGCGGCCTCGGGCCGCTTGCGGGTTTGAAGAATGAGGCCTGGCGCGGTCCAAACGCGCCTTCCGGCGGCCACGCGCAGGAATTCCGGCCGCGCGCGAAGCCGCCCGACCGCGATGCTCATGGTTTAGCTGGACGACGACAGGCGCTTGCGGCCCTTCGCGCGACGCGATGCCAGCACGCGGCGGCCGCCAGGCGACGCCATCCGAGAACGAAAACCGTGCCGCCGCTTACGCACAAGCACGCTCGGTTGATAGGTGCGCTTCACCTTGCAATCTCCGTCGCTTCAGCCTTGGGATGGGGCCGCTGTATAAGGGGCGGGCCCCGGGAAGTCAATCGAAGCGGCGGTTTGCCGGGCGCCGGGGCGGGTCATTAACGCCGAGCGATCAATACTTTGGCGGATAATCACGGCTTCTTGAGTGGTGCCCGGGCGCCCCGGGGCTAGAATGACGCGGTTCCGGCCCGAAATCCCTGACCGTGACCCGCCACCGCGGATCCCGGCCGCCCCGAGGAATATAGCCCGAGAATCGCCATGGCATCATCCGCCGAGATTCGGCGCCACCCCTTGCGCCGCTGGCTTCCGCTCGCGGCGCTTCTCGGGGCTTTGGCGGCATTCCATGCGCTTGGCCTCGAACGCCATCTCGGCTTCGACGCTCTTGCCGCCCACCGCGAGGCCTTGGCCGTTTGGGTGGCGGCGGGTCCGGTGCGCGCCGCCTTGGCCTTCGTCGCGCTCTATGCCCTCGCGGTCGCGATATCGCTGCCAGGAGGGGCGATCCTGACCATCGCGGGCGGTTTTCTGTTCGGGCTCTATTGGGGAACGGTTTATTCGGTCTGCGGTGCGACGCTCGGCGCGACCGTGCTGTTCCTCGCCGCGCGTTCGGCCGTGGGCGATTTTTTGCGCGCGCGCGCCGGTCCGTTCCTCGCCCGCATGGAGGCGGGATTTCGCGAGAACGCGCTCAGCTATCTTCTGGTTCTGCGCCTGGTGCCGCTGTTTCCGTTCTGGCTGGTCAATCTCGTTCCGGCTTTCCTCGGCGTGCCGTTGCGCGTCTTCGTGATCGGCACCTTCTTCGGCATCGTTCCGGGCGCCTTCGTATTCGCCAGCATCGGCGTCGGCTTGGGGGCGGTGTTCGATGCCGGCAGGACGCCGGACGCATCGATCCTGTTCAGCGCCGAGATTCTCGTGCCCATTCTGGGCCTTGCGGCGCTGGCGGGCGCGCCGGTGTTGTATAAGAGCTGGCGGGGACGGGCCCGCCGTCGCGGTTCTTGATCCGCGGTTTGCGCGCGAGGGGAAGTTCATGACCGAAATCCTGCACCCCGATTTGTGCGTGATAGGCGCCGGCTCCGGCGGCTTGGGCATCGCCGCGGGCGCCGCGCAGATGGGTGCCGCCGTCGTGCTCGTCGAGCGCGCGAAGATGGGTGGGGATTGCCTCAATTTCGGCTGCGTGCCGTCGAAGGCGTTGATCGCCGCGGGACGAATGGCCCAAGCGCTCCGCGTCGCGCCGCGCTTCGGCATCTCGGCGGGCGAGCCGCGCGTCGATTTCGCCGCCGTCCATCGCCACGTCCACGGCGTGATCGCCGCAATCGCGCCGAACGATTCGGTCGAACGCTTCACGGGATTGGGCGTGCGCGTCGTTCAGGCATCCGCGCGCTTCACCGCTCCCGGCGAAGTCGAGGCGGGAGCGGTCACGATTCGTGCGCGACGCTTCGTGATCGCGACCGGTTCCTCGCCCTTCGTGCCGCCCATCCCCGGCCTCGACCGCGTGCCCTTTCTCACCAATGAAAGCGTCTTCGAGCTGACCGCGTGTCCTGGGCACCTGATCGTCATCGGCGGCGGGCCGATCGGCTGCGAGCTCGCCCAGGCCCATCGCCGCCTCGGCGCGCGCGTCAGCGTGGTCGAAATGGCGTCGATCATGCCCAAGGACGACCCCGAGCTCGTCGAGGTGGTGCGCGCGCGTCTTCTGGCCGAGGGCGTGGCGATGATCGAGGGCGCCAAGGTCTTGCGCGTCGAGAACCAAGGCGACGGCCTTGGCGTGATTTTCGAACGCGACGGCGCCGAACGGCGAATCGAAGGCACGCATATCCTTGTCGCCGTGGGCCGCCGGGCGAACGTCAAGGACTTGAATCTCGACGCCGCCGGCATCGCCCATGGTCCGGCGGGGATTGCGGTCGATGCGCGTCTGCGTTCGACGAACGCGCGGGTCTATGCCGCGGGCGACGTCGCGGGCGGGCTCCAGTTCACCCACATGGCCGGCCATCACGCCGGCATCGTCCTGCGCAACGTACTGTTCCGCCTTGGCGCCAAGGTCGAGACGCGCGCCGTGCCTTGGGTCACCTTTACCGATCCCGAATTGGCCCAAATCGGGATCGGCGAAGCGGAGGCGCGGCGCCGGAAACTCGATTTTCGCCTGC
The DNA here is from genome assembly GCA_945860095.1 of Rhizobium sp. Q54. Lineage (GTDB taxonomy): Bacteria > Pseudomonadota > Alphaproteobacteria > CADEGL01 > CADEGL01 > CAMAPP01. The sequence continues at coordinate 3,909 of CAMAPP010000048.1, read as the reverse complement.
TGCGCTGGCCCTTTCACGACAACGACCGCGCCCAGACCGAGCGCGAAACCGAGGGCTTCATCAAGATCGTGGTGTCGCGCCGGGGCCGCGTGCTCGGCGCCGCCATCGTCGGCCCGCGCGCGGGCGAGCTGATCATGCCGTGGGTGATCGCGGTGCAGGAGAATCTCAAGATCGGCGCGCTGGCCAAGGCGATCGTACCCTATCCGACCCTTTCCGAGGTCGCAAAGCGGGCGGCGGGATCGTTCTTCGCCGCAAGCCTGTTCAGCGAGCGCACGCGGCGGATCGTCCGCTTGCTTCAACGCCTGGGCTAGGGGTGGGCGCACGACACCGCCGGGCGCACGGCGGATCCTCGATCCGCGCGCGCTCGGCTATACTTTGCGCCCATGACCTTGTGCCCATGACCTTGCGCCCATGACGGGTCTTCGCTTGCCGCCGCTCGCGCGCAGTTTGTCCGCGCGCCTCTTGGTGCTCACGATCTTTTTCGTGATGCTGTCGGAATTCCTCATCTACGCGCCGTCGATCGCGCGCTTTCGCCTGACCTATCTGCAGGAACGCATCGCGGCCTCGCACCTTGCGACCCTCGCGCTCGAGGCCGCGCCCGGCCACGAGGTTTCGGCCGAACTCGAGACCGAATTGCTCGATCACGCCGGCGCGTTCGGCATTTTGCTCCACAAGGCAGGCAAGGCGGGCGAACTCATGCTCGGCCGCGACATGCCGCCCGAGATCGATTTGCGCGTCGATCTGCGCGCCGCCGGTTTCTTCGGCCTGATCGAGGATGCCTTCGCGGCCCTTCTCCGGCGCGGGCCTTACGTCCTTGCGGTCATGGGTCCATCGCCGCGCGATTCCGGCGTGATGGTCGAGGTTGCGTTCGACGAGGCGCCCATGCGCCGCGCGATGTACGACTATTCCCGGCGCATCCTCGCGCTTTCGATTTTGATTTCGGTCATCACCGCGGCCCTGGTTTATCTCAGCCTGCAATGGCTGCTCGTCCGGCCGATGCGCCGCATGACCGAGAACATGACCGCCTTCCGCGACAATCCCGAGGACCAGACGCGGGTCATGCGCCCGGGCACTCGCGGCGATGAAATCGGCGTCGCCCAGCGCGTGCTGGCCGACATGGAAAACGGCCTGCGCGCGGCCTTGCGCGAGCGCGCGCGTCTCGCGGCCTTGGGCTCGGCCGTCGCGCGCATCAATCACGATCTGCGCAATATTCTCGCAACCGCCCGCCTCGTGTCCGACCGCATCGCGACCCTGGCCGATCCGGCGGTCAAGCGCCTGGCGCCCACCCTCGTTGCGGCGCTCGATCGCGCGGTCGATCTCTGTGCGCGCACGGTCGATTTCGCGCGCGCCGATACCGCGCTCCGCCCCAGGCGGTTCGGCCTTGGGGCGCTCATCGGCGAAGTCGGCGAGGTGCTTGCCGCCGGTCGGCCCAATGCGTGGCGCAATCTCGTGCCCGAGGACGTCGAGGTCGACGCCGACCGCGATCAGCTGTTCCGCGCCCTGGTCAATCTTGGCGCCAACGCCTTCGAGGCGGGCGCGAACCGGGTCTCGTTCGCGGTCGTGCGCGGCGCGCTCGAGGTCGCCGATGACGGCCCGGGAATCCCGCGCGAGGTGTTGGAGACGTTGTTCCAGCCTTTCGGCCGCTCGGCACGGCCGCAGGGCAGCGGCCTGGGTCTCGCGATCGCGCGCGAAATTGCGCGCGCGCACGGCGGCGAGCTCGAATTGGCTGCGACCGGACCCGGCGGCACCACGTTTCGTCTGGAATGGACCGCGCGGCGCGATTGGGCCATGTGAGCGGGCTGCGCGATTGGGCCATGTGAGCGGGCCGAGCGATTGGACCATGTGAGCGGGCCGAGCGATTGGACGTGCGTGATCGGACTTAGTCGAGCTGCAGCACTTCCGCCTTGAGATAGGCGGATTCGGGCAAAAAAGGATGGATCGGATGATCCGGCCCCGCGCCCGCGCGGCGCAGGATGCGCCCCGTGCGTTCGGCGCGGGCAAGGCCGCGCGCGATCTCGATTGCGAATTCGGCTTCGCCCACATTGTGCGAGCACGACGCGACCAGAAGAAATCCGCCCGGCGTCACCAAGGCCGCAGCCAGGCGCGCGAGCTTGCGATAGGCCTTGAGGCCGACGGGCAAGTCCTTCTTCGATTTTGCAAAGGCCGGCGGGTCGGCGATGACGATGTCGAAACGCTCGCCCGTGGCGGCCAGGCGCGCGAGTTCGTTGAAGGCCTCGGCCCTGACGCAATGCATGCGGCCCTCGGCGCCGTTGAGCCGCGCCCCGCGCGCCGCCAATTCGAGCGCCGCCGCCGAGCTGTCGATCGCCACGATCTCGCGCGCCCCCGAAGCCGCGAGCTGGAGGGAAAATCCGCCCGTGTAGCAATAGATGTCCAGCGCGCGGGCGCCCGGGGCAAAACGCGCCATGAAGGCGCGGTTGTCGCGCTGGTCGAAGAACCATCCGGTCTTCTGCCCGCCGGTCAAGTCGGCATAGCCGCGCGCGGCTCCCTCGATGACCTCGATGGGGCCGTCGAGCGCGCCGGATACGATCTCAAGGCCGGGCGCGATGGCTTCGGCCTCGAACGCGGGATCGCGGCGCACGATGATCGTGCGCGGGGCAAGCGTCGCCGCGAGGCCCGCGCGAATGTCGCCCGCGAGCCGGTTCATGCCCGCGGTCGTGATCTGGACCACGACGGTCTCGCCGTAACGATCGACGACAAGGCCGCCAAGCCCGTCGGCCTCGGCATGCACCAGGCGATAAAAGGGCGCGCCGTACAACCGGTCGCGCAGGGCGCCCGCGCGCACAAAGCGCCGGGCGAAAAACTCGGCGTCGATGCGCGCGGCCGGATCGGGGTCGAGGATGCGCGCCGCGATGAGGGTATGGGGATTGAAGCTCGCCGTGCCCAATGTCCGGCCCTCGGAGCTCTCGAGCGCGACCAGCGTGCCGGGCGCCAGCGCCTTCACGGCGGCGCCCATGGCGATCTCGTTCGAATACACCCAAGGATGCCCGGCCAGCGCGCGCTTGTGGCGGCCGGGCTCGAGGCGCAGCAGGGGACGCTCGATCGAGGAGGGTGTCATGGAGAACGGCAGTTTAGGGCGCGCGGGCCGCGCCGCAACATATCTCTTGTGTCTTGTCTTGGGTCTTTCTCGCGGCTTACGCGCCTCTCTCGCGTCTCTCGCGCCCTCAATCGCCGAGCGCCACGCCCTCGCGGCGCGGATCGGCGCCGCCCCACAAGACGCCCGCGCGCGCGGCGATGGCGTGAAGCCCGCCCGGCTGCGCCGAGAGGCGCAGCTCGTGGCCGCGCGCGGCGAGTTCGGGAACCAACGGGACCAAGGCCGTGTTCACCTCGATTTCGGTCGCGCCGTTGCGGTTCGAAAAATTCGGCAGGTCGATCGCTTGTTGGATATCGAGGCCCCAATCGCGGATGCCGAGAATCGTCTTGGCGACATGGGCGATGATCTGCGGGCCGCCCGCCGAGCCGATGGACAGGACAAACCGCCCGTTCTCGTCGGCGGCGATCATGGGCGTCATGGAGCTGCGCGGGCGCTTGCCCGGCTCGACCCGGTTCGCCGCCTTCCGGCCCGCTCGCTCGGGCACGAAGGCGAAATCGGTCAATTGGTTGTTGAGCAAAAAACCGCGCACGAGCAGGCCCGAGCCGAATTGCTGCTCGATGCTCGAACTCAGGGCCACCGCGGTGCCCGCCGCATCGACGACGGAAATGTGCGAGGTGCCGCCGGGCGCGTGCTCGGGCACGGCCGCGCGGTTCGGCTCGAGCCCCGGCGAGGCGGGCCCGAGCGTGCGGTCGAGCGTGACCCGCTGGGCGCGCGCGCGGATATAAACGGGATCGAGCATGCGCCGCGCGGGCACCTCGGCGAATTTGGGATCGGCGACATAGGCATCGCGGTCGGCG
>CAMAPP010000047.1 GCA_945860095.1 Rhizobium sp. Q54 | reverse complement strand
CGCATAGCGCTTGGCCCTTGAGCGCGGAATAGGCCGCGAGATCGGACGCGGCGAGACGGCCCGGCCGCGCCGCGCCGCGCACCGCCGCGACGATGTCGGCCGCGATCTCGCCCGCATAGAACGCATCGGCCCCGCGCGCGGCAAGGATGCGAAACGTGTCGGCGAGCGCGGGGTTGCGCCAGTGTTCGCCCGCGCGCGGCGCGCGGCCCTCGGGATAGAACAGGGCCGCGGCCTCGGGCGAGGCCCGAAGGCGCGTATCGGCCGCGAGTTGCGCCGCCAGGCGCGGCGTCACCGCAAAGCCCGATTCGGCCAAGGCGATCGCGGGCGCGAACAGGCGCGGCCACGGCAATTTGCCGTGATCGCGGTGTGCGCTTTCGAGCAGTCTAAGCAAGCCCGGCGTGCCGACGGAAAGTCCGCCGCGCACCGCGCCGAAGAAGGCAAGCGGCTTGCCGTCGGGGCCGAGAAACAGCTCGCCCGTGGCCGAAGCCGGCGCGGTTTCCCGGCCGTCATAGGCCTCGACGGTGCCGTCCCGCGCGCGATGAACAAGAAAACCGCCGCCGCCGATGCCCGAGGATTGCGGCTCGACGACGTTGAGTACGAGCTGGGTGGCGATGGCCGCGTCCACGGCGCTGCCGCCCGCGCGCAGGACCTCGAGCCCCGCTTGCGCCGCAAGCGGATGGGCGGAGGCGACCATGTGGCGGGTCGCGCGCGCGGCCGGGCGCACCGCCTGGCGTGCGGTCGCGATTTCGGGCTCGCCCTGCTGGGCGTTAAACGTGGGCGGAGCGTCGCGCGCTTCGGGTGCGCAGGCGGCCAATAGAAAAACCCCAAGGACCGGCGCGAGGCGCATGGCGCCGGTGCCGTGGCGCCGGTATCGTTGGAGACGGATCATGGCCCCAGTATCGCGGCTTGCCCGGGCGCCGAATAGCGCCGGCTTGGCTGCGGCGCACCCGGGGCCAGGGCCTTGCGAGCCCCAAGTTTTCCGCTCATTATTGTGATTGTGCACTGCGGTATTGTGCGGTGCGGCATAAAGGCTCGGTCCGCTGGGCCAGCGGTCATGCGGCAGGTTTGTCATGCGGCAAGTGGTGTTGGCTTCGCCGAGGGGCAAAAAGCGATGAGCAGCGCCGTCACGCAAAAGTCGCTATCCGCGCCGGCCATCCGCGCCATGAAGGGTGCCGCGCCGATCGTGTGCCTCACCGCCTACACCACGCCGATGGCGCGCTTGCTCGATGGGCATGTCGATTTGATGTTGGTCGGCGATTCCGTCGGCATGGTGCTGTACGGCTTCGACAGCACGCTGCCCGTGACGCTCGAGATGATGATCGCCCACGGAGCGGCCGTGGTGCGCGGCGCGCGCCGGGCCTGCGTCGTCGTGGACATGCCGTTCGGCTCCTATCAGGAATCCCCGGCCCAAGCGTTCCGCAATGCCGCGCGCGTGATGAAGGAAACCGGCGCCGCCGCGGTCAAGCTCGAGGGCGGAGCGGAGATGGCCGAGACCGTGCGCTTTCTCGCCTTGCGCGGCGTGCCCGTGCTCGGCCATGTGGGTTTGATGCCGCAATCGGTGAACGCGCTCGGCGGGTTTTCCGCGCGCGGCCGTTCGGTCGCCGAGGGCGAGCGCATCGCGCTCGATGCCGAGGCGATCGCCGCGGCGGGCGCCTTCGCCATCGTCGTCGAGGGCACGATCGAGGCCGTGGCGCGCGCGGTCACCGCGCGCATCGCCGTGCCGACCATCGGCATCGGCGCCTCGCCCGCCTGCGACGGGCAGATTCTCGTGACCGAGGACATGCTGGGCCTGCCAGTCGGGTTCACGCCCAAATTCGTCAAGCGCTATGCCGAGCTTGCCGTGGACATCGAGGCGGCGGCGGCGCGCTATGCTGGGGATGTGCGCGCGCGCCGTTTCCCGGGCCCCGAGCATTGCTACGGCCTGGCGCGCACGGCCTGAGCGCGTCATCCCGCGGCGCGCTTCATCCGGCGGCGCGCCTCGACGGCGGCACGCATCCTTGGTGAAGGACTCTGGGGTGAAAGGCTCTAGGGCGATGGGCTCTGGGGCGATGGGATCTGGGGCGAAAGGATCAGGCGCGATGGCTCTGCGCTCACCGGCCGAGGCCCGCGCGGGCAATGTGCCGATCGTTCGTTCCGTGGCCGAACTGCGGCGCGTGGTCGGTGAATGGCGCCGCGCGGACGAGAGCATCGCCTTGGTGCCGACCATGGGCGCGCTGCACGACGGCCATCTCGCGCTGGTGCGCGCGGCCAAGGCCCGGACGCGGCGCACGATCGTCACGATCTTCGTCAATCCCAAGCAATTCGGCCCGCGCGAGGATTTCTCCGCCTATCCGCGCGGCGAGGCGCGCGACATCGCGCTGCTGACCGGCGCCGGTGCCGATCTGTTGTTCGCGCCCAATGTCGCGCAGATGTATCCGCCGGGCTTCGCGACCGCGGTGCGCGTGGCGGGGCTCACGGATGGGTTGTGCGGCCCGCACCGGCCCGGCCATTTCGAGGGCGTCGCCACGGTGGTGACGAAACTGCTCGCCCAGGCGCTGCCCGATATCGCGTTTTTCGGCGAGAAGGATTACCAGCAGCTCCAGGTCATCAAGCGGTTCGCGCGCGATCTCGACCTGCCTGTCGAAATCGCGGGCGTGGAAACCGTGCGCGAGGCGGACGGCCTCGCCATGTCCTCGCGCAATGTCCATCTGTCGGGCGCGGAACGCGCGGTGGCAACATCGATGCACCGCGTCTTGCTGGCGTTGGCCGAAGCGGCAAGGGCCGGAAATCCGCCGCGCGCGGCCGAGGCGGAGGCCGAGGCTGCCTTGCGCGAAGCGGGCTTTGCGCGCATCGACTACGTGGCCGTCGCCGATGCCGAAACCCTCGCGCCCCATGACGGCAAAGGCGGACGCGCGCGCGCGCTTGCCGCTGCATGGCTCGGCGAGACTCGTCTCATCGACAACGTGCCGGTGTAGGACGATATCCTTGCGCTGTGCCGCGCGGCGCTCGGGTTCGCGTCTTCCAGGCGAAATGGGCGGCCCGCTCCGATCCTTGGTCTAGGTCGCAAGATCGAACAGCGCGAGCGGTCCCGCGCCGCCCGCCGCGCCGGCAATCTCCAGGGCGTGCCACAGGCTCGCCTGGTTCGCGGTCACGATGGGCCGGCACGCGCGCCGGACGAGGGTTTTCAGTAGCGCGAGCGTGTTGATCGCCGTGTCGGGCACGAGAAGCGGCACCGTTCGCCCCGGATGGCGAGCCGTAAAGCGTGAAATTTCCAACTCGATATCGACCTCGAAGGACTCGCGCGTATGCACGCAGCCGAGCGCGGCGATGCGGCCCGCGCGCAAGCCGGAACGGCTGAGAAAATCGACGAACAGCGCCGTGACCTCGCCGGTATAGGCGCTGAGCACATCGACCTCGCCCGCGCCCAAGGCGCGCGAAGCCGCCGCCATGGCCAGCGAGGTGTTGGTTGCGGGCAAGGACGTCGCGCGCGCGATCGCCGCCGCCTGGCCCCGGGCGTCCTCATATCCCGCGACGAAACTGCCCGTCGTGCAGGCCCACAGAATGGCGTGCGCGCCCATCGTTCGGAGCCGTTCGGCGCACGGCACCAGCACCGTATCGCGGCCGATCGCGCGCAGTTTTTCCGGCACCATGATGCCGTCGGCCAGGCTGCGCACCACGGGCACGGAGACGTGGCCGAAGCCGTTCGCGCGCAGCCACGGCTCGAGGCGCAGCCACTCGTAATCGTACGGACCGTCATCGGGCAGGATGACGCCAAGGGTCACGGGATGGTCGCCGCTCATGCCGCGCGTTCCCGGGCGCGCCAGGGCAGGCGCACCTCAAGCACCAGCGCGATCGCCGCCATGACCAAGGCAAGCGCCAGAATGCCGCGCCAGCCGGGCCGTTCGCCCAGCATGATCGCACCGCTGATCACGCCGACGCAGGGAATCATCAACGAACTGACCGCGGCGACCGGGGCGGGAAAAGCGCGCACGATCCGGAACCACGCGAGATAGCCGAAGACGAAACCGAACGCGACGGTGTAGGCAAGGCCGGCCCAGGCGGCGAAACTGGCATCGGGCACATGCAGACCCTCGACCGCCAGCGTGACGGCGAGCACGGGAATCTGGCCGATGAGGACGAGCCAAGTCGTCAACGCCACGACCGAGATGCGCCAGCTCACGCTTTTCACGTACACCGTTCCCGCCGCCCAGGAAATCGCCGCGCCGATCATCAGCGGTACGCCGATGGGCGACGAGCCCAGGCGCGAAAAATCCCCCGACATGAGAACCGCCAACCCCGATAATCCGAGCACCACGCCGATGACGCGCCTCGGCGTCGCCTTGTCGCCGAGGAAAAGGGCGCTGAACAGCACGGCCCAGAGCGGCATGGTGAAGGCGAGCACCGAGGCGATGCCCGAGGCCATGTAGGTGATGCCGTAGGCGCCCAGGACCTGCCAGATCGAATAATTGAGCACCGCGGCGATCACGAGCGGGCGCCAGTGGTCGCGCGGCACCGTCAAGCACTCGCCCGCGAGGCGCGCGACCAGGACCAGTCCCAGCCCGCCGAGCACGCCCGTCGCGGAGCGAAACGTCAACGGCGATAATTCGGCCATCGAGATTTTCATGATCGGCCAATTGACGCCCCACAGCAGCGTCAACGCGACCAGCAGCATGAGATCGCGGCCGCGCGGCCCCGGCATCACGCGCCGCGTTGTTCGGCGATCGGGCGCACGAATTGCATGGCCATGTCCCAGGGAAAATGAATCCAGGTGTCCTGGCTCACTTCGGTGACATAGGTATCGACCAAGGGCTTGCCCGCGGGCTTGGCGTAGAGGGCGGCGAAATGCGCCTTGGGCAGGACCTTGCGGGCGATGCGCGCCGTCGCCCCGGTATCGACCAGATCGTCGATCATCAGCCAACCCGCGCCGTCGCCCGCGGGCGCCTTCAGGACGTGCGCCTCGCCGTGGGCCTGGTGGTCGTAGCTGGCGACGCACAACGTATCGACCAATCGCATCTCCAGTTCGCGCGCGACGATGGTCGCCGGAATCAGGCCGCCGCGCGCGATGGCGATAATGCCGGTCCAGGGACCGCGCTCGATCAATCGCCAGGCGAGCGCGCGCGCGTCGCGGTGCAATTCGCCCCAGGTGACCGGGAAATTCTTCGAGAAAATTTGGTTCATGCGGGTATCCCCAAACGACGAACCCCCGGGACGCCGGTCCCGGGGGTTCGATTTCGGACGGCCGGGCGGGTCGGTCAACGCACGTAGATATGGACCTCGTTGGCCTCCGCCGCGTCGCTCTGGGAGGCCGAGGTATTGATGCGCGTCGCGGGCAGGCCCATGTTCGTGAGCGAACGCATGACCTGATCGGCGTGGCGCTTGGCTGCGGCGGACTTGAGCGCGCTTTGGCCGACGGGGCCCCGCGTGGGCGAGACCGCGACGAGTTCGAACGTGGCGTCGGGCTTGCGGTCGAGCGCGCTCTTCATGGCGCTGTAAAGCGCTTGTTCGTATTCGACGCTCGGATTGTCGAAGCGGATAACGACCAGCGGGCGGCGCGGTCCGCCGCCTTGCTGGGGCGCGGCCGCCATCGGATTGGTCGAAGTGAAGGCGCGGTTCGCAAGGCTTTGGCCGTAGAGCTCGCCGTTCTTCACCGCAACCGACAACGCGGTCAGATTGGACCGTTCGCGCCCGATATAGGTGCTCTGCCGGCTGACATCGCCCGCGAGATCGTTGAGCAGGCGGTCAATGGACACGACGGTCTTGTTGACCTCGTCCTCGAGCGTGTTCAGTTGGCGATGATCCTCGTCCACCGCGCCCGACAGGCCGTAGGCGGCGCGGGTCGATTCGAGCACGAAGGCGGCGACCGAGGAATCGCCCGCCACGCCGTTGGCTTCGGCGTTCATGCGGCCGATCTGCTCGTTCATCTTGTCGAGTTCGCTTTGCGCCTGGTTCCATTGGTTGAGCAGGATGGGATTGCCGGGCGTCGTGCCGATCTGCAGGCGCGCGTTGATCGCGGCGACGAAGGCGTGATAGCGCTCCGAGCTTTGGATCGCCTGGCCGCGCATGGCCTGGATATTGGAACTGCGGCCGCCGAGGGTCTGCTGAAGCTGCTGCAATTGTGCGCGCATCTCCGCGACCTTCTGGCCGACGAAGGTGCCGGTCGGCTGGCCCTGCGCCACTTGCACGGCCTGGAACGTGGTGGTTCCCATGAGCGGCGGCGGCGCGGGCACCGCGACGGCGGTCGCGGGGCGCATGGCTACGGGTTGCGCGCCCTGGGCCGGCGCGGGCGTGGGATCGCCGCCCGTCAAGGACGGCCACAGCACATCGTCGGAGAACGAGCAGCCAGCGAGCAAAAGTAGAATTTTCGCGGCGAACGCGATTCCCAGCGGTCGGGACACCGGCATGGAACGCCCTTGCTATCCAGTAAACATGTTGCGGACGCAGCCTCCGAGCTTCGCCCGTCGGAAAGATGACAGGAGCGGAACGGCTTTGCAACGCTGGTGCGCCGCGCGGCGAGGCGGCATTTTGGGGGGAACGGCGAAAGAATACCTTCCCTGCACGGCCACGGAGCTTCGGAAAATAGCGGATAATAATAAAAATATGAACTTTGCGCCCTAGGGGCTTTGTACCTTAGGGGTATTGCACACTAGGGGCTTCGGCCAATTGGAGGTTTGGAAAATACCGGGGCCCGGTATTTTTGCCCGACGCCGAACCCGGCTTCGAAGTCGAACAGGTGTCGAATATGTTGGGGCGCGCCCTCGTCGGATCCCCGGGCACCTTTCCTGGCCCGGCGCACGCGCCCGAGCGGAGGCCGGGACCGGGACGAATACGGCTAAGAGGAATGCGACGAAATGGAGCGGACGAGCGATGAGGCTTGAATATCTCGATCCCGGCGCGAGCGCCGAGGATGTTTGCGAGGTGCTGGCGCGCTGCGGTGCGGCAATCGTGCGCGATCTGGCCCCGGTCTCCTTGATCGACGATCTCCTCGGCGAAACCCAGCCGTATTTCGATGCCGCACCGCGCGGCCAGGACGAATTTCGCGGCTATCGCACGCGCCGCGTCGGCGCGCTGGCGGGGCGATCCGCTTCGTTCCGCGCGCTCGCGCTCTCCCCTCTGGCGCTTGGCGTCGCGGAAATCGTGCTGCGGCCGTTTTGCGCGCGCATCCAGCTCACTTACACCCAGGCCATTCGCCTGGGCCCGGGTGAATCCGCCCAGCCGCTCCACCGCGACGACGAGGTCTATCCCATGACGAAGCCCCAAGGCGGGGAATGGGCGATCATCCTCATGTGGGCCGCCAGCGATTTTTCGGCCGAGAACGGTGCGACGCGCGTGGTGCCCGGAAGCCATCTCTGGCCGCGCGACCGCGTGGCGCGTTCGGACGAGACGATGCCCGCGATCATGTCCAGGGGCTCGCTGCTCGTGCATTACGGCTCCGTGCTGCATGGCGGCGGCGCCAACGCGGCGTCCGAGGACCGGGTCGGCGTCTCGGTCAATTACGGCCTCGGCTGGGTTCGCCAGATCGAAAACCAGTGCCTGGCCGTGCCGCCGGAACTCGCGCGCACCTTGCCGCCGCGCCTTCAGGATCTGCTCGGCTATGCCGTGCACGGCCGCTTGCTCGGCGAGGTCGGTCTCGAGGATCCGCGCGTGGCCGTCCTGGGCGCTTCCCTGGACGAGGTGCGGGCTTACGAGGAGGCGCGCCAAACGGACGTGCGGCGCACCACGCTATCGGGTTACGCGTGAGGACTATCGGGTTCGCGTGAAGGGCTATCGGGTTACGCGTGAGGGTGGGCGCGCCAGGGTGCCGCACCGCCGCAAGGCCCGGGACTTGCGCGCCGCCGCCTTAGGCTTTAGACGGATCAGCCTGCAAGGGGGAAATTTCCCCTATAGCCGTTCCCAAGGCGCCCGTAGCTCAACTGGACAGAGCATCAGACTACGGATCTGGAGGTTGGGAGTTCGAATCTCTCCGGGCGCGCCACTTCCATTCGTGATCGGACGTGTTCGGTCGTCGTCGGACACGCGGCCCTCAAGCCCGCCGCGACGAATCCGCGCATGACTAGTGCGCCGATCCATACAGGCGCTTCGATCTACACTGGCGCTTCGATCTATCCGGAATTCATCCCCGCCACCGATGCGCACCCGACGCACGATACGTTCGAGGTGATCGAGGCCGGCGGCGCGCGCGGGCGGGGCTTGCGGTCGAAGGCGCGCTTTGCGGCCGGGAGCCGCGTTGCGCGCATCTCGGGCGTGCTTGTGTCCGCATCCGGCCTCGATACCATCCAGATTTCGCCCACGCTCCACCTGCACGACCGTTGGTTTTGCCGCTATCTGCTGCACGGCTGCGAGCCGAATCTGCTCCTCGACCTTGCGACGCTCGACGCCTTGGCACGGTGCGACATCGCGCCCGGCGACTATCTCGGCATCGATTATGCCGCGACCGAGGACCGTCTCGCCCACCAGTTCGCCTGTGCGTGCGGCGCCGGGACTTGCCTGGGCTGGATTCACGGGCGCAAGGAAACGCCGAACGCCGAGGGCCGGGCGTACCTTGCGCGCCGCGCCGGCGGCTGAGCCAATAACCGGACATTCATAGGCGGACATTCATAGGCGGACATTCTAAGGGCGCGCCATCGCGGTTCGCGTCCGGCGGCGGTGGGCGGACATTTTGCCTATTTGTCATGGCACCCATTTGCCATGGCTATTGAGCCGATGGATATTGGGCCGAACCAGCGATGGGGGCCGCCATTCCACTCGATGCCCGATTCAACGATGCCGCGAGGCCGCTCTTCGTTTCGGGCATGGGCACCGAGCACGTGGGGCCGTTGCTCTACAACATGGTGCGTATGACGCGCCCGCTTCGCGTGCTTGAGGTCGGCCTTGGCTACACCTCGCCCTTTCTCGCCATGGCGCTCGCCGACAACGTGGAGGAAGACGCGGCCGACCGGCGCCTGCTGGCCGAGGCGCCGCAAGACGACATGCGCTTTTCGCTGCTTCGCGCCGAGCATTTCCGCCGCGAATACGCGCCCCGGCTGCACGCCATCGACGATTTCTCCGCCGACGGGACCTCGGCGCCGCGCGTCCTCGAAACCCTCCAGCTCCTTGGCCTCGACGGCCTCGTGCGCGTTCACAAGGCCGATTTTCGCGGCTACGCCAAGAAAATCGACCGCGCCGATTTGCCGCTCGATTTCGTCTGGTTCGATGCCGGCGGGCCGCTCGAGTACATCGCCTTCCTGCAAGAATACTGGCCGCTGATCGCCCAGGATCACGGCCTTTTGCTGCTGCATTTCACATATTGGAATATCACGGCCCATTACCAGGGCCGCGACCACACGAACCTGCTGTGCGGCTCCATCGCCAACGAAATCAAGCGCCAGCAATTGCGCGCGGGCATCGCCGCGCGCTTCGAGGTGCTGAGCCTCGTCGAGCCGCACAAATCGCGCCAGGGCAGCGTCACCATGGTGCGCAAGCTCGCGGGCACCTCGATGTGCCGGGATCGCGATTTCGGCGAGGAGATGAACGAAATCTACGGCGCGCTGGCGCCGCCGATGCCGATTTTGCGCTAGCGGCTCAAGCCGGGACGACGTCGAACGCCACGCAAATGCGCTTCTCCGCGCTCTCGAACGGCACCGTGTGGTGCCAGAAATGCGACGGGAAGAGCACCATCCGGCCCTCGACCGGTTTTTCGGTGCGGCTGAGAAAATCCTTCTGCGCGTCCGCCGCCGCGCCCCACGGCTTGGTTTTGCCGAACGCGATGTGGCCGGCATCGCCCGCCTCCGCCACGCGCACCGTTTCGGGCACGCGGATGTAATACACGCCCGAAGCGAAGCCCTGCGGATGGATGTGCGGGCTCTGATGCCCGCCGGAATGCAGCACCACCGCCCAACCCGTGACGCGCCAGCGCGCGGTGGCTTGATCGGCGTGCGCGTTGCCCGAGGTCTTCAGCACGCCGTCGATGTAGCGCAGCACCTCGCGCTCGATCATGGCGTGCAACGCGCGCCGTTCCTTGTTCTCGCCGACGAGAATCTCGAGCGTCTGGCTGCCCTTGGTCGTGGCGATCGCCGGGCGGTCGAGCATCAGGCTCGGATCGTTCAGCACGTAATGTGCGACCGCCGCGTTGAAATCGGCGACCGATTCGTAACCCGCGACCGCCTCGATGTCCCGAACCGCGATCAGGCGGTCGAAATCGAAGATCGCACGCGCTTCCTCGCGCCGCCCGCATTGCTGGAGCGCTATCGCCAGGTGCGCGATCGCGCGCTTGTTGCGCGGATCGGCGGCAAGCGCGCGCGCAAACGCCTCGACCGCGCCCGCTTCGTTGCCGCCTTCCTGCCGCGCCAAGCCGAGATTCGTCAAAGCCTCGGAATCCATCGGCCGCTGGGCCAAAACCCGTTGCAGCATGGGTTCGGACTCGTCGAACCGGCCGTCGTCGTGGGCGACGGCCGCAAGCCCCGCCAAGGCGCCGGCGTGGCGCGAATCCACCGCCAGCGCGCGCTCGAACGCGGCGCGGGCCTCGGCGGCGCGCTCGGCATCGTGATGAATGCCGCCGAGCACGGCGAAGGCCTCGGCGAATCCGGGGTCGGCGGCCACGGCCGAAGCGAGCGCCTCGGCCGCCTCGGCCGTGCGCCCGATTCGCTTCAGGGAAAGGGCGAGATTGATCAGGGCCTCGCGATCGCCGGGCGCCAGGGCGACCGCTTGGCGCAGGCCATCGATCGCCTCGTCGAAGCGCGCGAGTTGGGCGAGCGCGAGACTGCGATTGACCAGAACCGATGCCGCCGGACGAGCATCGAGCACGCCGTCGTAGGCGATGAGCGCCGCCGCCGCGTCGCCCGCGCGCAGAAGCGCGTTGGCGCGGTTGAATTGGGCTCCGGGGAAATCGCGCCTCGCCGCAAGGGCCCGGTCATAGGCGGCGATGGCCTCGCGCCAGCGATCCGCCGCCATCAGGGCATTGCCCCAGTCGTTGAGATACGCGGGATTGGCCGGCTGGGCGGCGACGGCCTTGGCGATTTCCTCGGCGCCGCGCGGCGCGCGCCCGGTTTGCGCGAGCAGAACGCCGTAAAGATGCAGGGCAGGAGCCCAACCGGGATGTGCCGCGAGGAAACGAACATAGGCGCTCTCGGCGTCCTGCAGGCGTCCCGCGCGGTGATGCGCCGCGGCGCGCGCGAGTACCGCCGCGGGCGCGGCTTGGTCGTGCGCCGCGCGGGGGCGGGGCGGCGGGCGGGGGGATGGACTCACGGTCTTTCCTATCCGCTGCTATTCGGTCTTATCGGGTCCGGTCTTATCGGGCGCCGAACGCCTCGCGCAGATGCGCCCCCGCGATGGCGAGCGATCTCCGGGCGATCGCCACGGTGTCGCCAAGCTGGAGGAAGCCGTGCGTGACCGATTGGATCTCGATGCCGACCGCGTCGTGGCCGGCGCCGTGCAAGGCCTGGAGCATCTTGCGGCTGTCGTCGCGCAGGGCGTCGAGTTCGGCCCACAGCAAAAGCGGCCGCGCGATGCCGTCGAGCGAACCGTGGAGCGGACTTGCCGCCGGATCGCGCCGCCGCGCCGCATCGGGCAGATAAAGATTCCAGAACTCGACCATGTCCGCGCGGCTCAAGCCGTAGGTGCCGTCGCCGAAGGTCCGGTACGATTCGGTGTCGAGATCGCAATCGTAAACCCCGTAAAACAACACATGCGCGTCCGCCGTGCGCGCGCCCGAGAGGCGCAGACGCTGGGTTGCGGCCAAGGCGAGATTGGCGCCCGCCGAATCGCCGCCGATGCCGAGCACGGCGGTGTCGAGCGCGCGCTTGGGCCCCTCGCGCAAAACCCACCGCCAGCCGTCGATCATGTCGTCGAGGGCCGCGGGGAAGGGATGCTCGGGCGCCTTGCGGTAGGCGATGGCGACGACATTGGCGCCCGATTCCGCGGCGAGCGTGCGCATCAGGCGGTCATGGGTGTCGAGATCGCCGATCACCCAGCCGCCGCCATGGGCATACAGCACCGTGCCGCGCGGCACGGCGGCGGGGCGGTGGATGCGCGCGGCCACCGTCCGGCCCGGCAAATCCATGACGATGTCTTCGGATTTGGCCATCGCGGGGCCGCCCGAGTTCCGTTGCTTGCGGCGGCGCTTCAGGTCCGCGCGCGCGGCTTCGGGATCGTGGGGCAAATGCGCGGCCTTGGGGCCGAAGCGCTCCAGGTCCTGGGCATAGGCGGCTTTCAATTGGGGATCGAGATGGTGGGGATCGAGATGGGGCATGGCTGTTCCCGCGCTTTGCCGGACCCGATGCGATCCGTCCCGCATTTTCGGCGATGGCGCGCGCTCTGGCTAGCGGGCCGATTCGAACCGATGCACGACCGCCACTCGCCTTAGGCAAGCCCCGCTTCGGCGGTGCGGAAACTCACCATCTTCCCCAACGCCTCGTCCCACAGCGCAAAGCGATACGAGCCGAGCGCGGAACCGAGGGTCAGCGTCGGAATGGCGCGCGGCTCGGGCAGCGCCGCGTGGCATGGCTCTAGGCGATAATTGGGAATGCGCGGGTTGAGATGGTGGATGTGGTGGAAGCCGATATTGCCGGTGAACCATTGCAGCACGCGCGGCAGGTGCAAATAGGACGAGCCGCCAAGGGCTGCCGCCTCCGCGCGCCAATCGCCGTCGCGCAGCCACACGGCGTTCTCGAATCGGTGCTGCACCGAGAACAGCCAAACTCCGACGATCGCGGCCCCGGCCATCACCGAAAATTGCACGAGCAGAACCGGAACCGCGCCCAATGTCGCGACCAGCGCGATGAGGACGACGGCGATTGCCGCATTGGTGGCATACACCGACCGGCGCTCCAGCCGCCAGCTCGCGGGCGTATCGAACGGCACGCGGTACAACAACAAGAAAATCAATGGCGGCAGCAGGATGAGCGAGAACACGGGATTGCGGATGAGCCGGTAAGACAAGCGCCTCCAACGGCTCAATGCTCCGTATTCTTCGACCGTGAGGCAGGTCGAATACATATCGACGCCAGTATCGCGGCGGTCGAGATTATTCCAGATGGCGTGATGGCCGGCGTGCTGGCGACGCCAAAGGGCATAGGGCGTGAGCGTGAGCAAGCTGCACAGTGTGCCGACGGCGTCGTTCGCGCGCTTGGAGCGAAAGAACGCGCCGTGCCCGCAATCGTGCTGGATGATGAACAGACGCACGAGAAATCCGGAAGTCGGCAAGGCCAGGACAAGGGTGAGCCAATAGGAAATCCCGAGACTTGCGTACATCAGCGCGCTGCCGCCAACGAATAGGGCGAGCGTCGTCGCAAATTGCCAGATGCTCTTGCGAAGTTCGGGCGCTTGGTGGCGCGCGACCAGGCGGCGAAGTTCAGGGCCGCCTGGAATGACGGCGGCGTGGAGGGGGGCAGGTCGCGTGGCGGGTTGCGCGCTCATGCTGGCGGGACTTCGTGCGTGCTTTGTGCGCGGCCGCAAAGATTGGTCCGCGTGTCGCGGCATATCCTGGCGCTCCGTGCGGCGGCGCGCAATCGGATGAAAGTGCTCGTCATGGGCGTGGCCATTTTGGCTAGGTCGATTGGCCTCGGTCATTCGGGCTTGCTCAATCGGATTTGGTCTCGCCCGGCATAGGCTCGGTTACAATAGCAGGGATTTCCGATTCGGCGGGCGGGGGCGATTTCTTTGCCCGGCCTTTTGGCGCCGGCCGTGCTGCGGCCTTGCGTTCGCGCCGCAGGAGAAATTCTGCGTCGAGCGACGGCATCAAATCCGCGACGGCGGTTTTTTGCTTCGGTGTGCCGGTGCGCTCAAGCGCCGCGGCATTGAGCCTGAGGACGCCAAGCTCGGCGTCCGAGAGCGACGGTAATTTTTCAAGAATGCCCATTCCCGGCCTAGCGCCTACGGCGCTGCGGCCCCTGGCGGGGGCGCGGAGGGGCAAGGCTGCGTTCGTCCTTGTGGCGGAAATTGATGCGGCCCTTCGACAGATCGTAGGGTGTCATTTCGACGCGAACCTTGTCGCCTGCGAGGATGCGGATGCGGTTGCGACGCATGCGGCCCGAGCTATGCGCCAGAACCTCGTGGCCGTTCTCAAGCAGGACGCGGAACATCGCGTTCGGCAACACCTCGGTGACGGCCCCTTCGGCTTCCACCAATTCTTCCTTGGCCATACGGTCGCTTCCTTTTTCTATTCAAGTAAGACGCGGGTTTCTATTCAAGTAGTACGCGGGTGCGCTTCATCTTGAAGGTGCCCGGTTTGGCGGCGGCGGCGCGGGAGACACCGATCGGAGTGCCGTCGGGCGGCGCATCATCGGGCGGATTTTCGCTCGGGGCTATTCTGACCCTTCGCGAGGTGCACACACCAGCCCCGCAGGAAGCGACTTAATTGAAATATGCCCTTCGGGCACGGATTACAAGGGCTGGGGAGCAAAGGCGCCGCCGCTACAAGGCGGTCGGATCCTCGTCGAGCACGGGGCCGCGAAAGCGCTCGGGGCGAAAGGCACGAAGATCGATCTCGCTTGTCCCCCTCGCCATCAATTCGGCGAGCGTCCGGCCGACGATGGGCGCGAGCGCGAGGCCGTGGGCACAGAACCCGCCGGCGACGAACAACCCCTTCAACTTCTCGAATGGCCCGATGATCGGGATGAGATCGGGCGTGGCGTCGATGCGTCCCGCCCAGGCACGCGCGCGGCGAAAGCCGCCGACATGGGGAAATAGCGCTCCCGCCCATCTCAGGCGCTCGGCGATCATGTCCTCGTTGACGATGGGTTCGGGCATGGGCCGCATGGCGGCGCGGGCCGCGAGCGCGCGGCCGAGATTGTCCAGCGTGTCGCGATTGAGGCGCAAGCGGGGACGGCGCGGATTGGCGAGAAAGCGCGGCAAAAACCAGCCGAGGTGATTGAGCGACACCGCGCCCAAATCGTGATCGGGCCGTAGGCCGCGATAGCCCGTGCCGAAGCTGAAGGTGCCGTCGAGGCGTGGGCGCATCGCGATATGGGGCGACCACACGCCGATGCGCGTGAAGGGGGGGACGGGTTCGGATTCGAGATTGGAGCTGCGCACGATCTGGATGGGCAGCGCCAGGCCCAGGGGGCGCAACAGGAAATTGGTCGAAACGCCTGCCGCGCACAGCACCGCGTCGGCGGCGACCAAGCCCGATGCGGTGCGCACGCCCGCGACGCGGCCGTCCGCGATTTCGATGGCGCGCGCGGGCGTGTCGGGACGAAATTCCGCGCCCAGGCGTTGCGCCGCCGCGGCGAAGGCGTGCGTCGCCTTGACCGGCGAGGCATGGCCGTCCTCGGCGGTGAATATGCCCGAGCGCCACGGCCCCGCGAGGCGCGGCGAAATATGGGCGATCTCCGCGCGCGACACGACGCGTGTCGACAGCCCCGCCGCGCGCGCGGCCGCCGAGCTTCGGCGCAAGCGGTCCTCGTCGGCCGCGGTTTCCGCAACCACCAGATTGCCCTCGCGCACGTACTCGAGATCCGCCTGCAATTCCCCGGCAAGGCCCGGCCACATGCGATTGGCGTGTACCGCGAGGCCGATCTCGGCGTGGTGGCGGCCCTGACAGCGGATGAAGCCGAGCGCGCGGCTCGATTGCTCGGTGCCGAACGCGCCGCGCTCGAGCACGACCGCCTCGATGCCCAGGCGGCGCAGATAATAGGCGGCGGCGCTGCCCATGATGCCGCCGCCGATGATCGCGACTTTGCGCGCGCGGGCGTTCATGACGGGGTGTTCATGGCGGGGCGCTCACGATGGGGTACTCACGGGGCGCCGCGCGTCACGAGGCCATGAAGCCGCCATCGACCGCAAGCACCGTGCCCGTGATGAAGGCGGCGAGCGGCGAGGCGAGAAAAACGATGGGCGCGGCGATCTCCTCGGGCTCGGCGGGCCGGCCGAGCGGCGTGCGGGCGTAAAGCTGCGCTTGGGTCGCGCCGTCTTCGGGTGCCGCGGTCATGCGCGTGCGGACATCGCTCGGCGCGACCGCGTTCACGCGGATGTGGAACGGCGCGAGCTCGACCGCCAGCGCCTTGGTCAGGGCGATGACCGCGCCTTTCGATGCGGTATAGGCGGGGGCGTTCGCGGCGGCGGTGTAGCCGCGCGTCGAGGCGAGATTGACCACGTTTCCCTTGGTCGCGCGCAACTGGGGCAGGAAGGCGTGGACGACGTGGAACGGGCCATCGGCGTTGACGGCTTGGATCGCGCGCCAGGTCGCGGCCGCGTCCGCCTCGGCCAGGGCTGAGCGGCGAAAGATCGCGGCATTGTTCACGACCACGTCCACGGGCCCGACTTGGTCCGCGACGCGCGCGGCGGCGCGGTGAACCGCGCCGGCGTCGGCGATGTCGAAAACCTGGCGCGCGTGCATCGGGGGGAAGGTGCGCGCGGCGTGCGCCAGTTCGTCCTCGTCCGCATCGGCGAGCACGACGCGCGCGCCCGTGGCGGCGAAGGCGCGGGCGGTCGCAAGGCCGATGCCGCGCGCGGCCCCCGTGATCAGCACGGTCTTGCCCGCGAATAGATCGGCGCAAAATCCCGCGAGCGGCGCGGGCGCGTGCGGCCGTGTCATGTCGTGCCTCCTCCGGGGTTTGCGTCCGCGCCCGACGCGTGGCGCGCGGCGAGGAAGCCGAAGATCATCGCCGCGCCGATGGTGATGCCGGCGCCCGGATACGCGCCGCCCATGACGCTCGCCATGTCGTTGCCGGCGGCGTAGAGCCCGCCGATGGGCGCGCCGTCCGCGCCGAGCACCTGGGCGTGCGCGTTCGTCGCCAGGCCGAAGAAGGTGCCGAGTTCGGCGGGCTCGATGCGCACGGCGTAGAACGGGGGCCTTGTCAGCGGACCCAGGGCTGGATTGGGGCGATGGCGCAAATCGCCGTTCGCGCGGCTATAGGCGGTGGCGCCGCGGCCGAAATCGGGATCGGTTCCCTGCCGTGCGTGGTCGTTGAAGCGCGCGACCGTGGCGCTTAGGCCGTCTCGATCGATGCCGGCGCGCGCCGCGAGTTCGGCCAAGCTCGCGCCGCGGATGAGATAGCCCGAACGGATATGCGGGCGGGTTCGTCCCGGAAAAGGCGGGACGACGCCGATACTGTAGCGCCGGATCGCGCGATGATCGGCGACGACGAAGGCTTCGATCTTGGGCACATCGGCGCACACCCGAAACATCGCCTGGACGATCATGTGATAGGAATCGCCTTCGTTCACGAAGCGTCGCCCCTGCCGGTCGACGATCAGAAAGCCCGGCTTGTTGCGGTCGATGAAATGCGGAAAGGGCACGAGGGTGCCGTTCTTTTGCGGCACGAGCGAAACGGGCGCCCAGGCGGCGGGCTGCATGAGCCGCGCATCGAGCCGCCCGCCGACCCTTTCCGCGAGACCAATGCCGTCGCCGGTATTGGTCTCGGGCGCGAGGCGCTGGTGGTTCTTGCCCGCGCGCACATGGGGATAGTGCGCGCGCTTTAGCGCGTCGGACGCAGGAAAGCCGCCGCAGGCCAGCACGACTCCGCGCCGAGCGCGAATCGCGCGCGCACCGTTTGCCGTTTCGACCGTAGCCCCCGCGACCCTTCCTGCCTCGAGGACAAGCGCGGTTGCGCGCGTGGCCGTGTGGATCGCCACGCCGCGTTCCTTGAGCGTCAGCATCAAGCTGGCGACGAGGGCATTGCCGCCGCCGAGCCGCGTGCCCCGGCCATGGCCAGCGAGGAGGTCCAAAAGATAGCGCCCGTAACGCCGCGCCATGCGCGCGGTCGAACGGACCGAGCGCAAAACCTTGAAGGCATGGCCGAAATCCTCGCCCGGAATCATCATGCCGCCGATATTCTGGCCGCCGACATTCTGGCCGCCGAAGATCGTCGTCGTCGGCAGCGGCCGGCGCAAGCGGCGGAAATCCGTGCCCAGGCGCCTGCCGTCGAAGGCCGAGGGATCGAAAGCCCGCCCGCCATGGCAGGCGCCCTCGGTCTCCGAGAAGTAATCGCACGAGCCGAGCGCCAAATCGAAACGCGCGTGCGAATGGCGTTCGATGAAGGCCAGCATCTCCGGCCCGGCATCGATCATGCGCTCGGCGCGCGCGCGGTCGAAAAGATTGCCCGCGACGTTCCGCATATAGGCAAATGCCGCCTCGCGGCTGTCCTCGACCCCGGCTTCGCGCGCTTGCCGGCTGCCCGGAACCCAGATCATGCCCTCCGAGAAGGCCGTGGTGCCGCCCACGACCGGGGCTTTTTCAATCACCGCCACGCTTTGGCCAAGCTCGGTCGCGACGATGGCCGCTGTCAGCCCGGCCGCGCCGGAGCCGATGACGAGGACGTCGCATTCGCTAGGCAGGGGCTGGGTCATGAATGTTCGACGCCCGGTGATAGCAAGCCGCGCCGACCGGGGGCAAGCCGGGTGATTGGGGCCGGGTGATTGGGGCCGGGTGATCGGGGGCGGGCGATCGGCGGTGGGTGATTGGGGCCGGTCGATCGGGGGCGCGCGATAGGATCCTCGAATTTCGCCCTTGAATGGCCGCGCCTGCGACCGGAATCTACCGCCCGAACGATTGGGTGTCGGGACGAGGAGCGCGGGATGATCAAGGTGATGTGGTTTTTGAAGCGGGCCGAGCATTTGTCGCTCGAGGAATTCCGCAAGTGGTGGGTCGAGGACCATGCCCCCGACATCGTCCAGCATCAGGCGCCGTTCCTCAAGAAATACACGATCGACGTCCGCGTCGAGAACGACGCCCTGCCCGGCATGCCGGCGGCCGGGATCGCGGATTGGGACGGCATCGCGGAGCAATGGTTCGAAACCGAGGCGGATTTCGCCGCCATCTACGCCAAGCCGACAAGCCCCACGCGCGGCGACACGCTCTCGCATGTCAGCCGGTTTCAGCGCATCGTCGTGCGCGAATATCCCATCGCCGTGAAAGGTTGAGCCATGGCCGATCCCTCAGCGCGCCGCGTCGTCGTCACCGGGGCCTCGGGCGGGCTCGGCTCGGCGGTCGCGCGCCGCTTCCTCGGCGACGGCGCCGCGGTTGTCAATCTCGATGCCGCCGCGCCGCAAGCCGATCTGGCCGAAATGCGCACGTTCAAGACGATCCCTCTCGATATCGCGCACGAAGCATTCGTGCGCCAGGCCTTCGAGGCGGCGGACCGCCACTTCGCCAAACCCGGGATCGACGTTCTGGTGCACTGCGCGGCCATCAGCGTTCCCGGCGTCTTTCCCGATATCGGCACCGACGCCTTCGACCGCGTGATGGCGGTCAATCTGCGCGGCACGTTCCTGGTCTGCCGCGAGGCGGGGCGGCGGATGAAGGCGGCGCGCGCGGGGCACATCGTCGTCATCACCTCGGTGTGCGCCGAGCAGGCCTGGGCCGGCGAGCTCGCCTATTGCGCGTCCAAGGCCGCGAAGCGTTCGCTGGTGCAGTCGATGGCGAACGATCTGGCGCCCTTTGGCGTCGTGGTGAACGCGCTCGGGCCCGGCCTCATCGAGCACAAGAGCGCGTCCATGGCCTCGACGCGCGACAACCAGGAAATCCATCGCCACGACATGGACCGCACGCCGCTCGGGCGCTTCGGCGACCCGGAGGAATTGGCCGAGGCGGTCCACGTTCTCGCCGCGACGACATGGATGACCGGACAGACGATGTACGTCGATGGCGGGTTTCTCGCCGCGGGGCTCGGCCATTTCGGCCAGGCGCGCGCGGCGCTGTTGGCGATCAAGCCCGGCCGTTCCTAAACCCTCGCGCGATATCCGAGATCCAGGAGACCAAGATGGCCTATCCCGAGTGGAGCGAAATCTGGCGCAACCGGATGGACAATACCTTCTCGTTCATGGCGCCGTGGTACGTGCCGATGATGGCGACGGAAACACCTACCTTCATGGGCCGTCCCCATGCGTCCAAGCCCGAGGAATTGAAGGGCGCCGATGTCGTGATCATCGGCGCGCCCTATGTCGCGGGCTGGGGCGGCTATGCGGGCGTGGGCAAGGAGGAATGGCTCGCCGCCGCCAAGCGCATCCGCCAGCAATCGGCGCGCTACGGCTCGGGCTATATCCAGGAATTCGACATCGACGTCTTCGAGCACCTGAAGATGGTCGATTACGGCAATGCCGATATTCCGCCCGAAAGCCTGACCGAGCCCACGGCGGAAAACATCCTGCGCGCCCAGGCGGCGGTCGAGAAGAAGGTCAACGACGCGCTGGACGCGGGCGCCATTCCGATCGTCATCGGCCAGAACTCGCCCTGCGGCTCGTTCGCCATCGCCAAGCCCGTGGCCGAGCGCGCCAAGGGCAAGGTCGGCATGATCAGCCTCGACACCCATTGGGACATAGCGCCGCTCGACAAGCTGACCATGGACCCGCGCATCGCGGGTTCGGATTCGTGGAAGTACAAGACCTACGAGCTGTGCCCGCAATACGACATGGCGAATCTGGTCGAGATCGGCGAGCGCGGCATGCTCGAGGACAAGGTGCAGGTGCGGCGCTTCATCGCGGGCGGCACGCATTTTTTCCCGATGTGGCGCATCCGGCGGGGCTTCGATGTCGAGAAGATTTGCGGCGAGCTGCGTCACGCCTATGACGGCACCGACAAGGTCTATGTCCATTTCGACATGGACGTGATCGGCGGCGCGGGACCGGCGTCGGGCGATATCCTGGGCGATCTCGCCGAGCCCATCGGCATGACCGATTACGAGGTGCTGCGCATCGCCTACGAGGTCGGACGGCGCGGCCTCGACGCGATGTCGTTCATCTGCATCCCGCCGGGCTCGCCCGTGATTTACCGGCTCATCGTGTACGTCATCATGTATCTGTGCGCGGGCCTCGCCGAGCGGCGCGCGGGGCGCTGAGGGGCGAAGTTCCCTGTTTGATGAATGATAAGTTGATGGATTACTGAAGATTCAAGATCTTGTAGTTCTCGTAGTATCAAACAATAAATATGCCAAGGTATTGAATCTTACATGCCAGATTTACTTGTGCCTGAATCTACAAGTATTGTCTTATGTATTAGGCAAAGGCCGAATTCGCCTGGATGTTGAGGATCATCCCCTAATATTCTGAAAATCTTATATTTCACGCCATCGGCGATGACGGTGCGTCGCGCCTACCAGGCAACGGTCGAAAGCGCGGCCTGAATCTGCGCCTCGGTCAGCTTGAACGGCGCCGAGGGCGGCTTGTTGGCGGTGGTGATGCGGGTCGCCATGCCAGGCTCGGAGATATCCACGCGTCCGGCGCGGGTTTCGAGATAGATGCCGCCGCCGCCGAGCAGGGCGACGAGGAGATCGTTCTTCTTTTGCTCGCCCCAGAACTCCGTGCCGCGAATGCCGAGCGTGGCGGTTTGCATCGTCACCTGGAAGGGCGCGCCCGCGACCTTGCCGAGCTTGCCTGTGACGGCGCGAAACACCCCGGCGATGACCTTCACATTGGCATTGCCCGTGTTCTTCGCGTCGTCGAACAGATAGGTTTCGATCCGCAAGCGGCTGTTATCGCCGAGCGTCAATTTCGCCGCGTCGATCATCGCGATCTCGAGGCGCGTGTTCTTGCCGGTTTTCAACAGATCGCCGACGAAAATTTCCGAGCCCTCGGCGAGTTTCCGCGTCTTGCCGCCCGATTCCGCCACGGCATCGCCCTTCACCCGGGCGATCTTGCCGGCCAACTCAGCGGACAAGGCGGGCGCCGCCGTGATCGCGAGCGCCAGACCGATGACGACGGACAAGGTGCCGAGGGCGCGGGAGAAGAGGCGGCTGGCGTTGGCCATTATGGTACTCCCGGTATTCGTTGCGGGGCGCCGCCGCGCGGGCCCGATTTCGATCCACACCGTGCGTTTCGATTCACGCCATGCGACGGCGCATTCGGATGCGGGCGCGCTCAAGCCGGCTTGCCCGCGTCGTCGAGGAAGTATTGCCGCGTCGGCTTCAAATCGCCATCGAGCTCGTAAACCAAGGGCTTGCCCGTCGGAATCTCGACCTTGGCGATCGCGTCGTCCGAAATCGAGCCGAGATGTTTCATCAAACCGCGCAGGCTATTGCCGTGCGCGGCGATGAGCACGCGCCGTCCCGCCTTCACCTGGGGCGCGATCGTGTCGTGCCAATAGGGCAAGGTGCGCGCGATCGTGTCCTTGAGACTTTCGGTCAGCGGCACATGGCCCTTGCCGAGAACATCGTAGCGCCGATCGGCGGCGGCGCGCGGGTCGTTCGCCTCGAGCGTGGGCGGTGCGATGTCGAAGCTGCGCCGCCATTGGAATACCTGATCGTCGCCGTATGCCTTGGCGGTTTCGGCCTTGTTCAGGCCCTGCAACGCGCCGTAGTGGCGTTCGTTCAGGCGCCAGGAATGGGTGATCGGCAGCCAAGCCCGGTCCATCTCTTCAAGGGCGAGCCACAGCGTCTTGATCGCGCGCTTGAGCAACGAGGT
>CAMAPP010000046.1 GCA_945860095.1 Rhizobium sp. Q54 | reverse complement strand
GATGGTGCGTGCCGCCCATATAGGGGTGGTTCATGATCACGACATCGCCGGGGTCGAGCGTGAAATCGCGCGCGACCTGGCGTGCCGCGAGCGAGAGCGAGCCTTGGTGCGACGGCACGTGATCGGCCTGGCCGATGAGCTGGCCTTGGGGGTCGAAGATGGCGGTCGAGCAATCGAGGCTCTCGCGCAGGATCGTCGAGTACGCGGCGCGGCGCAGCGTCGTGCACATCTCGCGCACGCTCGACACCAGATAATTGCCGACGACCTCGAGGCTGACCGGATCGACGTTCGCGCGCATGATCCCTCCTAGCTCCGCGCCGCTTGCGCGGGCACCGCGATATGCAGATTGCCGAATCTGTCGAGCGTTAGTTTGTGGCGCGGGAAGACGACGATGGTCGCCCCCGCCTCCTCGATAATCGCGGGTCCGGCGATCTTGTGGCCGGGAGAAAGCGCGTCGCGCTCGTACACTTTGCACGCCCGCCAGCCCTCGCCGAAATAGGCCTTGCGCGTGGCCTTGGGCACGGCCTTGGCCGTGCGCTTTTTGGCCGGCAGAGGTTCGATCTTGGCCTTCTTGATGACGCCCGTGCCGGTCACGCGCAGATTGACCATCTCGACCGCCTCCTTCGGCGCGGACTGGCCGTAGGCTTCGTGATGGGTGGCGTGGAAGGCTGCGGCGAGCGAGGCTAGGCCCTTCGCCGTCAGCTTGCCGTTCGGCACGGCCACGCGAATCTCGTAGGCCTGGCCGCGATAGCGCATGTCGCAGGCGCGCTCGACCACGATTGCCTTCCCCGCGAAGCCCTCGGCCTTGAGTTGCGCGACCAAGGGGCCCCCGAGGCCGTCGAACAGCTTGGTCACGTCCTCGGCCTTCGCGGTCGCGGGGTCCATGAGGCGCGTCGTCGCGCGGGTGTATTTCACGTCGGTCAGCAACATGCCGAAGGCCGAAAGCACGCTTGGATTGCGCGGCACGAAGATGCGGCGCATGCGCAAATCCTCGGCGATGAGCCCGGCATAGAGCGAGCCCGCGCCGCCGAAGGGCAGCAGCGCGAATTCGCGCGGGTCGTGGCCGCGCGCAACCGATACCTCGCGCGTGCCGGCGGCCATGTTGGCGACCTGCACCTGAACGACCGCCCAGGCCGCTTCGGCCTCGCCGAGACCCAAGGGCTCGCCGACATGCGTGCGCACCGCCAGTTTCGCCGCCGCGACGTCGAGCGACATCTCGCCGCCGACGAAATATCCGGGGTCGATATAGCCGAGCGCCACCGCCGCATCGGTGCTGGTGCACAGCGTGCCGCCGCGCCCATAGCATGCGGGGCCCGGCGCCGCGCCGGCGCTTTCCGGACCGACCTTGAGCGCGCCGAGCGCCACGCGCGCGATCGAGCCGCCGCCCGCGCCGATGGTGTGGACATCGACCTGCGGCACCTTGACCGGATAGCCGCCGAGGCGCCCTTCCGAGCTGAGCGCGACCCTGCCACCCTCGACCAGCGAGATGTCGAGCGAGGTGCCGCCCATGTCGAGGGCGATGATCTTATCCACCCCCGCCGCCTTGGCGACGCCGGCGGCGCCCACGACACCGCCCGCGGGCCCCGAGAGCAGCGTGTTCACGGGCAATTCCCGCGTCGTCGCCGTGCCCATCAGGCCACCGTTCGATTGCAGGATTCGCAAGCCCGAGAGACAACCGAGCTCGCCGAGCAATTCCTCGAGCCGGCGAACGAGCTGATGCACCTTGGGCATCACGGTGGCGTTCATCACCGTCGTCGCGGTGCGCTCGTACTCGCGGAACTCGGGGCTGACATCGGAGGAGATCGTGACGTGAAGCCCGGGCGCGGCCTTCAAGATCGCCGCTTTCACGCGCCGTTCGTGCTCGGGCGCGAGGAACGAGAAGATCAACGTGACGGCAACGGCCTCGGCGCCGGATGAAGCCACTTCGCGCACGACGCGGGCGAGATCGTCCTCGTCCAAGGGCACGACCGTCTCGCCCTTCGAACCGATGCGCTCCTTGACCTCGAAGCGTCTTCGGCCGGGCACCAGGGGACGCGGCTTTTGCAGGGCTAGGTCGAACAGCCGGTGGCGCCACATGCGCGCGATTTCAAGCACGTCCTTGGTGCCCATGGTCGCGACCAACGCCGTGGCCGCGCCCTTGCCCTCGAGGATCGCGTTGGTCGCGATCGTCGTGCCGTAAATAAAGCGCGCGATGTCCGACGGCTTCACGCCGTGCCGGTCGCGCAGACGCTCGATGCCGTGGCGTGCGGCCTGGGCCGGATCGGAAGGCACGGACGGCACCTTGAAGGTGATGAGTTGTCCGGTTGTCGCGTGCAGCGCAACCACGTCCGTGAACGTGCCGCCGGTATCGACGCCGAGATAGTACATCGTGCCCCCCATCGTCTTCCACCCGAGCGCAGCGCACGATAGAGACGCGGCGCAGGCGCGGCAAGACAACATTCCCGCCGATTGCGGCGTGCGCTAATATCGCATTTCGGCGATCGCCGTTCGATAGAGCAAACGAGCGCCTCCATGCTCACCGCCCCTGGGGATTTCACGCACGCCCGCCATTTCGCGGGCGCCCGGCACGCGCTGGCCCAAGCCCAATCCCTGCCGCCTTGGACGCACACCGACCCGCGCTTCTTCGCGCGCGAGATGGAACGCATCTTTCGCCGCCATTGGCTGTTCGCGGGCGATGCCGACCGGATATCCAAGCCGGGCGATTGGTGGAGCACCGCGCTCGCGGGTGTTCCGGTTCTGCTCGCGCGCGGGCGCGACGGCGCGGTCCGCGCCTTCGCCAATACCTGTCGCCATCGCGGCTGCCGTCTCGTGCCGCCGGGCGAGGGCAATGCCCGGGCCTTCAAGTGCGGTTATCACGGCTGGGTTTACAATCTCGACGGCGCGCTCGCCGGCGCGCCGCAGATGGAACATTCGAAGGATTTCGACAAATCCGCTTACGGCCTCGTTGCCATTCGCGCGGCGCTTTGGGGCAAGTTCGTCTTCCTGTGCTTCGACGCGAACGCGCCGCCGTTCGAGGAGGCGCAGGGCGGCTTTCTTCGGATGTTCCAGGGTTACGAATTCGACCGCCTGGTCACCGCGCGCCGCGCGCGAATCCGCGTGCGCTGCAATTGGAAGATCTATGCGGAAAACCTGATGGAGTCCTATCACATCCCCTATGTCCACGCGGCTTCGATCGCGGGCAATGATTTCGATCCCGGGATGGAGGCACTCGCGGGCAAAAGCGGCGGGCTCTACGGCCGCACGCCCGGTCAGCCGGTTTGGCTCGATTTCGGCCCCAACCACGGCGCCATCGTCTCGCGCCATGCGGGATCGAACGGCCTTCTGCCGAACGAGCGCGGCTTCCCCGCCATGCCGGGCCTCTCGGGCGTGGCGGCTGAAGGCTCGTACTTCGCCTATCCCTTCCCTTGCGCGCTCATCGCCGGAAACATCGATTGCCTTTGGACCGTCGGCATAAATCCCTTGTCTGCCGGCGAAACCGAACTGACCCTCGCCCATCACTTCCACCAAGCAACCATGGCGCGCCCGGATTTCGCCGAATTGTCCCAGGCCTATTACCGCCGCCTGGATGCCGCGACCGCCGAGGACGTGGTCATCACCGAGGAGCAGCAGCGGGGTCTCGATTCGCCCTTCGCCCGGCCGGGGCGGCTTTCGCACATGGAACCGGTGGTTCACGAATTCCGGCGCTGGATCGTCGATCAGGTCGCGGATTAGGCGCGCCGTATTGCGCAACGCCGTCCGGTGGGCCAAGATTTGCCCTTGCGCATTAGGGATTCAGGGATACGCCATGGACAGCTTTGTTTCGCGCACCGATGTTGTCGATACCAAGGTTCTGAAATCCCTATCCAAGCGCTCGGACGCCAAGGGCTTGGTTCAGCTCGCCAGCCATCTGGGCGCGCTCGCCGCGACCGGGTATCTCTTGTGGGCGAGCTGGGGCGGCTGGTGGAGCGTGCCCGTGTTTGTCCTCCACGGTTATCTCATCAATTGCCTGTTCGCGACGCAACACGAGTGCAATCACCAAACGGCGTTTCGTTCACGCTGGTTGAACGACGCGACGCGCGCCTTCACGGCCTTCACGCAGATTTATCCCGCGTGGTGGGAGGCGTGGTTTCATTTCGCCCATCACCGCCACACCGGCGATTGGACGAAAGACGCCGAGCTTTTGCAGCGCGGCAAATACACGCTCGGAAATTACCTCTTTTATCTCTCGGGCATCGGCTATTGGCTTGGCCGGATACGCATCTTCCTGCGCATGGCCGCCGGCATCATTCCGGCAAATTCCTGGTGGCTGAGCGAGCGCCAGCGGCGCTTTGTGGTCTGGGAACACCGCGCGCACTTGGTCGGTTACATCGCCCTCGCTTCGCTCTCGATCGCCACCGATAGCTGGCTTGCACTGCAAATTTGGCTCGCGCCCATGTTGCTGACCAAGCCCCTCCACCAATTGCAGAACCTGGGTGAGCATCTGGGTCTCGAGGACGGGGGGCTCGACACCACCAAGAACACGCGCACCCTCAACGTTCCGGCTTTCGTGCGCTGGGCGCTGTGGAACATGCCGTATCATTCGGCGCATCACACATTTCCGGGCGTACCGTTCCACCAATTGCCGGCGCTTCATCGCGCGATCGAGAAAAAACTCGGCCGCAAGCTGCCCAATGCCGGATATTTCGAGACCGTTTGCGCCGTTGTGCGCCAAGCCCGGCGCGGGCCCGAGGGCTCCTAGAACCTGCCCTTCGCCGCCGGCGGCGCCCGGCCCGAAGGCACCGTCGCCGCCGAGTAGCTCACCCCGCGGCGTATTCCCGCCAGCCCTTGCGGCGCAATTCGCACGCGGGACACTGGCTGCAACCATATCCCCAAGGATGCAGCGTCGCCCGGTCGCCGAGATAGCAGCTATGCGTCTCGACGCGGACAAGCTCGACGAAAGATTTGCCGCCCAATTCCTCCGCCAGGCGCCAGGTCGCGGCCTTGTCGCGCCACATGAGGGGGGTGTGCAGCGTCATGCGCCGGTCGAGGCCCAGGCTGACCGCCGCCTGCAAGGCCTTGATGGTGTCGTCCCGGCAATCGGGATAGCCCGAATAATCGGTTTCGCACATGCCGCCGACGATATTGCGGATGCCGCGCCGATAGGCGATCGCCGCCGCATAAACGAAAAACAGAAGATTGCGCCCGGGCACGAAGGTCGAGGGCAGGCCCGCATCCGTCATGCGGATTTCGGCCTCGCGCGTCAGCGCGGTGTCGGAAATCGCGGCGAGATTGGACAAATCGATGAGGTGATCCTCGCCCAGACGATCCGCCCAATCGCCCCAACTCGCGCCGCGCGCGCCCAATGCCTGGCGCACCGCGTGCCGGCAATCGAGTTCCACCCGGTGGCGCTGGCGGTAATCGAAGGCGAGCGTCTCGACGCGGTCGTAGCGCGCGAGCGCCCAGGCCAGACACGTCGCCGAATCCTGCCCGCCCGAAAACAATACGAGCGCGGCCCGCCCTGCCGCCTTGTCCGCGCCGTCCGCCGCCGTCACCATGTCCACCGTTCCCGATGCCCCATCCCGGGGCGGCCCACCCGATACAATGCGCCCGAACCCGGCCTATAGTCCGCTCACGCTCCAGGCTAAAGAACCCAAGCGAGGACCACCATGCCAAAGCTCGATATCTATCAATCCCTGTGGGCGATGGAACTCCGCCGGCCGGACGGCAAGGAGCACAGCCTCGAGAAGAAATTCGAGATGATCTCCGAAGCCGGTTACAAGGGGGTATGCATCGATCTCGGCGCGGGCGATCTCGATTTTGCCCACAAGGCGAGCCCGCTCATTCGTAAATACAAGCTCGGCTGCCTTCTGAACGCCTTCCCGCGCACCATCGACGACCTTCTGCCTGTCATCCATTTCGCCAAGGATCACGGCTCGCAATTCGTCAATCTGATCGACCAGATGATGCCGATTTCGGTCGACGGCATGATCGCGGTCGTGCGCGAACGCTTGGCCATGGGCCGGCGCGAGGGCATGCCGATCCTTTACGAAACCCACCGCAACTGCCTGACCAATGATCTGTTCGACACCCTGCGCCTGGTCGATGCCGTTCCGGATTTGCGCCTGTGCGCCGATCTGTCGCATTTCCTGGTGGACCGGGAATTCCGCTATCCCGTGTCCGAGGATGACCACAAGCTCATGTACCGCATCCTCGACCGCTGCGATTCCTTCCAGGGTCGCGTGGCCAGCCGCGAGCAGGTCCAGGTGCAAGTCACCTTTCCACAGCACCAGAAATGGTTCGACATCTTCGCCCATTGGTGGGAATACGGCATGCGCGGCTGGCTGAAGCGCGCCAAACCCGACGACACGTTGATTTTCCTTTGCGAGCTGGGGCCGCCGGAATACGGCATCACCGGCCAGGACGGCTACGAGCTGTCGGACCGCTGGGAGGATGCCCTCGTCATCCGAAAGCGCGTCGAGGACATCTGGGCCAAGCTATTGGGGGAGCGCGCCTAGGCCCCGGCCGGGCGTTCGCCTCGCACGCCCTCATGGGCTAAACTCGGCGCGCGGCAAATCTAGGAAAACGATGCTCCAGGCGAACGACATGTTCGACCCAAGCCTTTACGAGCGGACCTTGCGCGCACCGCTCGAGGCCGAGACGCTGGCGTCCTGGTGCTACACCTCGCAAGAATGGTACGCGCGCGAGGTCGAGCGTATCTTCATGCGTTCATGGAATCTCATCGGCCGCGTTGAGCGCGTGCCCCGTCCCGGCGATTTCATAACCGTGGAATATGCCGGTGCCGCCATCATTGTTGTGCGCGGCCGCGACAATGCGATCCGCGCCTTCGCCAATTCCTGCCGCCATCGCGGCGCGCGCCTGCTGGACGGCGAAGGCAATTGCAAGCTGGCCATCAAATGCCGGTATCACTCCTGGGTTTACAATCTCGACGGCGCGCTCGCGGGCTGCGACGGCATGGAGGACACGCGCGATTTCGACCGCGCACGCCACGGCTTGACGCCCGTGCGCATCGAGAATTGGGCGGGATTCCTGTTCGTCAATTTCTCCCCCGACGCCCCTGATCTCCGCACCTGGCTCGGCGATATTTGGGACACGGTCGCGCCGTACAAGCCCGAGGATTTGGTTTGTACGCGGCGCAAGGAATACGAGGTCGCGTGCAATTGGAAGCTCTACGTCGAGAATTTCAACGATCTCGGCCACATCAAGACCGTGCACAAATCCTCGCTCGAACCGTTGCGGCAGAAATACACCCGGCCGTGCGAATTCGAGCCGCGCAACGGTCAGGGCTTCACCGCCTGGGTCGAGCATGACGGCACGAGGACCCTGCTCGACGGCGTGGACGGGCCCAGGGGATTCGACGATTTGCCGACCCTTTCGGGCCGCGCGCGGCACGGCAGTTTCTACGCGACCGTCTTTCCGCTTGCCGCCTTTGGCTTTTGCGTCGATTCGGCGTGGTCCTTGGAGATCTACCCGCTCGGCCCCTCGCGCATGAAGCTCGTCGTCGGCTCGCTGTTCCACAAGGACGCACTGGCGCGACCCGATTTCGACGAATTCGCCGCGCGTTATTATGCGCGCATGGATGTCGCCGTGCCGGAAGACAACGCAATCAACGAAGCCGTGCAGAACGGCCTTGCCGGTGCCGAAACCGCCCCCGGGCGGATCGGCGACCAGGAAATTGCGGTGAACTGGTTGAACCGCTGGTGGCTTGAGCGCACCCTCGGACTGGATCAGGGAGGAACGAAGAATGACCGCGCCGCGTGATCTGCTGAACCCCGAGTACTATGCCGGCGTCCGCCGCCGGCCGATGGAAGCCGAGATCCTGCCTGGCTGGTGCTACACCTCCAAGGAATGGTTCGACATGGAGATGGAGCGGATCATCCGCCCCTCCTGGGGCTTCATCGGCCACGCCAACCGCGTGCCCAATCCGGGCGATTACGCGGCGTTCAACTACGCCGGCCATCCCGTCATCGTCGTGCGCGGCCGCGACATGAAGGTGCGCGCCTTTGCCAATACCTGCCGCCACCGGGGCGTGGAACTTTTGCCCGAGGGCGAAAGCAATCTCAGGGGCGCGATCAAATGCCCCTATCACGGCTGGGTTTACGGCTTCGACGGCGCGCTCTCGGGCGCGGCCGGCATGGAGAAGGCCAAGGGCTTCGACCGCAAGAATTACGGTCTGACGGCCATTCGCCTCGAACAATGGGGTCAGTTCATGTTCCTGAACCCCACCGGCACCGCGCCCTCGCTCAAGGATTGGCTCGGCACGCTGTGGAACGAGTCGGCCGCCTACGCCCCCGACGATCTGGTCGTCACGCGGCGGAAATCCTACGTTCTCGATTGCAATTGGAAGATCATCGTCGAAAACTTCAACGACGAGAGCCATATCCGCACCGTCCACGCGAAATCACTGCTCGATACGACCGAGAAATACCAGGCGCCAGCGTTCTACGAATACGGCCCCGGACGCTGGGTGACCTCGTACTGCAAGCACGAGGGCACGCGCTCCATGATCGGCGGCGTGGACGGCCCGCAGGGCTTCGGGCCCATGCCAAGCCTCGGCGGACGATACGCCCACGGCAGCTACCATCCGACCATCTTCCCGCACGCCTGCTTCGGCTTGTGCATCGACAATGGCTGGGTGCTCGAGGTGCTTCCGATCGCTCCGAACAAATCGCGCCTGACCGTGAACGTCTTTTTCCACAAATCGGCCCTCGAGCGGCCGGATTTCGAGCAGATCGCGGAACGATATTATGATCGCTTCGACGTCTCGACCGACGAGGACAACATCATCCAACAGGCGCTCCAGCGCGGCTATTCCTCGCCCGATTACAAGCCCGGCCGCCTCGGCTACGAGGAACTCGCCATCAACTGGCTACACAACTGGTGGCTCGACCGCATGTTCGGCCTGCCCGACAAGGATGTTCAGATCGATGAACGCGCCGCGTGAAATGCTCGACCCCGCCGCCTACGACAAGATCTGGCGGCCCTATCTCGAAGCCGAAACCCTGCCGCCGTGGTGCTACACCTCGCCCGAGTGGTACGCGCTCGAGGTCGAACGACTGTTCATGAAATCGTGGAACCTGATCGGTCATGCCAGCCGCATCCCCGAACCGGGCGATTACTTCACCCTCGATTTCTCCGGCATCCCGCTCATCGTGCTGCGCGACCGCGACGGCACGGTCCGCGCCTTCGCCAATTCCTGCCGTCATCGTGGAACGCAAATGCTCGGCGGCGAGGGCAATTGCAAAAGCGGCATCAAATGCCCCTATCACGGCTGGGTTTACGCACCCGATGGCCGGCTGACGGGCGCGCCCGGCATGGAGGATTGCCACGATTTTGACAAGGCGAAATGGGGGCTGAAGGCGGTGCGCCTCGAAAAATGGGGCGGCTTCCTGTTCGCGACCTTCGATCCCGAAACCGTGCCGCTCGCCGAATGGCTAGGCGACGCCGCGCAATACGCCAAGCCCTACGGCATCGACCGCCTCAAGGTCACGCGGCGCGAGGTGTACGACGTAAGATGCAATTGGAAGCTCTACGCCGAGAACTTCAAGGACAACAGCCACATCAAGACCGTGCACGTGAATACGCTGTACCGCCAGGTGCTCAATTATACCGGTCCGCTGCAATATCTAGGCGAGCGCGGCGAATGGTACGGCGCCTTCCTGCCCCACGAAGGCACACGCACCATCCTCGACGGCGTGGGCAAGGACGAATCCGCGCCCGGCGTGAAGGGTTTCCCCGCGATCCACGAGTTCGCCAACGGCGCGATCGAGGCCGGCAGCTTCTATCCCTCGATCTATCCCGGCACCTGCATCGGCATGTGCATCGACAGCGCGTGGTTTCTCGAAATCCTGCCCCGCGGCCCGGACCGGATGACGCTGGCGGTCAATCTGTGCTTCCACGAGGAGACCGTGGCGCGGCCCGATTTCGAGGAAATCGCCGATCTCTACTACAAGCGCATGGCCATCGCGGTGCCCGAGGACAATGAAGCGAACGAGAACATGCAGATCGGGCTGTCTTCCGCCCATAGCCGGCCCGGGCGCATGGGCCACATGGAACTGGCCGTTTCGCACATGAACCAGGCCTGGGTTGCCAAGGTTCTGGGCCAACCGTTCACGCGCCGGCTCGAGGGCGTCTATTCGGTCGTTTGATTCGGATTCGGGCGTTTGGTTCTGGTTCGGGCGATTCGGGATGCTACGCGGCTTGCTTCGCGGCCTCGGCATAGGCCGCGAGGGTTTGCTCGATATCAGCCTCGGTATGGGCCAGCGAGACGTAATATTTCGTGCCGCCCTTGAGGATGCCCATGCGGCGCAGCACGGCGTCGAAGCGGGCAAGACGCGCCTTGTCCCCACCCGCGACGGACCAGTAATCGACGATGGGCTTGTCGGTGAATACGATGTCGAACAACGCGCCCTCGCCCGTGACCTGGGCGACCACGCCCGCGTCCTTCAACGCCTTGCGCAAGCCCTCCATCAACCGCCGGCCCGTCGAGAAAATCCGCTCATAGGCGCCGGGCCGCTTCAAGATCGCGAGCGTGGCCAGGCCCGCCTCGGCCGCGATGGGATTGCCGGACAACGTGCCGATTTGCGGCATGAAGCCCGCATCACCCACCGCCGCGCGGTCGAAATGCGCCATGATGTCGGCGCGCCCCGCCAAGGCCGCGAGCGGAAAGCCGCCGCCGATGATCTTGCCCAGCGTGCACATATCGGGCACCACGCCGTAGAATTCCTGCGCCCCGCCATAGGCAAAGCGAAACCCGGTCACGATCTCGTCGAACACCAGGGGCACGCCCGCGCGCTTGGTCGCCTCGCGCAGGCCCTGGAGAAATCCGGGGCGCGGCGAAATCACGCGCTGAAACGGCTCGACGATCACCCCGGCGAGTTCGTCCTTGTGGCGTTCGATGAGCGCGGTCGCGGCGTCGAGATCGTTAAAGGGGGCGATCAGAATCTGATCGCCTACGGCCGCGGGAATGCCCGCCGAATCCGCCGTGGGTCCGGCATCGTTACGTTTGCTCGTCGGCGCCAGACTTTGGAGCGAATAATCGCTCATGCCGTGATAGCCGCCCTCGAATTTGAGGATCTTCGCGCGCTTGGTGAAGGCGCGCACCGCGCGCATCGCATAGGCCGTCGCCTCCGAACCGCTCGAGGTGTAGCGCAGCTTCTCCGCGCACGGCACGGCCTCGACGATGGCCTCGGCCAGAAGGATGCCCGCGTCGTTATTGGCGAAGAACGTGGTGCCCCGGTCGATGCGCGCGTGCACGGCGGCAAGCACCTCTGGGTGGCCGTGGCCGACCAGCATGGGGCCCGAGCCCAGCAGGTAAT
The DNA here is from genome assembly GCA_945860095.1 of Rhizobium sp. Q54. Taxonomy (GTDB): domain Bacteria; phylum Pseudomonadota; class Alphaproteobacteria; order CADEGL01; family CADEGL01; genus CAMAPP01. Next base: position 11,171 of record CAMAPP010000046.1, on the reverse strand, counting down.
CGACGTATTCCCGCCCATCGGCGTCGCGCACGCGCCCTTCATGGCCGTCCGTGATCACGAGGTCCGGCCCCATATTGCCGAAGCTGCCGCCGGCCAAGACGTTCTTGGCCTTCTCGACCAATTGGGCCTGATCCAGTTTCGCCGCCGTGCCGGCCATGTTCGCCTCCCCTTGGCGCAATCGTGCGCGATGATAGCAGGCCCGATCATACGGGGCAGGCCGGCGGCTGTCGCGCCCAAGCCTCGACTTGGGTTCGGCGGCAAGCTATGAAAATCGGGCGATGGCGATATTTCTTGGCACCGGTCATCTCGGGGAAGACCATGGCGGCCAGCGTTCTCGGCGAAGCGTTCGCATCGGATCGGTTCGCGGGGGTGAAGCGGCCCTTCGGCGAAACCTTTCCGCCCATCGCCACCCCGCCCATCGCCAATCTGACTGGGCGCGCCAAGGCGGACACGCGGTTCTCGCCCATCTACCCAGGCTTCGCCCTCGGTTGCACCATCGACGCCATGTGGTTCATCGAGAGCGACCCCGTTGGCCCTGGGCGGATGAAGTACGCGATCGGCGGCTGCTTTCCGCGCGGGACCGCCGCGCGCGGCGATTTCGACGCCTCGTCGCCGGGGTATTTCGAGCGCTGGGAAACCGCGATGCGCGAGGACAACGACGCCCTCGAACGCCAGCACAAGGGTCCGTTATCGCCCTGCGCCATGCCCGGCCGCATCCAAACGGCTCGCGAATCCATCGTGCCCATTCTAGGGCGCTGGGTCGCCGAGCGCGTGATCGCCAACGCCTAGGGAAAATCGCAAAGGGACATCGACCATGGGTTTCGACGAGAAAATCGATCGCGGCGGCGTGACATCGAGCTGCACGGACCTGCTCAAGTTCCAGGCCATGTTCCACCGCCATTTCGCCGGCGGCCCCGTCGCCGCGTTCGGACCCAAGGGCGAGGACACGGTGCTCAAGGGCCTGAACGCCTATGGCCGCTACCGGGCCGATTTGATCAAGGACAAGATCAAGAAGAAAAAGGCCAAGCTCACCGCCCGCACGCTGATCGAGCAGTGGGACATGGCGGATCTGCACATGCTGAGCGAAACCGGCTCTGGGCGCATCGAGGGCTCGGAGCGGACGGCGATAGTGACGATCCACGATTCTCCCGATTGGTCGCGCTGGCGCGAATACGACAACGGCATAGCGCTCGCGCGGCTCTATTACGCGGGCGTGCTGCCGGGCATCGCGCGGGGCTTGGGCGTCAAAATCGCCTTCGACGCAAAGGCGCTCGATCTCGAGCGCCCGTGGTCGATGACATGGACCGTGCCGGGCGCGGAGGAAAAGAACCACGGCCCCATCCATTCCAAGCTGTTCGACCGAACCAAGGAATCGATCGAGGTCGCGCGGCGCACCTCGATGAACAACGGCGCGCTCTATTATTTTTGCGCCGACGCGGAAACCAAGGTGTTCGACATGCAGGGCGAGGCGGCCTTGCGCGAACAGGTGCGCGCGCTCGCGATCGAACGCGCCTCGCGCCAGAAAAAGGCGCACACGGCGGCGGGATGGGAATTGAACGTAAAGACACTCATGGACCACTGGGACGGCCAGCTCATCTCGATCTGGAAGTTCAAGAAGGGCCTGCTGAACGAAGGCACCTGGCACCAGGACTGCACCGAATGTCCCTATGCCTCGGCGTGGCAGGGCCTGGGCAAGCGCGCGCTCGATCTCGGCTATCTCTACGACTACGAATTGCACCCGACCTATTACCGGCACTATCACCCGGACATGGTCGTCCAATTCGAGGCCATCAAGACGCGCGGCGATTCGATGTGCAAGTTCCGCGTTTCCCAGCCCGGGCGGCAGAAGAACTCCGACCCAGCGTTCAAGGGCTATACGGGCAAGGACATCTAGGCATGGGAATCCAGCCGGCGATCTTCGCCCACACGCACTACACGGGCGTCCTGCGCCCTCCGGCCGAGGCGGAAAGCCTGCCGAGCTGGGCCTATACGGATGCCGAATTTCTCGAACGCGAGCGCGAACGTCTGTTCCGCGCGCATTGGCTGTGCATCGGGCGCGAGGACCAGGTGGCCAGGCCCGGCGATTACATGACGCGCGAGATCGCGGGCGCTTCGCTCATCGTCGTGCGCGGACGCGACGGCGCGGTGCGCGCGTTTCACAATGCCTGTCGGCATCGCGGCGCGCGCCTTCTCGAGGGCGAGGGAAGCTGCAAGGCCATCTCGTGCCCCTATCACGCCTGGGTGTACGGCCTCGACGGCATGCTCGTTGGCGCACCGGACACCGAGGCGACCATCGGCTTCGAGAAATCGGCGCACTTCCTGGCACCCGCACGGCTCGAGAGCTGGGCCGGATTCCTGTTCGTCAATCTCGACGGCCGCGCCAAGCCCTTGACGGAGCATCTCGGCGACTGTCCCGCGTTTCATGCGCCCTGGTCGCTCCAGGACATGGTGGTCACGCGCCGCAATGTCTTCGAGGTGGAATGCAACTGGAAGCTCTTCATCGACGTGTTCATGGAGTACTACCACCTGAACGTGGTGCACCCATCGAGCATCGCCGCCGCCTATGGCCCGGCCGATCCCATGGAGCGCGTGCGCGGCGATTGGATCACGGTGTTCGGGCTCAATGGCAGCTCGGCCCTGCTGCTCCAGGACAGCGCACGCGCCGCCGCGTTGCCCGCCGTGCCGGGGCTTTCGGGGCGCTCGGCCAAGGGCACGCGCTACTCGCTCATCTATCCGAACATGCCGTTCGCGTGCACGACGGAATCCATGTGGTTCTTCGAGATCGACCCGCTGGCCCCCGGCCGCACGCGGATCGGCATGAACATGTGCTTTCCGCGCTCGACCGCGGCGCTGGAAGATTTCGCCGAGATGGCGCAGGCGTGTTATTTGCGCTGGAAGGTTGCGATCGCCGAGGACAACACGGTGCTGGAGCGCCAGCAAAGAGGCCTGGCCTCGCCGCTCGTCCGGCGGGGGCGGTTCTCGCACCTGGAGGAAGTCGTGCCGCGCTTCGGCGCCTGGGTGGCCGAGCGGGTTTGCGACCCCGCCTAGCCGCGCGCCCGGGGGGCGTGGTATCAGCCTAGCCGACAGGGCCCACGATAGGGTGCCGCGCATCACGAGGATGGGGAGGATTCGATGGACACGGGTACGCTCAAGGTCGCCAAGCTCACGCTCATCAAGGCGCCGCACAAACTCGACTCGACCGCGATCGACGCCCGCGGCCCCGCAGGGCTCCCCGTCGGGGAGCCGGTGGTGCAACTGCACTCGAAGGCCTATCACGACGCGCCCAAGGCCGGAGTGTGGGAGGCGACGCCTGGCAAGTTTCGCCGCCAGGTGAAAGAGGCCGAGTTCAGCCACTTCATCGCCGGACGCTGCAAGTTCCATCACGACGGCGGCGAAATCCTCGACATCGAGCCGGGCGACGCCGTGTTTTTTCCGGCCAATACCCAAGGCACCTGGGAGATCATCGAAAAGACGCGAAAGACGTATTTGATCATCGGCTGATTTGATCGCTGGCCGATCGGCCGCGTCGGACGGTTCGCGTTGAAACCGTCCGGCGCGATTCGCCACCGTGCCCCCATCCACACCATAACGTGACGAGGAAGAAATGCAGCCCTTCGCCGGCGTGAAAGTGATCGACATGACCCACGTGCTGGCGGGGCCGTTCTGCGCCTACCAGCTCTCGGTCATGGGCGCCGACGTGATCAAGATCGAGAATCCCAAGGAAGGCGACATGGTGCGCCCCTCGGGCTCGGTGAAGGCGTTCAACAAGGAAGGGCTGGGCACCGCCTTCATCACGCAGAATTCCAACAAGCGCGCCATCACCCTGGACATCAAAACCGCGAAGGGCCAAGCGATCTTGAAGCGCCTATGGGCGATCTCCGATGTCTTCATCGAGAACTACCGCGCGGGCGCCCTGCCTAAGCTCGGCCTCGGTTACGAGGACGCGGTCAAGGTCAACCCGCGCATCATCTATTGCTCCATGACCGGTTTCGGCCAGACCGGACCCAAGGCGCAGAACACGGCGTACGACAACGTGATCCAGGCCTATTCCGGCCTCATGACCACGACGGGACGGCCCGGCGACAAGCCGCTCAAGGTCGGTCCGCCGGTGCTCGATTACGGCTCGGGCATCATGGCGGCCTATGCCATCTCGTGCGCGCTGTTCCAGCGTACGCGCACCGGCAAGAGCCAGTACATCGACGTCGCCATGATGGACGCAGCATTCATGCTGATGAGCTCGACCGTGACGGATTATCTGAACGGCGGCGGCGCGCCCAAGCTCATGGGTAACGGCAGCGACAATGCCGGCTACGCCTGCTACGACGCCAAGGACGGCATGGTCGCCATCGGCGGCTGGACGGTGAGCCAGCAGAACCGCATGTGGAAGGTTCTGGGCTTCGCCGAAGGCAAGGCCAGGACGCTCGAAGACATCCAGCACGCGCACGACGAGCAAGAAAAGGTGCTCGCGGCGCATTTCAAGACCCTGAACTGCGACGATCTGGTGGTGCTCTTTCACAAGAGCGGATTGCCGGCGGAAAAGGTGCAGACCCTGGCCGATGCCCTCGCCTCGCCCCAAGCCAAGTCCCGGTCCGTCATCCACCGCCATCCCGAAATCCCGGGTCTCGGCAAGAACATTGCCGTGCCCGTCGCCGCCTTCACCTATGCCCATGGCGGACCGGCCGTGCACTCCCCGCCGCCGCGCCACGGCCAGCACACCGACGATGTGCTGTCGGGCTTGGGCTACGACGCGGCGGGGATTGCGGAGCTGCGCAAGGAAGGCGTGGTCTAACGAAGGCGGCCTTCGGGCCTAGCGGCCCCGGTATTTCTTCTCGGCCGCCGCCGCCAGGAACACGCATTCGATGACGCAAGTGCCGGCCAGGAACGCGCTCATCCCGCCGATATCGTGGAGCGGCGAGAGCGTGTTCACGTCGGTTGCCACGATGTTGAGGCCCGAGAGGCCTTGCAACAGCGTCAGCCCCTCGCGCGCCGACACCCCGCCCCAGGTGGGCGTGAACACGCCGGGCGCGCACGACGGATCGAAGAAATCCATGTCCCAGCAGAGATAAACCGGCCTATCGCCGATGCGCGCGTGGATATGGGCGAGCGTGCTTTTCAGCCCCCGCTCCATGAGATCGGCGCCGGTGATGAGTTCGTAGCCCTGCTTGCGGGTGAAATCGAAGACGCCCTGCACCGAAACCGTGCCGCGCGGGCCGATGTGCAGCGAGTTCTTGACGTCGAGAATACCTTCCTCCGCCGCGCGAGTGAACGTCGTCGAGGGGTTGAATTCGACGATATTGGTACCCGGCACTTGCTGGCCCGCGACATCGGGATAGGTGTCGGTATGGGCGTCGAAATGCACCAGACAGAGATCGGGATATTTGCGGTGCACGGCGCGGATTTGCGGCAGGCTGACGCTGCCATCGCCGCCGAAGGTGATGGGCACGCAACCCGCGTCCACGATATGCGAGACCGCGGCCTCGATGCGCCGGAAGGATTCGACCGTATCGCCGAGCGCGACCCGGACATTGCCGCAATCGACCACGCCCAGCTCGACCAGCGGATTCCAATCCGCAATCGGCGGCTGGTAGGGGCGCACGAGCGTCGATTGCTCGCGAATCGCCGCGGGCCCCATGCGCGCGCCCTGGCGCACGGGATGCAGCCCGCAATCGAACGGGATGCCGAGAATGGCGGCCTTGCTTTTCGACAGGTCGCGCGAATAGGGCACGCCCATGAAGGTCTGAACGCCGGTCACCAGGGTTTCATCCCACGGATAGGCCGGAGACGGCGTAGTTTTCTTGGCCATGGCACCCTCCTCGGGGGCTCGCCTCGGATGGGCGCGGCCCCCGTCAAATCCTTCAGATCATGATGTAGCCGCCATTGGCGATCACGGTTTCGCCAACGACGAAGCGGTTACGCTTGGAGCCGAGGAACAGAACCACCTCGGCGATGTCCTCGGGTTCGGCGGCGCGCAGCACGGGGATCTTGGAAATGCGCGGCGCGAGCCAGCTTTGGCTTTTGGCGCGTTCGGTCGCCACGGGGCCGGGCGATACGCCAGTGCAAATTACTTCGTGCGGGGCGAGCTCGTACGCGAAAGTTTTGATGAGCGACAGCAGGGCCGCCTTCGATGCCGCGTAATGGGGCAGCGTCGGCTTGGCGATATACGCGTCCTCGGTGACGATGCTGACCATGCGGCCGTACCTTTGCGCCGTCATCGGCCCCATCAGCGCGCGCATGGCGTGGAACGCACCCTTGGTGTTCACGTCGAACATGCGGTTCCACGATTCCTCGGTGATCTCGGAAACCGAGGCGTGGGGATAGATGCCCGCGTTGTTCACCAGCACGTCGGCGCGGCCGAAATCCCGAATCGTGGCGTCGCGCGCGGCGAGCACGTCGGATTCCCTGGTGACGTCCACCTTGTACGCCTTGGCCGTGGCGCCGGTTTCCTGCTGGATGCGCTTGGCCGCGCGCTCGGCCGCCTCGAGATCGACGTCCCAAAGCGCGACGGACGCCGCACGTTGGGCCAGCAATTTCGAAATGGCGAAACCGATGCCGTCGCCGGCACCCGTGACAATGCCGACTTGGCCCTCGAACTCGGTTGCGAGGTTCACGGCTCAGAGCATCGTGTAGCCGCCATTGGCTAGGACGGTCTCGCCAACGACGAAGCGGTTGCGCTTGGAGCCGAGGAACAGAACCACCTCGGCGATGTCCTCGGGCTCGGCCGCGCGCCGCACGGGAATGAGCGGCAGGCGCTCCTTGAGCCACGGCTGGCTCTTGGCCCGTTCGGTCGCGACCGCCCCGGGCGAAACGCCGGTGCAGATCACCTCGAACGGCGCGAGTTCGAGCGCGAAGGTCTTGATCAGCGAGGCCACCGCCGCCTTGGCCGCGGCGTAGTGCGGCAAGGTTGGCTTGGCGATATAGGCGTCGTTGGTGACGATGCTGACGATGCGGCCGTAGCGCTTTTCCTTCATGCAATCCATGAAGGTGCGCGTGGTGTAGAACATGCCCTTGGTGTTCACGTCGAACATCGCGTTCCACGATTCTTCGGTGATCTCGTGAATCTTGGCGTGCGGATAGATGCCGGCATTGTTCACGAGCACGTGGACCTGGCCCCAATCCTTGAGGATTTCGTCGCGCGCGCGCTGCAATGTCGGCTCTTTGGTCACGTCGGCCGTATAGCCCTTGGCCTTGGCGCCGGTCGCCTTGAGCTTGGTCACCGCCTCGTCCATGCGCGCCTTGTCGATGTCGATCAAGCACACGGTCGCCCCGCGCTCGGCTAAAAGGCGCGAAATGGCAAAACCGATGCCTTGCGCCCCGCCCGTGACCACCGCAACCTGTCCCTCGTAATCGCCGCCCGCCATCGCCTTGCTCCCCTGTTTTCCGCGCGTGGACCCGTCTGGCCCTTGGCGACCGTAGGTGCCGTCCTCGGGGCCTGTCAATCGAATGGGGGCAATCGATTGGGCGAATGGGGGCAATCGATAGGCGCCGGCCACGCCCGCGTTGCTTGACCGGGTGCCCTGCGCGGGGCGAAAATCGCCGTCTCGCGATATGGCCAGTTTCGACGTATCGAATGGCAATTGCAGCGCGGCCGCCGCCGCACCGGAGGGAAGTCCCATGAATCTTCAGAGTTCGCGCAATTACGACCTTCAGGCCGCGGTCCTCGAGGCCGAGCAGCGCTTCGCCACCGCCAATGCCAAGAGCCGCGGCAATTACGAGGCGGCCTGCGCGGTCATGCCCGGCGGCAATACCCGCACGGTGCTGTTCTACGCGCCCTTCCCGCTGACCATCGCGCGCGGCGAGGGTTGCTACGTGACCGATCTCGACGGCCACTCCTACATGGACTTCCTCGGCGAATACACGGCGGGGCTTTACGGCCACTCCAATCCCGTGATCAAGAAGGCCATCGTCGAGGGCCTCGACCGCGGCATCGTGCTCGGCGGGCAGAACGAGACCGAGGTGAAGCTCGCGACCCTGGTCGCCAAGCGCTGGGGCATGGACCGGCTGCGCTTCACCAATTCGGGCACCGAGGGCAATCTGCTCGCGATCAACGCCGCACGCGCCTACACCAAGCGTTCGAAGATCATGGGCTTCGACGGCGGCTATCACGGCGGCGTGCTGTCGATGCGCGACAGCGGCTCGCCGACCAACGTGCCCTACGACATCGTGCTCGCGAAATACAACGACATTCCGGGCACCAAGGCGCTGATCGAAAAGCACGCCAAGGACCTGGCCTGCGTGATCCTGGAGCCGATGATGGGTGGCGCGGGCTGCCTGCCCGCCGACAAGGCGTTCCTCGACATGCTGCGCGCCGAGACCACCAAGCACGGCATGTTGCTCGTGCTCGACGAAGTCGTGACCTCGCGCTTGGCACCCGGCGGCGCGCAGGAAATCTACGGCGTGAAGCCCGATCTTATGTCCTTCGGCAAGTATATCGGCGGCGGGCTGTCCTTCGGCGGCTTCGGCGGCAAGGCCGAGATCATGGACAATTTCGACCCGCGCCGGAAAGACGCCTGGCCGCACGCCGGCACGTTCAACCAGAACCAGCTCACCATGTCGGCGGGCTATGCGGGCTTGAGCCAGGTCTATACGCCCGAGGTCTGCCGCGCCTTCAACGCCAAGGGCGACCAGTTCCGCGCGCGCCTGCAGGCGATCGCGAAAAAAAGCGGCCTCCCCATCGTCATCACCGGCATGGGCTCGACCCAGACGGTGCACTTCACCCGCTTGTCCGAAGTGCGCACCCCCGACGACGCGGCGAAGGGCAATTCGCTCGGCAAGGATTTGTTGCAACTCGACATGATGGCGCGCGGCATCTACATGACGCGGCGCGGCATGATCAACATGTCCTTGCCCATGGGCGACAAGGAATTCGACGCATACGCCAAGGCGTGGGAAGGCTTCCTGTCCGACCGCGCGAACGTACTCGACAAGATCTGACCGGTCCGGCGATCAGGCCACCCCTTTTCCGTGCGCGCGCCGCCGCGGTGCCCTGGGGGCTTTCGCCATGGATGACGCGCGCGAAATTGTCCCGCCGGTCGCGGCCGAGCACGTCGCGATTTACCGGCGCGACGGCGTTGTCCTGCTGCGCGGTGCTTTCGACGCCGATTGGCTCGACCTTTCGCGCCGTGCCATCGAACACAATCTGAGAAAACCCGGATTTCGGGCCAAATACTATGCGGGCGGCAACGGCAAGCCTGGGTTCTTCCAGGACTCGTGCTCCTGGTGGCGTATTCCCGAATTGCGGGATTACTGCTTCGGCTCGCCGGCCGCCGCCATCGCCGGCACGCTCATGGGCGCGCGCAGCGTCAACCTGTTCTTCGACAACATCATGATCAAGGAACCGGGAGCGGATGCGCCCACGCCCTGGCACCAGGACGTGCCCAATTGGCCCGTCACTGGCTCCCAAGTGTGCAGCGTGTGGATGCCGCTCGACCCCATCACCGTCGAAAATCGCATGGAGTTCGTGCGCGGCTCGCATGGTTGGGGCAAGAGCTTCATGCCGTCGAGCTTTGCCACGCCCGGAAAGGCCGAAAACATCGTGGACACGGATTTCGTGCCCGCGCCCGATTTCGACGCCCGTCGGGGGGAATTCGAATTCGTCGCCTACGACATGGAACCGGGCGATTGCGTCGTCTTCGACGGCCATGTCATGCATGGCGCACCCGGCAATCCGACCGCCCGACCGAGACGCGCGTTGATTACGCGCTGGACGGGCGACGACGCGCGCTATGCCGGCGACAAGCACGACCGGATCGGCCCGCCCTTCCCGCGCTGCGGCTTGAAGACCGGCGAGAAGCTGACCAGCGAGACCTTCCCCGTGGTCTGGGAAGCCCCGTCGCCTTGACGGTGGCGAGCGGCGGGTGATTGACTGACCGCGACGGATTTAGCGGCGCCGCTGGCTCGACGCGGGCGGCGCTTGGAACGACGGGAGAACGCGCCGACATGAACGGTCTCGACGGCAAGGTGGCGCTGATCACCGGATCGGGCCGCGGCATGGGCCGGGCGCACGCGGAATTGATGGCCGAACGCGGCGCCGACATCATGGTTCATGACGTGCGCCGCGAGGACGCCGACGAGACCGCCGCCCTGGTTCGCGCCAAGGGACGGCGCGCGATCGTGTCCTATTCGGATGTCGCCGACATCGCCGCCATGCGCGAATACGTAAAGCAAGGTGAACGCGATCTTGGCCGCATCGACATATTGGTGAACAATGCCGGCATCGGCGCGGAACGCTCGGGCATCGAAGGCGTAACCCCCGAATGGTTCCGCCGAATGCTCGACATCCACGTCAAGGGCAGCTTCTTCACCACCCAGGCCGTCGTTCCGGGCATGAAGGCGCGCAAATTCGGCAAAATCCTCAACGTATCGTCGATGTGGTCGATGACCGGCAATCCCTACGGCGCCACCTATATCGCGGCCAAATCGGCCCTGCTCGGCCTCACCCGTGCCTGGGCGCTGGAACTCGCGCCTTGGAACATTTGCGTCAACGCGGTCGCGCCCGGCAGCGTGTATTCGCAAATGGTCATCGAGCGAGACGGCCTCGAGGCCGCGCAAAAGCGCTGGGATTTGATCCCGCTGAAGCGCCCCGCCCAGCCCGAGGAAATTTCCTACGCCGTATCCTTTTTGTGCTCGCCCGAGGCTGATTTCATCACCGGCCAAGTGCTGAGCCAGAACGGCGGCTTCGCCATCGTCGGCATCTAGCCGGCGCGGCGGAAATCGCGCGGCGGAAATCACATGGAGCTCGGTTACTTCAACATCCTGCCCCAGCGCGACGGCGCCAAGCGCCCGCGCCAAGCGGTGGCCGAGGCGCTCGAACAGATCAGACTCGCCGAGGACGCGGGCTATTCGACCGCGTGGTTTACCGAACACCACTACACCAATTTCTCGCTCGTCCCCTCGCCCCATCTCCTGGCCGCCTACCTCGCGCCCCAAACCAAGCGCATCCGCTTCGGCGGCGGCGTGCATGTTCTGCCGCTCTACAATCCCGCGCGTCTCGCCGAGGAAATCGCCTTCCTCGACGACGTGACCGAAGGCCGCTTCGTCCTCGGCCTCGGCATCGGCTTCCAGGATTTGGAATTCGCGCGTCTCGGCCTTTCGCTCTCGGAGGCCCGGCCGCGCTTCCACGAGGCCCTCGACATCATCGAGCGCGCGCTGACGCAGGAAGAATTCTCGTACGA
>CAMAPP010000045.1 GCA_945860095.1 Rhizobium sp. Q54 | reverse complement strand
AGCTCTCGAAGCTCTCGTACTGGACGCGCGCAAATAGCGGGGTGTCCGAATAATGCGGCACCTGGCCCGCCGCGTGCCAGGTCGAGCCCGAGGTCAGCTCGCCCTTCTCGATCAAAACCGCGTCGCGGCAGCCTTGGCGCACCAGGTGGTACAGCATCGCGCAGCCCATGATGCCGCCGCCGATGACCGCTACGCGCGCATGACTCTTCATCGCGGCTCTCCCTGGACTTCCTCGTTCAAATCCGAGCCTATCGGGGGGCGGGGGGGGGGCGCAATTCGGCGGCGCATGTTCGCGCGCCGCGTGCTGGTATATTTGGGTGCGGTATATTGCGAGGCGGCGCCGCGGCTGGCGGTCGCCTCATGCGATGCAAGGGAGGGTGGATATGGCGGGCGCGGCTCGGGGCAACCGGTTGAGTGTCGATTTGAACTCGGACATGGGCGAGGGCTATGGCCGCTATGTGTGCGGCGACGACGCGGCCCTGCTCGGCATCGTGAGCTCGGCGAACGTCGCCTGCGGCTTTCACGCGGGCGACCCCGAAATCATGGCGACGACCTTTCGCCTGGCCAAGGCGCGCGGCGTCGCCATCGGCGCCCATCCCGGATTTCCCGATCTCTGGGGCTTTGGCCGCCGGCGCCTGCCGATGAGCGCCGGCGAGATCGAGCGCGCGGTCGCCTACCAGATCGGCGCGGCCCAGGCGCTCGCTTCGTATTCCGGGCACACGCTCAGCTATGTGAAGGCGCACGGCGCGCTCGGCAATATGTCCGAAACCGAGCGCGACGTGGCGGACGCCATCGTGCGCGCGATCAAGGCGGTCGATCCCAAGCTCGCCTGCCTCTCGATCGCGTTGAGCGAGCAAATCAAGTCGGCGCGCGCCCACGGCCTCGAAACCTACGCCGAGATCTTCGCCGACCGCGCCTATACCGAGGACGGCCATCTGGTTTCGCGCAGCCTGCCGGGCGCGGTGATCCAGGACGCGGACGAGGCGGCCGAGCGCACCCTTGCCATGGTCGAGGCGGGCGCGATCATCACGGTGTCGGGCAAGAAGCTCGAAACCCCGGTCGATTCCATCTGCGTGCACGGCGATTCGCCGCACGCGGTCGAGGTCGCGCGGCGCGTGCGCGCGCGCCTCGAAGCGGCGGGTGTGGCGATCCGGACCTTCATGCCGCGCTGATCCGACATGCAGCTTCCTCCGGCGCTCCCGCCGCCGCGCTTTCTCGATGCGGGCGAGGCGGCCCTCGTCGTCGAGTTCGGCGACACCATCGAACCCGCGATCCACGACCGGGTCATGGCGCTCGACGCCGCGCTCGCGGCGGCGGCGCCGCCGGGTCTGGTCGAACTCGTGCCGACCTACCGCTCGCTGATGGTCCATTACGATCCGCTGCGTCTGCCGCGCGGCGAACTCGTGGCCGCCATCCTCGCGCTCGAGACCGCGCCCAAGCGCTCCGTCGCGCACAATTTGTGGACGATTCCCATGTGCTACGACCCCGAATTCGGCGAGGACTTGGGATTTATCGCAAAAACCGTCGGCTTGACCGAGGCGCGCGTCGTGGCGCTCCATTCCGGGGCGACCTATCGCATTTATATGTACGGCTTCGCGCCGGGATTTTGCTATCTCGGGGGGCATCCGCCCGAGATCACCTTGCCCCGGCGTCAAGCGCCGCGCCCGCCCACTCCGCCCAATGTCGTCATGACCGCCGCGGGCATGAGCATCATCACCACCATCTCCATGCCGACCGGTTGGTGGCTTCTGGGCCGCACGCCCGAGCGCATGTTCTCGACCGCGCGCGATCGCAGCTTCTTCGCCGAGGTCGGGGATTCGGTGCGCTTCGAGGCGATCGACCGGGCGAGCTTCGACGCGCTCGAGGCGCGCGTGGCGCGGGGCGAATTGATCGCGCGCGCGGCGCCGGCATGAACGTGGCCTTGCGCATACTCTCGGCGGGACCGGGCTCGACCGTCCAGGACGGCGGGCGCACGGGGTATTTGCGCTTCGGCGTGACCAATGCGGGCGCCATGGACCGCCTTGCCCACGCGACCGCCAATCTCGCGCTCGCCAACACGCTCGATGCGGCCGGCATCGAAGTCAGCATGGGCGGCATCGAGGTCGTGGCCGAAGGCGGGGCGGTCGCGGTTGCGTGTGCGGGCGGAATCTTCGACATCGCGACCGAAGGCTTGAAGCTGCCCGAGACCGTGCGTCTCGATCTCGTGCCGGGGCAAAAACTATCCGTGCGCGCGGGCGCGGGCGGGGCGTGGTGCTATTTGGCGGTCGCGGCCGAGATCGCCTTGCCGCGCTATCTGGGTTCGCTATCGACCCATACCCGCTCGGGTCTCGGCGGGCTTGAGGGGCGCATGCTGGAAGCGGGCGATGTGCTGGCGCTCGAGGGCGCGCGCGCGATCGGCACCTCGGCCGCACGCGTGTTCGCGCCCTGGCTCGAGCGGCCGGGCGATGTCATACGCGTCGTGCTCGGCCCGCAGGACGATTTCTTCGACGCGGGCGAAATCGCGCGTTTCGCGGCGGGGCCGTGGACCATCTCGCCGCGCAGCGACCGCATGGCGTTCCGCCTGGACGGCCCGCGCATCAAGCACGCGCGCGGCGCCGACATCGTCTCGGACGGCATCGCGCGCGGCGCCATCCAGGTTCCAGGCGACGGCCAGCCGCTCGCCATGATGGCCGATCGCGGCTCGACCGGCGGCTATCCCAAGATCGCAACCGTCATCGGCCCCGATATCGGCCGGCTGTCGCAGGTGCGCGCGGGCGCGAAGTTCCGCTTCGAGATCGTCGATGTTGAAACGGCGGTCGCGGCGCGGCGCGCGGAGGCGGCGGCGCTCGCCGGGCCGATTCGCGCCGAGCCCGTGGTGCGCCGCGAATTCTCCTCGGAATTCCTGCTCGCGCGCAATCTCATCGACGGCGCGGTGGCCGGCTGAGGCGCGTCAGCGGCGCGGGTCGTGCGGCGCCAAGGCGCGGCCCTTGATGGCATCGGCGATCTTTTCGCCGACCATCATCGCCGAGGCGTTGAGATTGGCCGTGGTGATTTCGGGAAAGATCGAGGCGTCGGCGACCCTCAAGCCCTCGACGCCATGAACCTCGCCCGCGCGCCCGACCACGCTCATGGCATCGCTCGCCGGGCCCATGCGGCACGAGCCGCAGGCGTGGAAATCGGTTACCGCCTCGGCCCGGGCATAGGCGTCGATTTCGGCATCGGTGTTCTGGCCCGCGCCGGTGCTGATCTCGGGGCCGCGGAAGCGGTCATAGGCGCGGGTATGGAAGACGTCGCGCAACAGCTTCACGCCGTCGCGCAGCTCGACGCGGTCGCGCTCGGTTTCGAGATAGTTGAACAGGATGCGCGGCCGGGCGGCGGGATCGGCCGAGCCGAGCGCGATGCGCCCGCGGCTTTCGGGGCGCTGGATCGTAACCTTGGCCTGGAAGCCGTGCGTGCGCGTCTCGCGCACCGAATGATAGGTGCCGCCGAAGGGCGCGTACTGGAACTGGATGTTCGGGATGTTGACCTTGCCCGCGCGCAGGAAGGCGGCGGTTTCGAAGTGATTCGAGGCGCCGACGCCGGTCTTGGTCAGAATCCATTGCACGCCGAGCGCGGCGCGCGCGACCGGATGGGTCCAGCGCGCGAGACTGATCGGCTCCTTGCAGGCGTGGCGTACATAGACGCCGACATGGTCCTGTAGATTCCGCCCGACGCCCGGACGATCCGCCACGACCGCGATTTCGTGCGCGCGCAACTCCGAGGCCGCGCCGATGCCCGAGAGCATCAGCAATTGCGGCGATTGAACCGCGCCCGCGGACAGGATGACCTCGCGCCCCGCGCGCACGGTCGAAACCGCGCCGCCCGTCTCGATCTCGACCCCGGTTGCGCGCGTGCCTGCGAAGATCATCCGGCGGGCGCGCGCGTGCGTACGCACGGTCAGATTGGGCCGGCCAAGCGCGGGGTGCAGAAAAGCAACCGCCGCGCTTTGGCGCCGTCCGCCCGAAATCGTCCAATCGATGCGGCAGAAGCCGTCCTGCTTGGCGCCGTTCACGTCCTCGGTGATGCCGTGCCCGGCCTCCTCGCCCGCTTGGAGGAACGCTTGGTGCAGCGGGTGCGTCGCGGGCGCCGTGCCGACGCGCAAGGGCCCCGCATCGCCGCGATAGGGGCTGGCGGATTTCGCGGCGGCGGTTTCGAGCTTGCGGAAATACGCGAGACAATGGCCGTAGGACCATTCGGGAAATCCCGTGACCGCCGCCCAGCCGTCGTAATCGGCGGCGTTGCCGCGCAGGAACACCATGCCGTTGATCGAGGACGAGCCGCCGATCACCTTGCCGCGGTGATAGACATCGGTGCGGCCGTCGAGGTGGGGCTCGGGCTCGGTCGGGAATTGCCAATTGACCGCGGCGTTGTCCTTGATGACCGCCATGGCGACCGGCATGTGAATGAGCATCGAGCGGTCCCAGGGCCCGGCCTCAAGCAGCAGCACCGCGACGTTCGGGTCCTCGGTCAGGCGATTGGCGAGCACGCAGCCGGTCGAGCCCGCGCCCACGATGACGTAGTCGAATTCGTCCTTGGCCATCGCCCAGGTCCCCTTTCGCCGCGCCGGACGTGCCTTGCGGTTCGTCGCCCGGAATCGCCGCTCGGAATTGCCGCCCGGAATTGCCGCCCGGAATCGCCCAAGACGGAATTGGCCCGAGTAGGATCGGATAGAGCGCCCGCGCGCGCAATGGCGCGTCGTCCCCGGCTGGACGGCGCGCCTAGGCCGGGGGATGTTGGTTTGCCATGACATCGTCCTCGCGCGTGCCCGATCGCCGAAGCCTTACATCCCGCGGCCGAGTGGATTGGGCGGCCAAGTACGCAAGTCAGTAATTAAGCAAGCAGGAGCGGCCCATGGGGAAGTCGATATCGGATCGCACGCCGAACGCGCCCATCGGCCCCGCGTCGCAAGCGGCGTTTGCGCGCGCGCGCGCGGTATTTCCCGACGGCACCAGCCGCGCGACCGTCGAGCGCGATCCCTCGCCGCGCTACATGAAGCGCGGCCAGGGCGCGTATCTCTACGATCTCGACGGCCGGCGCTTTCTCGACCTCAACAATAATTTCGCGTCCCTCATTCACGGCCATGCCTTCGCGCCCGTGATCGAGGCCGTCGCCCGCCAACTCAAGGACGGCTCGGCCTTCGCCAATCCGACCGAAACCGAAATCGAATTGGCGGCGCTGTTGTGCGGCCGTGTGCCGTTCCTCGAGCGCCTGCGCTTCGTCAATAGCGGCTCGGAGGCCGTCATGTTCGCGGTCAAGGCCGCGCGCGCCCACACGGGCAAGCCCGGGATCGCCAAGATCGAGGGCGCCTATCACGGCGCCTATGATTGGATCGAGCCGAGCCAGACGGGCTCGCCCGAAAACTGGGGCCTCGAAAGCGCGCCCGCGGTACTGCCCTATTATCGCGGCACGCCCCGGGCGGTGCTCGATTCCGTGGTGGTGCTGTCGTTCAACCACACGGCCAGCGCGTGCGCCCTGCTCGCGGCGAACGCGCATAAGCTCGCGGCCGTCGTGCTCGATCCCATGCCGAGTCGCGCGGGCCTGGTGACGCCCGAACCCGGATTTCTCGCCGCCCTCGCGGCGGTCGCGCGAAGTTGCGGCATCCTGGTGATCGCGGACGAGGTCATCAATCTGCGCCAATCCCATCGCGGCGCCTCGGCGCGCTATGGACTCGAACCCGATCTGTTCGCGTTGGGCAAGATCGTGGGCGGGGGTTTGCCAGTCGGCGCGGTCGGCGGCCGGGCCGAATTCATGGCCGCGTTCGATGCCAGCCGCGGCCGGCCGGCCGTGGCGCAAGGCGGCACGTTTTCCGCCAATCCCCTTTCGATGACGGCGGGCCTTGCCTGCATGAACGCCTTCGATGAGGCGGCGTGCGATGGGCTCGAACGCCTTGGCGACTCCGTGCGCGAGAAATTGCGCGCGGCGATCGCGCGCCGCGGCGCGCCGTTCTCGGTCACGGGCGCGGCCTCGCTGTTTCGCATCCATCCCAAGCGCCGCGCGCCGCGCAATTACCGCGAGGCCCATCGGAGCGCCGCCGAGTCCGAAGCCATGGCCACGCTCGGACGATTTTTCGCCGACGAAGGCATCCTGATGGCGCACGCGACGCTCGCCAGCTTGTCCACGGCCATGACGGAGGCGGATATTGCCCTGGTGGTGGGCGCCTTCGAGCGCTTTCTCGACACCCGGCCCCAAGCCTACGAAGCGCTCGGTTGAGAGTTTGCTCGCCTTGAAGTTCCGTCCTGAAGCCGGACCTTGACATCCACCCTTCGCGGGCGGAATCCTGGCCCACGTGCTGGTTCCCCGGTGCAAGCCGGGGAGGCAAGAGGGAACGCGGTGACGCGCCATGAGGGCGCAAATCCGCGGCTGTCCCCGCAACTGTTAGCGGCGAGCTTCGGTCCATACGGCCACTGGGAAACTGGGAAGGCCGGACCAACGAAGCGTTGACCCGCGAGCCAGGAGACCTGCCAGCGCGGTCACCCAACCGGTGGACGGACGATCCACACGGAGCGGTCTTTCGCAGCGGTGACGATCCGACCGATGCGAGGGACCGTGCCTTACGTTTGCGCCTTCCCAGGACGCCCGCAATGGCTTCGCAGCCGATCCGCCTTTAGGCGGAGCGATGCGCGTGCGCGCTCCTCCCTCGCGTCGTCGCCCCCGCAACCGGCCGGTGCTTTTCGCCCGGCCTGCGAAACAGGAGCACGACATGACCTTCACCTTCGCGCGATGTGATCGCCGCCGTCCGGCAGCTGCCGTCCTGGTTCTAGCCCTAGCCCTAGCCGCGCCGCCCGCTTTTGCCCAACACGTCCAGAACGAGGTCGAGGTGACCGCCACGCGTTTGGGCGGCGGCATCGCCGGGGCCTCCACCACGATCATCACGTCGGACGAGGTGATGCGCTCGCCCGCGCTCACGCTCCAGGAATTGCTGGCGCGCCAGCCGGGCATCCAAATCCAAAGCCTTTACGGCATGAACGCGGGCGCGCGCGACGTGATCGACATGCGCGGCTTCGGCGCCGCCGCCTCGTCGAACACCCTCGTGCTCGTCAACGGCAGGCGGCTCAACGATCTCGACTTGGCCGGCATCGACTACACCGCGATTCCGCGCGAGGCGATCGAGCGCATCGAAATCATCCGCGGCAATGCGGGCGGCGTGCTCTACGGCAATGGCGCGGTCGGCGGCGCCATCAACATCGTCACCAAGACGGGCGCGGGCCGGCCCTCCGCCTACGGCGCCGAGGCCGCCATCGGTTCGTACGGCTACCGCGAGGGCACGATGAACGCCAGCCAAAGCGCCGGGGCGTTCACGTTCCTGTTCAACGGCAATACCATCGACACCGCCTCGTTCCGCGAGAACAACCGGCTGCGCCAAGGCAATGCCGTGTTCGAGGCGCGCCATGCGGGCGAGAACGGCGATCTCTACGTCAATCTGTCCGCGGACGACCAGGATTTGGGCCTGCCGGCCGGGCGCCGGGTGACGTTGACCGGCAGCCAGATAACCGGCGACCGGCGCGGCACCGCCACGCCGCGCGATTTTTCGGACAAGCAGGGCCTAAACCTGGCGTTCGGCGGCACGCGCGTGCTGTGGGATGGGGGCGAGCTCGTGCTCGATGCCGGCGTGCGCGACAAGAGCCAGCAATCGGGCTTCTTCAGCGCATTCGGCGCGGCCAACGACACCTACACCGACACGCGGCTGAGAACCTGGTCGCTCACCCCTCGGATCAATGTCGAACATACGGTGCTCGGCCAACCCGCCAAGGGCGTGGCGGGCATCGATTTCTATCATGCGTTCTACAAATCTGACCGCATGGTCCATGTGAACGATGCGCCGAACCATCATTACGACTTGAACCAACGATCCTTCGGCTTCTACGGCCAGAACCAGATCGCGGCGACCGAGACGACCAATGTCGCGTTCGGCGCGCGGCTCGAGAAAATCCAGATGCGCGCGCGCGACCGGTTCGACGCGAACGCGCCGGGCGCCGCGGGCCAGGCGGCGGGCTTGGCGCGCGATGACGACGATGCCGAGTACGCGCTGCATTTCGGTGTCGAGCAGAAATTGGCGGCGCCGCTCACCGCCTTCGCCCGTTTCGGGCGCAATCTGCGCGTGCCGAACGTGGATGAGCGCGTGGGCACGACGGGCTTCGGCGTGCCCGTGACGTTCGCGCTGAAGCCGCAAACCTCGCGCGACATCGAGGGCGGGCTGCGCGCGAAATGGGGCGATTTCGAGGGCCAAGTCGGCGGCTATGTCATGCACCTCGAAAACGAGCTGCATTTCAGCCCGGCGACCTTCGTCAATTTCAATCTCGATCCGACGCGAAGGGTGGGCGGCGAGACGCAAGGTTCGTATGCCCTCACCGAGGCGCTGCGGCTCAAGGGCGGTCTTGCCTATTTGCGCGCGGAGTTCCGTGGCGGGGTCAATCGGGGGCGCGAGGTGCCGCTGGTGTCGCGCTGGACGTCGAGCCTCGGCGCGTCCTGGGATATCTGGGGGCCGCTCGCGGCGCTCGATCTCGATTGGCGCTATGCCGGTTCGCGCCGGTTCGACAACGACCAGGCGAATTTTCAGCCGCGCATTCCGGGCTATCAGCTTGTCGATTTGCGCTTGGGCGGGCGCCTGGAATGGGCGACCTGGTCCCTTGGCGTGCAGAACCTGTTCGACAAGGAGTATTTCAATTACGGTATCGCCAGCGCCACCGCTTACGGCACCTACAACGCCTTTCCCTTGCCCGGCCGCACCGTGACCGCCCGGCTGGGCGTCAAGCTCTGAACCCGTCCCCGAAGGAGATCTCCATGGCATCGCTTCGCTCGCTCGCCGATCCGGCCGCCGCCCCGCGTGGCCCCCGCGCCCTGTGGCTCGGCGCTCTCCTCGTGCCGAGCATTTTCGCGACCCTCGCCTTCGCCTGCGTCGCTCCCTTCGCCGCCGTCGCCGCTTGGGCGGCGCTTACGCTGGCGCGCCGCGATGCCCTGTTCGCGGTCGTGGCGCTCTGGCTCGGCAATCAGGTCGCAGGCTTCGCCTTTCTCGGTTATTCGTGGTCGGCGGACGCCTTGTCGTGGAGTGCGGCGATGCTGATCGCCGCTTGGCTGGCGATGGAAGCGGCCTTGTGGGCGATCCGGCGACTGGGCACCGCCGGGGTGGCCGTGCGCGCGATTCTGGGCGTGGGCGCCGCGATTGCGGTCAATCAATTGGCGCTTTGGCTCGCCACCTTCGCGCTCGGCAGCGTCGAGGGCTCGAATCTCTCCGCGATCACCGATGTCGTGACCATCGATATCGCGTGGTCGCTCGGTCTCGCGGCTGCCTTCGCCGCGCTCGCCGCGACGCGGCGCGAGGTGCGCGTGGCCGCGCGCTAGGGCTCTGGCCGGGCGGGACTGGCGGGGATGCGGGCCTTGCGCGCGGCGATGTCCGCGCGGCCGTCCTCTGCGGGGGGCGCCTTGGGCGCCTCGGGCGAGGGCGGCGCGCGACTGTGGCTGTATGTCGGATTCTCGCTTGCCCTGCACGCGGGCGTCGCGGGCGCCTTGATCGCGGGCTCAAGTTCGGGCGCGGCCTCCGTCGTTATCGGCTCGGTCGAGATCGTGACCATCGACGGCCGATCCATCGACCGGCCATCCATCGTTGGCGCGGCCCAGACGCGTGCCCCCGTCGAGACCACGCGCGCGGCCAACGCCGCGCTTGGTCTCGACGGCCGCGCGGACGAAAAACGTCGTGCCCCCGATCGAGCGGCAAACGCGCCAAGCCCGAGTCGGGACGCTGCCGCGCAAGCGGACGGCGCGCCCCATGTGGTTGCCGCGCGCCATGCGGGTCACGCCGTGCCTACGTCCTTGGCGCACGGGGGGGAAGCTGCGGGGGCGGGAGGAACGCCGCCCGCCCTTGCCGGTGCCGCCGTGCAGGAAGCCGCCTTGACCGCTGGCGCCGCCGGAGGCGGCGAGGCGGCGGGCGAGGGCGCGACGCTGGCGCCGCGCTATCGTTTGGGGGCGGCCGAAACGCCGAGCCCCGCCTATCCGCAATCGGCTCGACGGCGCGGGATCGAGGGCCGCGTCGTCGTGCGCATCGAGGTTTTGCCCGATGGCCGCGCATCCTCCGCGGCGGTGGTGGAGAGCAGCGGACACGAGGCGCTCGACCGCGCGGCGGCGCAAACCCTGCAAACGTGGCGGCTGCAACCGGCCTTGGTGAACGGCCGTCCGGCGCCCGCCATCATCTTGGTGCCGGTTCGCTTTCGCCTGGAGGGCTGAGCCATGGCCGTTGGGGCGGCGCGCCCGTGTCCGTGACCGAGCCGCGTCTGAAGACGGAAATCTGGATCAAGGCTGCCGTGCGCCGCGCCTCGGTAGAAAACATCGCGATCGCGGTCGTCCGGCGCGGCGATCCCGATGGCGGCGCCGTTCTCGTCAAGCTCAATCGCCTCGCCCAGGGCTGTTCGGTTCTGGCCGAAACGCGCGACGCGGGCGGCGCGCGTGCCTGGCTGCGGGCCACCGGCCCCGCGTTCGTCGCCGAGGATGTGGCCGACGCCTATATCGCGCGCAACCGCAAGATCGACCCCGATCTCTGGGTGATCGAAATCGAGGACCGGGAGGGCCGCCTGCCCTTCGATGCCAAGGTGATCTAGCCGATCGCCGCTCTTGACGGGCGTGCATGGCGCGGGCTTTCTCCCCAGGCCGGGCGATCTTTCGCCGGGTCAAGTATCGTCGGCATTCGGGACCGGGCCGTATTCATGACGCGAGTATTCGTCACCTACCGCGTGCGCTGCGCGCCGAGCGATATCGCGGCGCGCGCCCAAGGCATCGCGGTCGAGCAAAGCGTCGAGATGCCGCTCGCGGCCGTCATGCAGCCCCGCATCGGCGCGCACATCGTCGGCCGGGTCGAGGACATAGCCGCGCATGAAAGCGGCGGCTTCGCGGTGCGCGTTTCGCTCGCCGCCGAAACGCTCGGCCCCGAGGCGGGCCAGCTCTTGAACATGGTGTTCGGCAATACCTCGATGCACGACGATGTCACGCTCGAGGACGTGGAACTGCCGACGGAGATACTCGCCGCATTCGGCGGTCCGCGCCACGGCATCGAAGGCCTCCGCGCGCAATGCGGCGCGGGGCCGCGCGCGCTGAGCTGCACCGCGCTCAAGCCCCAGGGCCAGTCGGTCGAGGAATTGGCGGCGCTCGCGGGCAGGATGGCCGCGGGCGGACTCGACTTCATCAAGGACGATCACGGCATCGCCGATCAAGCCTACAGTCCGTTCGCCGAACGCGTGCCCGCCATCGTCAAGGCGATCGCGGTCGCGCGGCGCGCAACCGGCATCGCGACCCAATACGTCCCAAGCGTCACCGGCGATTGGGAGCGGATGCGCGCGCAAATCGCGCTCGCGCGCGAGGAAGGCGTCAAGACCGTGATGATTCCGCCCATGGTCGTCGGCATGCCGAACTTCCATGCCGCCGTGCGCGCCTTCCCCGGCATGGCCTTTCTCGGCCATCCCTCCATGACCGGCGGCGCGCGCATCGCGCCCGCGCTCATGTTCGGAAAATTGTTCCGCCTGTTCGGCGTGGACGCGCCGATCTTCGTCAATTACGGCGGCCGGTTCGCCTGGCCGGCCGCCATGTGCCGCCGCGTCGCGGATGCCGCGCGCGCGCCCTGGGGGCCGATCAAGCCCGCGGTGCCGGTGCCGGCGGGCGGCATGACGACGGAACGCGTTCCGGAGATGCTCGATTTCTACGGTCGCGATACCATGTTGTTGATCGGCGGCGCGCTTTTGCTTGCGCGCGAGAACGTGACGCGCGCAACCGCCGATTTCGTCGCGCGCGTGCGCGATCACGTCCACCGCTAGGTTCGCCATGGCCGATTCGGGCGAGGGAAATACGGCAAGACAAGCGACGCCCGCGCCGCTTGCGGATTTGCGCGCGCGCGAGGAAGACTTTCGCTGGGACCGCGTCGATCTTCTGGCCTACAAGCCGGACGGCGACGCTCCCTTTTCGGGCATCACGCGCCAAACCCTGTTCGCCTCGCCCGAGCTCGGCTGCGAGCTGCGCTATTTCGAAGTCGAACCCGGCGGCCACTCGACACTCGAGCGCCACCTTCATGTCCATGCCGTGATGATCTTGCGCGGCAGCGGGCATTGTCTGGTCGGCCGACGCGTTCATGCGGTGCGCGCCCACGATCTCGTGCATATCGCGCCCATGACCTGGCACCAGTTCCGCGCGACGCGGGGCGAGGCGATCGGATTTCTGTGCATGGTGAACGCGAGCCGCGACAAGCCCCAATTGCCGAGCGCCGCCGAGCTCGCGGAGCTGGCCGCCGAGCCGCGCGTCGCGGCGTTTCTCGCCGGCGCGCCAACCGCCTAATTCGTGCCTAGACGATCGCTTTCAAGCCGCGCGGCACCGCGGCCAGGCATTCGTGCCCGGTTTCGGTCACGCGGAATGACTCGCTCGTCTCGAAGCCCCAATCGCCCTGCCACATGCCGAGAATCATGTGGAAGCACATATTCGGCTCGAGCACGGTTCGGTCGCCCTGGCGCAGGCTGGCCGTGCGCTCGCCCCAGGTCGGCGGATAGCCGATGCCGATGGGATAGCCGATGCGCGATTCCTTCTTGAGACCGTGCTTGGCCAAGGTCGCGCGGAACGCCGCCTCGACCTGTTCGCAGCTATTGCCCGGGCGCACCTGTTCGAGCGCGCGGTCCATGGCTTCGAGAATGGCCTTGTCCATGTCGAGGAGTTTTTGCGGCGGTGGGCCGAGATGGATGGTGCGCGCGAGCGGGCAGTGATAGCGCCGGTGGACGCCCGCGCATTCGAGATAGGTCGTCTGGTCGGGCGCGATGATCTGGTCGGTCCAAGTCAGGTGCGAGGCCGAGGTCTGTTCGCCGACCGGCATGAAGATGGGCGTGGTGTAGTCGCCGCCGCCCTCGGCGGTACCGGCCACCTGGACCTTGATGATCTCCGCCGCCACGTCGCATTGGCGCACGCCGGGGCGCATATGGGCGTAATACGCCGCAAACATGCCCTCGACCGTGCGCGCGGCCTTGCGCATGAGTGCGAGCTCGGCGTCGGATTTGACGAGACGCACCCAGTTGACCAGCAAATCCACCGCCACCAGACGCGCGTTCGCCAGCGCTGCCTCGAGGGTATCGCGCGCGCGGGGCGAGAAGGTGAAGCAATCGTCGTTGATGCCGACGCGCCCCTTGTCCCAGCCGCGCCGCGCCATTTCCTCGGCGACGAATTGCATGGGGTGGTTGGTCGGGTGCTGCACCAGATGATCGGGATAGGCGACGAGGTTCTCGGGCGCCATGTGGCAGGTGAGGCGCGCGCCGCCGCGGTCGAGCCCGCGCCCGATCCACACCGCCTCGCCGTCCATCGCCAGCACGACGACTTGCGGGGTGTAGAAGCTCCATCCGTCGTAACCGGTGAGATAATTCATGTTCGCGGGATCGGCCTCGACGAGCACGTCGATGCCGGCCTCCGCCATTCGCGCGCGGACCTTGGCGATGCGGCGCACGTATTCCTCGGGAGAAAATATCATCGGTCATCCTTTTGCGCGGCCGCGTCGGAGCGGGCGGGGCACGAAGCGAATCAGTAGCTGCGGTCGATGCGATAGGGGTGCATATCGATGGGGGTCGCCTGGCCCGAAACCATTTGCGCGATCAGCCGTCCGGTGACGGCTCCCGTGGTCAGTCCCATATGGCTGTGCCCGAAGGCGTAAAACACGTTCTTGAAATGGGGCGAGGGGCCCATCACGGGAATCGAATCGGGCGTCAGCGGCCGCTCGCCGAACCATTCGGTCATGCCCTCGGTGTCGAGTCCGGGCAGGACCCGCTTGCCCCAGGCAAGAACCATCTTCGACTGGCGCCAATCGGGTGGTGCGTCCACGCCGGTAAAGGCCGAGGCGCCGACGATGCGCACGCCGCAGTTCAGCGTCGAAATCGCGATCTTGGCCGAGCCGACGACCACGGTGTGGCGGGTTTCGACCCCGGCCTTGGGCAGGGTCACATGATAGCCGCGCTGGCTTTCGAGCGGCACGCGGCTGCCGAGTTTTTTCGCTAGCCTGTGCGACCAGGCGCCCGCCGCGATCACGATCGCATCGGCCGCGTGCCGGCCCTTGTCGGTGATAACCGCGCCGATGCCGTTCGCGGTCTTCTCGAAATCGCGCACCTCGGCCTCGATCAGCTTGGCGCCGCGCGCGCGCAAATGGGCGTAAAGCCCGACCGAGATTTCGTAGGGATTGGCGACCGAATACCAATCGGGCTCGAGGATGGCGGCCTGCCATTCGCGCGATACTGCGGGCTCGGTTTGGCGCAGCAGGTCGGCGTCGAGTTCGGTGAATTCGAAGCCGTTGTCGCGCCGGCCGCGCCAGAACAGCCAATCCTTCATCAGCGCGGCCTTGTCCCGGTAAAGCCACAGCCCGCCATTGTGGCGCACGAGGTGCATCAGGCCCGCGTCCTTGAACAAAGGCTCCCAGGCCTCGTAGGACGGTGGCATGAAGGCGGCGAGGGCGGCGGTGCATTCGCGCACGCGCTCGGGCCGGCAATTGCGCCAGAATTGCCAGAGGAACGGCACCAATTGCGGAAAATGCGACCAGCGCACCGAAACCGGTCCCTCGGGGTCGAGCAGATATTGGACGTATTTCTTCATCAGGCCCGGCATGGCGAGGGGCAGAACGAAGGTGCCCGCGATGCCGCCCGCATTGCCGTAGGACGTCGAGCGGCCCGGCGGCAGACGGTCGATCAGGGTGACGTCGTGCCCGAAGCGCTGCAAATAGCTCGCGCAGCCGAGGCCGACCACGCCCGCGCCGACGACGATGACATTCTTGCCCAGGGCTCGCTCCTTCACATCGCGCATCGTGCGATGGCTGCGCCACGCAGGCGCGCGGCGCGGAAAGGTTAGCGACCGGCCGCGTTTGGAGGCAAGGCCCATCGGTGGGCCATCCCGAGGCATGGCGGTGGACGGCGGCGGGACGATCTGGATGAATACCGCCCGAGATGCTCGGCCGCGCCGATTCCTGCCTTGGCGGTTCGGCGCCATGGATGCCCGGCGCGGAAGGTCAAACGCAAGGATCGGGTGGATGTCCGAGATGAGTTCGATTTTCGACGCAGGCGCCTTTGCCGACGAGGCGGAGGGTTCCCATACCCTGCCCGCGCAATGGTATTGGGACCCGGCGATTTACGAGCGCGAGCGCCAGGCGATCTTCGCGCGCAGCTGGCTGTACGCCGGCCCCGCCGCCGAGGTGGCGGAGCCCGGCAGCTATGCGACCGCCATCGTCGCCGGGCGCGACATCGCGATCGTGCGCGGGCGCGACCGCGTGCTGCGCGCCTTCCACAATGTGTGCAGCCACCGGGCGCACCGCCTGCTCGACGGCAAGGGCCGGCGCAGCGTGATCGTCTGCCCCTATCACAATTGGTCCTACGACATAGACGGCGCGTTCAAAACGGCGCGCGGCATCGAGGGCGCGCGTGGCTTCGACCGCCGCGCGGCGGCGCTCAAGGAGGTGCGCGTCGAAATCCTGGCGGGCTTGCTGTTCGTCAATCTCGATTCGGGCGCGCGACCGCTGGCGGAGATCGGCGGCGCCATGGCGCGCGAGATGGCGGAGCGTTGCCCGGGCCTCGACCGCTTGACGCTCGCCCGTTCGCATCGGGTCGAGACGCGCGCGAACTGGAAGGCGTTGGTCGACAACGATCTCGAATCCTACCACGTCGCGCCGGCCCATCCGGCGCTGGCGGAATTGCTCGACTATTCGACGTTCCGGGTGTGGGAGCATGAATTCACCACCAGCCACATCATGGCGGGCGCCGTGGGCGACAACCGCGCCTATGCGGTCGGCGCCGACGATCCGGTGCAAAACGCGATCTACACCTGGCTGTGGCCGAACACGGCGTTCTTCATTTCGCCCGGGCGCAACAATCTCGCGGTGTTCCAGATGGTCCCCAAGGGGCCGGAATTGACCGAGCAGGTCTGGGATTTCTACTTCGAGGACGCCGAACTCAATGAAGCCGAGCGCGCGATGGTCGACTATACCTGCGATATTCTCATTCCCGAGGACGCGGGGTTATGCGAGAACGTGCAGCGGGGCTTGCGTTCGCCCGGTTACCGGCAGGGGCGGTTCGTCGTCAATCGCGCCAATCCCGAATTGTCGGAGCATCACGTCCACATGTTCCAGAAGCTCGTTCGCGACGCCGTGCTCGGCGCTCCCTAGGAAGGCGCGAATTGCCCCTCTGGTCCTGGTTTCTCGCGCGCGCCTATAACGTTCAGCGCATCGACGGCCGCACCTTTCGCGCCGCGCAAATTTATGGTGGCCACGTACGCACGCTCGCGCGCGATCTTGGTCTCGGAACGATGCTCAATCTGCGCGGCCCCAATCCGAACGCGTCCTGGTACCGGAACATGCGCGAAAGCTGCGTGCGTCTCGGGATCGATTTCGCCGAGATTTCGCTCTCATCCAAGCGCCTGCCCGAACGCGCGCCGCTCGTCGATTTGCTCGCCACGCTCGATGCCGCGCGCCCGCCCGTGCTGATGACGTGTTCGGGCGGGGCGGACCGGACGAGCCTGGCCTCGGCGCTTTTGGTCTTGCACCGCACCGGCGATCTCGCTCTCGCCCGGCGCCAGATGCGGATGTTCCCCTATCTGCATCTGCCCAAGCCCCATCAGCGTTGGATTCGGATTTTTCTCGATTTCTACGCCGCCGATTCGGACGGGCGGGCGCTCGCGCCTTGGCTCGCCGAGGCGTACGAGTCTGCGCGCTTCGCCGCCTTCATGCGCGCGCGGGGCCAGGCGGGATATTGGCTGGAATAACGCCTAGTCGCGCAATTCGGGCGCCTCGCCCGCGCCGAAGATACGCGCCGCGTTGCGCCAGGCGATCGCCTCCGCCGTCTCGCGCGGCAATTGCGCGAGATAGCCTCGGTGCTCCTCGACGATCGCCCCGTAGCCATCCCAGCGCGCCGTGACATAGGTATCGGTGCCGACCATGAGGCGCCGGGAATGGGCGAGAAACAGCGTGCGCCAGGACGGATCGAGCTTTCCGCCCGGCGCGATATCGCCCGTCCGGAACGACAATTCGGCCACGAGGCCCGGATGGCGTTCCAGCATTTGCGCCACGACCTCGGGCGGCTCGCTCATGCCCGCATGCGCCCAAAGAATCTTGAGGCGCGGCTCGATCGCGAACAACGCGCGCACCGGCCGGGCGTCGGAATGGATGTGGATGTA
This sequence comes from Rhizobium sp. Q54, assembly GCA_945860095.1. Taxonomy (GTDB): domain Bacteria; phylum Pseudomonadota; class Alphaproteobacteria; order CADEGL01; family CADEGL01; genus CAMAPP01. The sequence continues at coordinate 5,386 of CAMAPP010000045.1, read as the reverse complement.
CAGATCGCGCTCGATCGCGAGTTCGACCACGCGCTTTATCTGCTTGGTGGCGACGAGGGCCGGATCGAACAAATGGAACTCGCCGATGCCGGCATAGCGGCCCGCGGCCAGGCGCGTCTCGAGATAGCCGGCAAGGTCGGGATCGCTCGTCCAGTTCGACGAGCCGATGGCGCCGCGATAGGGCCGCAGCATGGGCACGAACCGCCGCGGATCGGCCCGCGCCAGCGCGAGCGAGCCGTCATCGGGCGTGCTCGATACCAAGGCGCGCGGCACGCCCGCGGCCTTGAGCGCGGCGACGACGCCTTCGGGAGGGTGGGAGGCCCAGGCGGGCTGGCTGTAATGCACATGCACGTCGAAGATCGGCAGCTTGGCGGGCGCCGGCGTTTGGGCTTCGGCCGGCGCGGACGCGCCCAACATCGCACCGACAAGCATCGCAAAGATAAGCGCCGCCCATGCCGGGGCCGCGAAAGCCGGGATGCCCGGACACGGAGCGGCGCGCATGGACGGCGCGGCCACCGAATGCGCGCGGCGCGGGGTTAACCCTGTTGGATGGCCGAGAGCAGCCAGCGTCCGGACGCGCCGCGCACGAAGGTCCAGAACTCGATCGCTTCGGCGCGTGCGGTCTTGCTGCCGCTCGCCACGCGATCGGTTTCGGTTTCGATCGTGTAGTCGAGCGCGCTCCAGCGCATGGCCAATGTGGCATAGTCGAGCGTACCCTCGCGCCAGGCCTCGGCCAGATCGCCCTGTTCGAGCTTCACGTCCTCGATGCGGTTCGACAGCCCCGCCGAGGCGTCATCGGTCAACTGCTCGTTGAAATACGACACCATCTCGGGCGAGGTCAGGCGGCGCAGGGCCGCGATGTCGGCGCGCGAAAACGCGGTCTGCACCTCGGCGAGAAGGCGCTCGAAGGCGTCGAAATCCGCCTTGGCAAGACCGATATCGTCCTTGATCCGCGCGGCTAGCGCCGGTGCGGCAGTCTCGTCGACCCGGCCCGTCTCGTCGATTCGGCCCGTCTCGTCGATTCGGCCGGTGCGGATGTTTAGGCGCGCGGTGTCGGCGACGGGGCCGCCGAAATTGCGCGCCATGCCCGCCTCGCGTGCCATCGCGCTTTGGCCGCCACCGGCGCCGGCGCCGGCAAAGGCGGGTTGCGCCGAGCGGCGGCGGATGAAACCGATCAACAGCCAGATCGCGCCGCCGATCAGCGCGATCTGAAGCATGAGGCCAAACCCGCCGGCAAGACCCAGGCCGCCGAGATTGAGGCCGCCGCCGAACAACATGCTCGCGATGCCCGCGCCGACGAGACCGCCGAGCAGGCCCGAGGCGAAGGGATTGCGCTGGAAGAACGAGGGCTGGGCCATGGCGCCCGCGCCGGGCGCGGCGCCCGGATTGGCCGCGCCGGGCTGGGTCGCGCCGGGCTGGGTCGCGCTGCGCTCCATGGGTTTGGCCGCGGGCGCGGTCTGGGTTGCCGGCGGCGCCTGATAGGTACGCGCCCCCCGGCTGCCCATGCTGGAGCCTCGCCCGGCGCGCGCCTCGGCAAGGGCGGGCAGCACGGCCACCGAAAGCGCCAACAAAGCCATCAACCAATATTTCCGCGTCATGATTTTCGTCCCCGCCTTGATTGGTGCCTACGCAGCTTTATACCCGATATACTCGAATAACTTAGGACGCATGCCTCGACGCACCAGTAGCTTGCCCCAGACGGCCTCAAGAATATCAATAAGCTGTTGATTGTTTTACATTATTTTTATTTCCGCCACGACCGGACCCAAGCCGCATCCAGGGCTCGCGCGCCCGCCCTACTTGACTTGCCCGGACTTGCCCCGGCCTCGGCGCGTCCGTGGTCGCTGGCCAGGGTTGCCTTGCGTGCGGGCGCCATCCTCTAAGCGTTGCGGTGGAAGAGCGGAAGAAAATTAACCTTTAGTTAACCATATCCGCGGAACCTAGCGAGGGGAGCGGCGTCTTGCCCGGGCGCTCGAAATAACGCCTTAATGGGAAAGACAAATATCCGCCATTTGGTCCCGTCGAGCCGGGCCGGCGGGGAAGGCGGCGCGGGGAATGTCCCATATCGTTATCATCGACGACCGTGTAACCAACCGGAACATCTTGGTCCGGCTGGCGAATACCTTGGACAAGGACGTCGATGTCCGGGCCTTCTCCGACCCGCAATCGGCGATCGAATGGTTCGCCGAGCGCACCCCCGATTTGGTCGTCACCGATTACAAGATGCCGAGCATGGACGGCGACGCGTTAATCCGCGAATTCCGCCGCCTGCCGTTTTGTTTCGACGTCCCCGTGATGGTGGTGACGGCGTACGAGGACCGCGATTTCCGCTACCGGGCGCTCGATGCGGGCGCCACGGATTTCCTGTTGAGCCCCGTCGATCACAACGAGTTTCGCGCGCGCGGGCGCAATCTTCTGACCTTACGCAAGCAGCAGGAAATCATCCGCAGGCGCGCGCTGACCCTCGAACAGAAGCTGCGCGTTTCCGACCGCATGCACCGCCAGGCCATTCACACCAGCACCGAAATGCTGCGCCTGGTCGTCAACACCGTGCCCGCGATGATCTGCGCCACCGACGACGCGGCGCGGGTCGAATTCATCAACGACTATCTCGCGAGCTTTTTTGCCATCGACCCCTCCGCCGCGGTCGGCAAGACGCTCGGCGAACTCATCGGCGCCGAATACGGCCGGCGCCACACCGATCTCGACCGGCGCGTGATCGCGGCCGGCCGCACGCTCCACGGCGTCGAGGAGACCGTGACCAGCCACACGGGCGAGCAGGCGAGCTTCCTCACCACCAAGGCGCCGCTCCGGGACGCGGCCGGGCGCATCGTGACCATCGTCTCCGTGTCGCTCGATATCACCGAGCGGCGCGAGCGCGAACGCTTGCTGCACGAAAAATCCGCGCTGCTGCGCGCCACCACCGACGCCATGGCGCAGGGCATGGTGGCCTTCGATGCCCAGCTCAACATCCAAATGTCCAACCATCGGGCCACCCAGCTTCTGGCCGTGCCCGAGGGCATGCTGCGCCCGGGCGGCACGTTCCAGGCGGTCATCGATCACGGTATCGCGCGCGGCGATTACGGCCCGGGCGAGGCGGTCGAGATCGCGCGGCGCTATCACCAGATGGTTCGCCGCGGCGTCGCCTTTCAGATCGAGCGCGAACGCTCCGACGGCACGGTCGTCGAAATCCGCGGCAATCCCATGTCCACGGGCGGCGCCGTCGTCACCTACACCGACATCACCGAATTGAAGCGCGTCGAGCGCGAGCTGCGGGTCGCCAAGGAGGCCGCGGAAAGCGCGAACCTGGCCAAGTCCGAGTTCCTCGCCCATATGAGCCACGAGCTGAAAACTCCGCTCAACGCGATCATGGGTTTCGCGGAACTGATGAAGAGCCAGGTTCTGGGCCCGCTCGGCAATCCGCGCTACCGCGAGTATTGCGCCGACATCTTCACCAGCGGCGGCCATCTGCTCAATCTGGTGAACGGCATCCTCGATCTCTCGAAGCTCGAGGTCGGTCGAGCGGACCTGATCGAGGCCGAGATCGATGTCGGCGACACCATCGAGACGGTGCTCGAGGGGCTCAGAATCGTCGCCGATCGGGGCAAGCTCGGGATCGAGGCGCGCATTCCCCCCAGTTTGCCGTTTTACCGGATGGACGCCGACAAGCTGCGCCAAATCCTCATCAACCTGATTTCAAACGCGATCAAGTTCACCCCCGAGGGTGGGCGAATCTCGATCGGTTGCAGCTTTGCAGCCGATCACGGGCTGCGAATCGAGATCGCCGATAACGGCATCGGCATCCCCGCGGACATCCTGGCGCGCGTCCAGCATCCCTTCGGCCACCCGAACGTCGAGCGCGCGCGCGCGCACAGCGGTTCGGGCCTGGGTCTGCCGCTGGCGATCGAACTCACCAAGCTGCACGGCGGGCGGTGCGAGATCGCGAGCCGGGTCGGCGAGGGGACGACGGTCGTGCTGTGGTTCCCGCCCGAGCGTGCCGTGCGCCGGGCTGGCATCGCTTGAGGGCCGGGTCGGGAAGGCGGGCGAAGCGATGACCGGTTCGAACGGCGAATCTCCGGCGCGCGCGGGCCTCAAGGCCAAGCTGCTCGGCCGCCTGAAGGGCAGGCCCGATAGCGAACACCAGCAGGCGATCATTCGCTGCGTCATCGTCGCGCTGCTCGCGCTCTATTTCGGGCTTTTGGGCGACTCGCCCGCGGGGTCGGAGACCGATTTTCGCGCGGGCTTCGGTTACGCCCTCGGCTATCTGGCGATGGCGATCGGGATCGTCGTCTGGATTTTTGCCGATCCGCGCAAATGCGTGCCTCGCCGTTTCGTGGCCATGGTGGGCGATCAGACGACGCTGTCGGTTCTGCTGTACCTCGGCGGCGAAGGAGCGGCCGCGATCTATCCGCTCTATCTTTGGATCACGTTCGGCTACGGCTTTCGCTACGGCGCGGCGTACATTTGGCCCGCCGCGGGCATCAGCATGGCGGGGTTCCTCGGCGTCGCGCTGACGACCGATTATTGGAATCTCAGCCACCCGCTTTCGGCCGGCCTCGTCCTCGCCTTGCTCGTCCTGCCCGCCTATGTCTCGACCCTCATCAAGAAGGTCTATGAGGCGAAGGCCCTGGCCGAGGAGGCGAACAGGGCGAAGAGCCGCTTTCTTGCGAACATGAGCCACGAACTGCGCACGCCGCTCAACGCCATCATCGGCATGAGCGATTTGCTGCGCGGCACGCGCCTCGATGTCGAGCAGCGCGACATGACCCGCACCGTCGGCAGCGCGGCGCGGGCGCTCTTGTCCCTGATCGACGACATCCTCGATTTCTCGCGCATCGAGGCGGGCAAATTCGCGGTCGAGCTTGCCGATTTCGATTTGCACTCCGAACTCGCCGAGGTCGCCTCCATCATGCGGCCGCAAGCGACGGAGAAGGGCCTCGAGCTTTGCATCCATTTCGGCGCGAACGTGCCCCATCGCCTCACGGGCGACGTGCGCCATTTGCGCCAGGTGCTGCTCAATCTCCTGGCGAACGCGGTCAAATTCACCGAGCACGGCGTCGTCGGCCTCGTGGTTTTGGCGGGGGGAAAGTCGGGAAGCGAGAGCGTGCTGCGCTTCGAGGTCTCCGATACCGGAATCGGCATCGCGCCCGAGCACAAAGCGCGCATCTTCGAAAGCTTCACCCAGGCCGACGACGCCATCAATCGGTGCTACGGCGGCACCGGACTTGGCCTAGCCATCGCGAGCCAGCTCGCGCTGCTGCTGCGCGGCCGCATCGGCGTCGAAAGCGCGCCCGGCGAAGGCAGCACGTTCTGGATCGAGATTCCCCTGATGACGCGCGAGGGCGAGGGTGCGCGCGAGGCGGGGGTGCGGGTGCTGGCGCTGACC